>CAYZLI010000171.1:0-4977 GCA_964479195.1 uncultured Rhodocyclaceae bacterium
GCCTATGCCGTACCGGCTCGTAAAGTTGGCTGAGGTTCATTGGTAATCAAGTTCCAAATAGGTGCCGTAGGCGTCATACAGCGGCTGAACGCCGGCGGCGGTAGTCCCCGCCCGGGCGATCGAACCGGTCGCCATGTCCTTGAGGAAGAGGCCCGCCAAGGGACTGGTTTCCCCGGGCAGCAGGTCGGGCCCGCCCTCGAACAGCACATAGCGGCCGTCGGCGCTGACGCTGGGGCCTCTGCTCGCGCCATTGGTGCTCACGCGGGCAATGGGCGCGACAAGCTCGTCGCCGCCCGTCAGGGTGTCGTTGCCCGCCAAGCCGTACAAAGTGTCGGATTGCCCCGCGACGCCCATGAGACTGTCGTCGAGTGCCGTTCCCATAATCGTGGCCATGCCGTCCCCGCTCCGAGATGAATGATGACGAATACATGCTAACCGCCTCGGGCCGGCCGCGAATCGGGTGCTCCCCTACCGCAAGGGGCGGGCGATTGCGGCAAGTGCGGGTAGGCGACCCGGCTCAGGCGACGAACAGGTAATCGGCCGGGCCCGTAGCCGTCGTGCCCGAGGCCATGCCCAACAGGGTGAGCTCGGTGGCGCTCACCAGGGCGTCCGCGCCGGCCGAGGTGAACAGGTAGATCGCGGTTTCGGTGCCGTTGCGTACGGCGAACAGACTGGTGGCCCCCGCGGCGTAAGCCGTGCTGGCCGAGCCGATCACCGCCGCAGCCACGGCGGGGCCGATGAAATCCGCGATGTTCCGGGTGACGATCACCAGCTCGGCGTTGGCGGCAAAGCCGCCCGGGCCCTCCACCGCAACGGCGTTTTCCACCAGGGTGTCGCCATCTCCCACCCGCAGGCCCGCCTGGCTGAGGCACAGCTTGTCCGTGCCGGAGACGAAATCCGTGATGATGTCGGCCCCCAGCTTGCTGTTGAAGACGAAGGAGTCCATGCCCGCACCGCCCGTCAACCTGTCCGCCCCGGCGCCGCCCTTGAGCACGTTGTTGCCGGCGTCCCCGGTGAGGGTGTCGTTGAACCGGCTGCCGATGAGGTACTCGAAATTGCGCAACGTGTCCATGCCCGCGCCGCCCGTGTTCTGGGGGGTGGCAAAGCCCAGGTTCACCGTCACGGCGGCGCCGGCGGTGGCGTAGGAGGCGGTGTCGCTGCCGGCCCCGCCGTCCAGGACGTCGTTGCCGGCGCCACCCTCGATCACGTTGTTGCCGGCGCTGCCGGTCAGGGTGTCGTTGTAGGCGCTGCCGATGATGTTCTCGAAGTTGATGAGCCGGTCCGTCCCGGCCCCGCCGGTGGCATTCACGACCGGCGCCAGGTCGATGCGCACGGTCACCCCGGCGGCGGCGTAGGCGTAGGAGACGGTATCCACCCCGGCGCCGCCGTTGAGGACATTGTTGCCGGCGTTGCCGATGATGAGGTTGTTCAACCCGTTGCCCGACCCGTTGATCGCCTCCGTGCCGGTGAGGCCGGTGAGCTTGAGGTTCTCCACTTCATTTGGCAGGGCGAGGGTGACGGAAGACAGGACCGTGTCGGCCCCGCCTCCCGGCAGCTCCGTCACGACGTCCCCGGCGTCGTCCACCACATAGGTGTCGCCGCCCCCGCCGCCCACCATGGTATCCGCCCCCGCCCCGCCGTTGAGGAGATTGCTGGCGACATTGCCGGTGAGGTGGTTGGCCAGCGCATTGCCCGTGCCGCGCACCGCCCCGTCACCCGTCAGCACCAGGTTCTCCACGTCGGCGGACAGGGTGTAGCCGACCGGGCTCCGCACCGTGTCGATGCCTTCGTTCGCGGCCTCGATCACGCGGTCCTTGGGCACGGCGACCAGGTAGGTGTCGTCGCCCGGCCCGCCCTGCAGCAGGTCGCCGTCCAGCAGGGGGTTGAGCACGCGGAAGACGTCGGTCATGCCGTTCGTGTCGCCGGCGACCAGGTTGGAGGCAGTGCTGGCGAAGGTCACGTAGCACCCGTCGCCGCTGATGGCGGCACCGAGGCTGCCAGCCGTGGCCTGGGCTCCGCCGGCATCCGTGCTCAGCCGGGCGATGGCGCCGGTGCGGGTGTCCTTGACGAAGACGTCCGCCACCCCGTTGGTATCGCCCGCCACCAGGTTGGCGGCGGCGCTCACGAAGGCCACGTAGCGGCCATCGGCGCTGAGGGCAGGGCCCGCGCTGGCCCCCGTCGCCTCGGCCCCGGTGGCGCTCGTGCTGACGCGGGTGATCGCGCCGGTCACGGTGTCCTTGAGAAAGACGTCGGTCGTTCGATTGGTATCGCCCGCCACCAGGTTGCCGGCGGAGCTTTCGAACGTCACGTAGCGCCCGCCGGTGCTGACCGCGGCGGCCCCGCTCATGCCCCCCAGGGCCTCGGCGCCGGTGGCGGAGGTATTCACACGCAGGGTGGCGCCGGTCGCCATGTCTTTCAGGAAGACGTCGGTCTGCCCGTTGGTGTCGTTGGCCACCAGGTCGCGGGCATAGCTTTCGAACACCACGTAGCGGCCATCGGCGCTGAGATTGGGCGCAAAACTGCCACCCCCCGTCGCCTGGGTCCCGCCGGTTCCCGTGCTCGCGCGGGTGATGGCCCCAGTCAGGGTGTCCTTGAGGAAGATGTCGGACACCCCATTGGCGTCGCCCGCCACCAGGTTGTACGCCTCGCTGGCGAAGGCCACGTAGCGGCCGTCGGCGCTGACGGAGGGGGCGGAGCTGGCGCCCCCGAGCGCCTGGGCGCCGAGGGCAGAGGTGCTCACGCGGGTGATCGCGCCGGTCAGGATGTCCTTGCGGAAGATGTCGGGCCCCTGGTTCGTGTCGCCCGCGACCAGGTTGGCGGTCCAGCTCGTAAACACCACATTGCGGCCGTCGGCGCTCAGGGCGGGATCCGAGCCGTCGGCGCCGCCGGTGGTGGCGGTCACGCGGGTGAGGGCGCCGGTCAGGGTGTCCTTGAGCAGCAGGCCCCCGGTGGCCTGCGTGTCGCCCGGCAGCATGACGGCCGAGCTTTCGAACACCACGTGGCGGCCGTCGGCGCAGATAGCGGGATTGGAGAAGCCGAAGGTCCCGGTCGCCTGGGCCCCGTTCGCGCCGGTGCTCACGCGGGCGATGGGCACGACGAGGGGGCCGCCCCCGGTGAGGGTGTCGTTGCCGGCCCCGCCGATGAGCGTATTGACCGCCCCGTTGCCCCTAAGAATGTTGTCCAGGGCGTTGCCCGTGCCGCGGATCGCCCCGGTGCCCGTGAGCACCAGGTTCTCCACGTGGTCCGGCAGGGCGTAGCCGAGGCTTGCATACACCGTGTCCGTGCTCTCGTTCGGCGCCTCGATCACCCGGTCGTTCGGCATGGCGATGACATAAGTATCGTTGCCCGGCCCGCCCCGCAGCACATCGTCCTCGCGCAGGGGATTGAGGACGCGGAACACGTCCGTCGTCCAGTTCGTGTCGCCGCCGACCAGGGTCCTGGCGTTGCCGGCGAAAGCCACGTAACGGCCGTCGGCGCTGATGACGGGACTGCCTAGGGCGCCCCAGGTCTGGGCGCCGGCGGCGTCCGTGTTCACGCGGGCGATGGCGCCCGTCCAGGTGTCCTTGACGAAGACGTCCGCCAGCCGGTTGCTGTCGCCCGCCACCAGGTCGGCCGCCTCGCTCAGAAAGACCACGTAGCGGCCGTCGGCGCTGATGGCCGCAGCGGAGCTGGCCCCCGTCGCCTCGAGGCCGGCGGCGTTCGTGCTGACGCGGGCCATGGCGCCGGTCAGGGTGTCCTTGACGAAGATGTCCGCGACGCCGTTGCTGTCGCCCGCCACCAGGTTGCCGGCCGCGCTCTGGAAGGCCACGTAGCGCCCGTCGGCGCTGATGGCGGCGCCGGTGCTGGCGCCCCCCGTCGCCTGGGCGCCGGCCGCATCCGTGCTGACGCGCAGGATGGCCCCGGTCAGGGTGTCCTTGCGGAAGACGTCGCGCACGCCGTTGCTGTCGCCGGGCACCAGGTCGGTCGCATCGCTCGCGAAGGCCACGTAGCGGCCGTCGGCGCTCGCCGCCGGCCCGATGCTGATGCCCCCGCTGGCCTGAGTGCCCGCGGCCCCCGTATTCACGCGGGAGATCGCCCCCGTCGCCAGGTCCTTGCGGAAGATGTCCCGGGCGCCGTTGCTGTCGCCCGGCACCAGGTTGGTCGCATCGCTGGCGAACACCACGTAGCGGCCGTCGGCGCTCACGCGGGGGGCGAAGCTGCCGCCCCCCGTCGCCTCGGCGCCCGCGGCCGTGGTGTCGACCCGGGTGATCGCGCCGGTCAGCGTGTCCTTGAGGAAGACGTCGCGCAGCCGGTTGGTGTCCCCGGCCACCAGGTTGGCGGCGAAGCTGTCGAAGGCCACGTAGCGCCCGCCGGCACTCGCCGCCGGGCTGAAGCTGGTGCCCGTCGCCTGGGCGCCGAAGCCAGACGTGTTCACGCGGGTAATGCTGCCGGTCAGCGTGTCTTTGAGGAAGATGTCGGCCAGGCCGTTGGTGTCCCCCGCCACCAGGTTGGCGGCGTAACTCTGGAACAGGACATAGCGGCCGTCGGTGCCGAGGACCGGATCGGCGCTCGCGCCCATGGCCTGGACCCCGCCCGCGCCGGTGCTCACGCGAACGATGGGCGGCGCGGCGAGGGGAACTTCTCCCGTCAGGGTGTCGTTGCCCGCCAAGCCGTACAGGGCATCGGGCTGCCCGGCGACGCCGACGAGGCGGTCGTCGAGCGCCGTTCCCGTGATCGTGGCCATGCTGCCCTCCGAGGGGCGGGTGCCGGGGGGGCCGGCTCAGGCCACGAAGAGATAATCCGCCAGGCTCGTGGTCGAAGTGCCCGAAAGCGTGCCCAGCAGGGTGAGCTCGGTGGCGCTCACCGTGGCGTCCGCCCCGGCCGAGGTAAACAGGAACACCCCCGTGTCGGTGCCATTGCTCACGGCGAACAAGGACGTCTGGCCCGCGGCGTAGGCCGTGGTCGCCGAACCGATGGCCGCCGCGGCCCGGATCGGCC
>CAYZLI010000171.1:5077-7922 GCA_964479195.1 uncultured Rhodocyclaceae bacterium
CCCGCGGCGTAGGCCGTGGTCGCCGAACCGATGGCCGCCGCGGCCCGGATCGGCCCTATGCCGTTGGCGATGTTGTTGGTGATGATCACCAGCTCGGCGCCGGCGTCGAAGCCGCCCCGGGCCGCCACGACGCCGTTCTCCACCAGCGTGTCGCCATCGCCCACCCGCAGCCCCGTCTGGTTGAAGCGCAGCTTGTCGATGCCGGAGAGGAAATCCGTGATGGTGTCGGGTCCCCTCGTGCTGTTGAGGACGAAGGCGTCCATACCCGCGCCGCCCGTCAGGATGTCTTTCCCGCCACCGCCCTTGAGCACGTTGTCGCCGGCATCGCCGATGAGGGTGTCGCCGTAGCGGCTGCCGAGGATGTGCTCGAAGCCGGCCAGCGTATCGGTGCCCGCGCCGCCCGTGTTCTGGGGGGTCGCGAGCCCCAGGTTCACCGTCACCGCCGCGCCGGCCGTGGCGTAGGAGACCACGTCGCTGCCGGCCCCGCCGTCCATGACGTCGTCGCCGGCGCCGCCCTCGATGACGTTGTTGCCGGCGCTGCCGGTCAGGGTGTCGTTGAAGGCGCTGCCGGTAATGTTCTCGAAGTTGGACAGGGTGTCCTCCCCCGCGCCGCCGGTCTTGTTCGCGACCGGCACCAGGTCGATGCGCACCGTCACCCCGGCGGCGGCGTTGGCGTAGGAGATGGTGTCCATCCCGGTGCCGCCGTCCAGGAAGTCCTTGCCGAAGGTGCCCATGAGGGTGTTGTTGAGGGCGTTGCCCGTGCCGCTGCGCTCCTTGACGGTGAGGACGAGGTTCTCCACGTTGTCCGGCAGGACCAGGCTCGTGGAAGACACGATGGTGTCGTTGCCCCCGCCGGGGAGCTCGCTGACCACGTCCCCGGCGTTGTCCACCGTGTAGGTGTCGTTGCCCCGGCCGCCGGCCATGCTGTCCGCCCCGGCCCCGCCATCCAGGATGTTGGCGGCGCTATTGCCCGTGAGGCTGTTGGCGGCGGCATTGCCCGTGCCGTCGATCGCCGCGGTACCTGTGAGCACCAGGTTCTCCACGTTGGCGGCCAGGGTGTAGCTGGTCTGGCTCTGCACCGTGTCCGTACCCTCGTTCGCCGCCTCGACCACCCGGTCGTTGGGGGCGGTGACCAGGTAGGTGTCGTCGCCCAGCCCGCCCTGCAGCACGTCGCCGGGCAGCAGGGGATCCAGCAGGGGGGTGCCGCCCCCCGTCAGGGTGTCGTTGCCGGCCCCGCCGCTCAAGGTGTTGATACCCGCGTTGCCCGTCAGCACGTTGTCCAGGGCGTTGCCCGTCCCGTCGATCGCCGCCGCGCCCGTGAGGACGAGGTTCTCCACGTTGTCCGACAGGGTGTAGCCGGTGCTCGCGCGGACCGTGTCCACCCCCTCGTTGGGCGCCTCGACCACCGCGTCGTTGGGCATCGCCAGGATATAGGTGTCGTCGCCCGGCCCGCCCACCAGCACGTCGCTCGGGCCCAGGGAATTGGGCACGCGGATGACGTCGGTCTGGCCGTTGGCGTCGCCGGCGGCCACGTTGTCGGCGTCCGTATGGAACACCACGTAGCGCCCGTCGGCGCTCAAGGCGGGGGCGAAGCTGCCGCCCGCCGGGCTGACGCGGGCGATGGCCCCGGTCTGGGTGTCCTTGACGAAGATGTCGGCGAGCCCGTTGGAGTCGCCCGCCACCAGGTTGCCGGCGTCGCTCTGGAAGGCCACGTAGCGGCCGTCGGCGCTCACGGCCGGAGCGAAGCTGCCGCCGCCCGTCGCCTGGGCGCCGGTGGCGTCCGTGCTGACGCGGGTGATGGCGCCGGTCACGGTGTCCTTGAGGAAGATGTCCGACTGGCCGTTGTTGTCCCCGGCCACCAGGCCGGCGGCGCTGCTGGCGAAGGCCACGTAGCGGCCGTCGGCACTGACCGCGGCCGCGCTCGCGCCCCCCGTCGTCTGGCCGCCGGTGGCCGTGGTGTTCACGCGGGTGATGGCGCCGGTGACCCGGTCCTTCATGAAGAGGTCCGCCTGTCCGTTGGTATCGCCGGCCACCAGGTCGGTGGCGCTGCTTTCGAACACCACGTAGCGGCCGTCGGCGCTGATGACGGCGCCGCCGCTCGCGCCGCCCGTCGCCTGGGCGCCGGCGGCGGACGCATTGACGCGGGTCAGGGCCCCGGTCACCGTGTCCTTGAGGAGGATGTCGCGCATGCCGTTGGTGTCCCCCGCCACCAGGTTGGGGGCGTCGGTCTCGAACACCACGTAGCGCCCGTCGGCGCTCATGGACGGGTTGAGGCTGTTGCCCCCGCCCTGCACGCCGGCCACCGTGCTCACCCGGGTGATGGCGCCGGTCAGGGTGTCCTTGAGGAAAATGTCGTGGGCAACATTGGAGTCGTTTGCCACCAGGTTGCCGGCGAAGCTCTGGAAGACCACGTAGCGCCCGTCGGCGCTGACCGCGGCGCCGCCGCTCAGGCCGCCGCGGGCCTCGGTCCCGTCGGCCGCCGTGTTCACCCGGGTGATCGCACCGGTCTGCAGGTCCTTGAGGAAGATATCTACCGTGCCGTTGGTATCGCCGGCTACCAGGTTGCCGGCACCGCTTTCGAACACCACGTAGCGGCCGTCGGCGCTGGTCGCGGCCTGGGAGCTCGGCCCGTCGGCCGCCCCGCCGGAGGCAGCCGAGCCGAGCTGCGGCAGCCCGCTGAGATCGCCGGTCAATACGTCGTTGCCGGCCAAGCCATACAAGGTGTCGGGTTGCGCCTCGGTCCCGACGAGGTTGTCGTCGAGTGTCGTTCCGGTAATCGTCGCCATGATGCCCTCTGCGCTGAACGATGCATGAAATATGCATTTCGTTCTCGCATGGTAGCCGC
>CAYZLI010000172.1:0-7775 GCA_964479195.1 uncultured Rhodocyclaceae bacterium
CCTGTCGAAGGGCGAAGCGCATTGCGCCGGATGGCTTCGGCGCATTACGGCCTGCGGCCTAATGCGCCCTACGGAAAGAGGCTCAACTGGCCGTTCTCTTCCCGCGGCGGCCGGAAGCGGCTGCAATCGAGCTCCAGCCGGCGCTCGTTCAGCCCCAGGCGCCGGCAGGCGACGCGGAAGCGCTGATTGATGAGCTCGGCGAAGAGGCCGGCGCCTGTCATGCGCGCCACGAACCGCGGGTCGTTCAGCCGGCCGTCGCGCATCTGCCGGACGAGGCTCAGGACATGGGCGGCGCGGCCCGGCGCGTGCCGGGCGAGCCAGGCCTCGAACAGCTCCTTCACCTCGTAGGGCAGGCGCAGCAGGGTGTAGGCGGCGCAGTCCGCGCCGGCCTCCCGGGCGGCGGCGAGGATGGCCTCCAGCTCGTGGTCGGTGAGGGCGGGGATGACCGGGGCGGCGAGCACGCCCACGGGCACGCCCGCCTGGGCCAGCCGGCCCATGGCCTCGAGCCGGCGCCGCGGCCGGGCGGCGCGCGGCTCGAGGCTGCGGGCCAGTTCCCCATCCAGCGTGGTCAGCGAGAACATCACCTGGACCAGGTTCTCCTGCGCCATGCCGGCGAGCAGGTCGAGGTCGCGCTCCACGAGCGCCGACTTGGTGACGATGGTCAGCGGATGGCGGCAGGCTGCGAGCAACTCGACGATGCCGCGGGTGATGCGCAGCCTGCGCTCCGCCGGCTGGTAGGCGTCCGTGTTGGTGCCCAGGGCGATGGGCGCGCAGACGTAGCCGGGCCGCGCCAGCTCCCCGCGCAGGAGCGCGGCGGCTTCCGCCTTGTAGGCGATCTTCGTCTCGAAATCGAGCCCGGGGGACAGGCCCAGCCAGGCGTGGCTCGGCCGGGCGTAGCAGTAGATGCAGCCGTGCTCGCAGCCCCGGTAGGGGTTGATCGACTGGGAAAAGGGCAGGTCGGGGGAGTCGTTGTGGGTAATCACGCTCTTCGCCGCGTCGGCAAAGAGCTCCGTGGCGAGCGGCACTTCCTCCTCCGGCGGGGCGCCCCAGCCGTCGTCTTCCGGCTCGCGCCCCCAGGCGTCGAAGCGCCCGGCGGGGTTTTCCCCCGCGCCGCGGCCCTTTATGGCGCCGCCTGGCAGTGCGCGCAGCCCGCTTCCTGGATTGGAGGGCATTTCACCGTCCCGTAGGAACAGAACACGCAGCAATCGCCGGGCCGCGGCCGCAGCAGGGCGCGGCAGGCGGTGCATTCGTAGAAATAGAGGCAGGCATCGGTGGGCATGGTCTCTTCCTTCCGGAAGCCGCATGCGGGGCAGGTGAGGACGGAGGTGAGGACGGGCGCCATGGGAAGCTCCGGTTGAGAAGGCGAGGAGGCAACATTCAGGATAGAATATCCCGTTTCGTTGCACCAGCTCTGGCGCGGTCCATTAGGGCGCGGCGCGAGGAACCGAAGAATGAACACCCCTATCAAGCCGAACAAACCGGCCATCGCCCCGGCCGGCTCCCCGGGCCGGCCGGGGCTCGCCTACCCGCACCCGATCACCGACGACGTCCGCATCAAGGGCATCAACGAGGTGGCGCCGCCCTCGCATCTGCTGCGCGAGTTCCCGCCGACGCCCCAGGCGGTGGAGACGACCTTTGCCGCGCGCCAGGCCATCCACCGCATCCTGCACGGCGCCGACGACCGCCTGCTGGTCGTCATCGGGCCCTGCTCGGTGCACGACTTCGACGCCGCCGTCGAGTACGCCACCGCGCTCAAGGCCGCGGCCGATCGCCTGGCCGAGGAATTGCTCGTGGTGATGCGCGTGTATTTCGAGAAGCCGCGCACCACGGTGGGCTGGAAGGGGCTGATCAACGATCCGCGCCTGGACGGCAGCTTCAAGATCAACGAGGGCCTGCGCATCGCCCGGCACCTGCTGGTGGATCTGAACGAGATGGGCCTGCCGGCGGCCACCGAATTCCTCGACATGATCACGCCCCAGTACATCGCCGATCTGGTGAGCTGGGGCGCCATCGGCGCGCGCACCACGGAATCCCAGGTGCATCGGGAACTGGCCTCGGGGCTGTCCTGCCCCGTGGGCTTCAAGAACGGCACGGACGGCAACCTCAAGATCGCGGTGGACGCCATCCGCACCTCGCAGCACCCGCACCATTTCCTCTCGGTGACCAAGGCCGGGCACTCGGCCATCGTCTCCACCAACGGCAACGAGGACTGCCACGTCATCCTGCGCGGCGGCAAGGAGCCGAACTTCGACGCCGCCAGCGTGGACAAGGCCTGCAAGGACCTGGGGGCCGCCGGGCTGGCGGCGCGGGTCATGATCGACTTCTCCCACGGCAACAGCCGCAAGGACTTCAAGCGCCAGATCGAAGTGGCGCGCGACGTCGCCGGGCAGCTCGCCGCGGGTGAAGACCGCATCTTCGGCGTCATGGTCGAATCCCACCTCAAGGAAGGCCGCCAGGACCTCGTCCCGGGCAAGCCGCTGGAGCACGGCAAGAGCATCACCGACGCCTGCCTCGGCTGGGAGGACTCGGTCGTCGTGCTCGACCTGCTCGCCCAGGCGGTGCGCGACCGGCGCGTGGCACTGCTCGAGAAAGAGTGAGCGGGAGCCGGAGCCAGTCCCCCGTCCGGGTTTTCTTCGCCCTCCTGGCGGCCACCCTCGCCTTCCGCTTCTGGCTCGCCTGGGCCATGCCCATGACGGGCGATGAGGCCTACTTCGTCACGTGGGGCCGGATTCCCGACTGGGGCTACTACGACCATCCGCCCATGATCGGCTGGTGGCTGGCGGCGCTGCTCGCCGTCTCCGACGCCCAGTGGTGGCTGCGCCTGCCGGTCGTGCTGCAGCCGGGCCTGCTGGCGCTGGGCATCGCCTGGCTGCTGCGCGCCTGGCAGGTGCCGGACGCCTGTCCCGAGCTTGGTCGACGGGCCTGGCTGGCGGCGAGCGCCTTCCTGCTCCTGCCGGACAACGTGTGGAACGTCTTCGTCACCACCGATACGCCGCTCATCTACTTCTCCTTCCTCTCCGGGCTGGCCTTCCTGCGGGCGGCGCGGGACGACGATTTCCGCTGGTATCTCCTGGCCGGGGCGGCCCTCGGCCTGGCCTTCCTCTCCAAGTACTTCGCCGCGCTGCTCGGCCTGGCCTATCTCGTCCATGCCGTGTGGCGGCCGATGCGCCGCAGGCTCGCCGGGCTCGCCCTGCTGGTCGCCGCCGCGTCTCCCTTCGTGGCGATCAACCTGTGGTGGAACTGGGGCCACTGCTGGGCCAACCTCATGTTCAACCTCTACAACCGCCACGAGGGGGCGGGCCTGTCGTGGAAGACGCCGCTGCTCTACGCGGTGATGCTGCTCTACCTGCTGACGCCGCCGGTGCTGTGGCTGCTGGGGCGGCGTGCCGGCGTCATCGCCCAAGCGGCGCAGCGCAGCGACGTGCGCGCCCTGGCGTTCATCGCGCTCGTGCCGCTTACGGTGTTCGCCGCCCTGTCCCTGGTAAAGACCGTCGGCCTGCACTGGGTGCTGTCCTTCCTGCCCTTCGCCCTCCTCCTGCTGGCACTCGCCGTGGACGCAGCCGCCCTGCGGCGGGTGGTGCGCTTCCTCGCCGGCTTCGCCGCCCTGCACGTGGTGGCCATCCTCGTCATCGCCCACCTGCCCTTGGAGACCTGGAAGAAGACCCGCCTCTACGACGGCATCGTGCTCACTTTCGAGCCGCGCCGGCTGCTGGCGGAGCTCGAGCCCTACGCAAGCGACTACGTCTTCGCTGCGGACGGCTATTCCAATGCCGTAACCCTGGCCTACAATGCCCGGCGCCCCTTCCTGGTCTTCGGCGAGGGCTCGAGCCACGCGCGCCATGACGACATCCTCACCGACTTCCGCCCCCTGGACGGGCGCCACATCCTCGTCCTGCGCAAGACCGCGCCCGATGCCGCGGACTACGCGCCCTATTTCCGCGAGATCGAGCTGCGGCGCATCGAGCTGCGCGGCGCGACCTTCCACCTGGTGCTCGGCCGCGGCTTCGACTACGCGGCCTACCGCGACGGCGTCCTGGCGAAGGTGCGCGACAAGTACTACGCCATACCGGCCTGGCTGCCGAAGGGGCCGTGCTATTTCTGCGCGCGGTATTTTCCGGAGCGCTCTTGCTGACGCGACGGATGCGGAATGACGGAATGAGA
Organism: uncultured Rhodocyclaceae bacterium; assembly: GCA_964479195.1. GTDB lineage: Bacteria > Pseudomonadota > Gammaproteobacteria > Burkholderiales > Rhodocyclaceae > Desulfobacillus. The sequence continues at coordinate 4,162 of CAYZLI010000172.1, forward strand.
CGGTTGCTTATCTACTTCCGCCTGCTCCGCCCGCACCAGTGGGTGAAGAACGGCTTCGTCTTCGTCGGCCTGCTCTTCGGCCATGCCTGGGACGATCCGCAGAGGCTCGTCCAGGCCCTGTATGCCTTCGCCGCCTTCTGCCTGCTGGCCGGCAGCGTGTACGCCATGAACGACATCCTCGACCGGGAAGAGGACCGGCGGCATCCGGACAAGCGCCGGCGGCCCGTGGCGAGCGGCGCGGTGGGCGTGGGCGCCGCAGCCGCCGTGATGCTCGCCTGCGCCGGGGCGGGGCTCGCGCTGGGCCTGGCAGGGGCCGGCTCGGCGCCCTGGATCTATTTCGCTTATCTCGGGCTCAACGTGGCCTACAGCCTGCGGCTGAAGCACGTGGTGATCCTCGACGTGTTCCTCATCGCCGCCGGCTTCATGCTGCGCATCCTCGCCGGCACCCTGGGCATCGGCATCGCGCCCTCCCAGTGGCTGCTGCTGTGCGGCCTGATGCTCACCCTGTTTCTCGGCTTCGCCAAGCGCCGCGCCGAGTTGAATGCCCTCGCCGGGGAGGGCGGGAGCCACCGGCCCGTGCTGCAGCATTACACGCCGGCCCTGCTCGACCAGATGATCACGGTGGCGGCGGCCGGCACCCTCGTCTCCTACGGCCTGTACACGGTGAGCGAGGACACGGTGGCCCTGCACGGTACGGCCGACCTCATCTACACCGTGCCGTTCGTCCTCTACGGCATGTTCCGCTACCTCTTCCTGCTATACCGGCGCGGCGGCGGGGGGGACCCGGCCCGGGAATTGCTGCGCGATCCCCATCTGCTGGGCGCCGCGGCCGGGTGGCTGGGCGCCACCCTCTGGGTCCTGGGGACCTGATTTCACGCTGCCGTAGGCGCAATAAGCCTGTCCTGAGCCTGTCGAAGGGCGAAGCGCATTGCGCCGACACGCATCCGGCGCATTACGGCTTCGCCCAGTCTTGTGGGAGCGCCGCCCTCGGCGCGAACGGGCGGCCGCCTATTCGCGGCGAGGCGCCGCTCCCACCGGTCTAATGCGCCCTACCGATGCTCACAGCCCCGGGCCGAAGCCGGGCCCGCCGTGGCGATGGCCGCCGCGTCCGCCGGCGCAGGACAGGTCGCCGAGCTTATCCCGTTGCGCCTTGGTGAGAATCTTCTCCAGGGTGGCGCGGGTCTCGACCTGGCGCAGGATCATGGCGGTCACCGCCTGGCCCTGCTTCTCCGCGAGGGGCCGGATCTTCTCCGCGTCGGCGCCGTCCTGCAGCGCGTCGTGCAGGGCGCGGCGGTCGTCGCGCGCCTTGTCCATCAGCTTGCGGCTTTCGTTGCGCAGGCCGTCGAGCTGCTTCTTCTGCTCGGGCGTGAGATCGTCCAGGCGATAGACTGCGCCGAGCATGCGCGGGCCGCCGCACTCGGCGCCCATCATTCCCGCGCCACGGCCGCCGAAGGCGGCGGCGCTGCCGGCGGCGGCGATCAGGGCGGCGGCGAGCGCCGCGGCGACAAACTGGTTCTTGCGTTTCATGGTGACCTCCAGGTGAAGTGAAGCGGTGCAGCCAATCTACGCGCGCGGCGCCTCAGGTTGGGTGGCGATCGGGCAAACAACTGCAAGGAAGTGCAAAGCGGCCTGCCACCCACTTCCTTGCCGCCGCGGCAGCGGCGACAATGCCCCCATGCAACACATACTCCTGGTCGATGACGACGTCGAGCTGTGCCGGCTGCTGGCCGAATACCTGGCCACGGAGGGCTTCGCGGTGACGGCCGTGCACGACGGGCGGGCGGCGGTGGAGCGGGCCGGCCGCGAGCACTGGGACGCGGTGATCCTGGATGTCATGCTGCCGGGCCTGAACGGCTTCGACGTGCTCAAGCGCATCCGGCCGGTGCTCTCGGCGCCCGTGCTGATGCTCACGGCCCGGGGCGAGGACACGGATACGGTGGTCGGGCTGGAGCTGGGCGCCGACGACTACGTGGCCAAGCCCTGCAATCCGCGCGTGCTGGTGGCGCGGCTGCGCGTCCTGCTGCGCCGCGCCGGCGCCGTCCCCGGGGCGGCGCCGCTGCAGGTGGGCGACCTGGAGCTCAATTCGGCCACCCGCGAGGCCCGCGTCGCCGGCCAGCCGGTGGCGCTCACGGGAGCGGAATTCAACCTGCTCGCCGTGCTGGTGAAAGACGCCGGGCGCGTCGTCTCCAAGGAACTCCTGGCCGCCGATGGCCTCGGCCGGCCCCTGCAGGCCTATGACCGGCGCATCGAGGTGCACATGACCCAGATCCGGCGCAAGCTGGGCGCCTTCGCCGACGGCGCGCCGCGCATCCAGACCGTGCGCGGCGCCGGCTACCAGTACGTGGTGCGATAGAGGCTCCCATGGGCTCCCTCTTCACCAAGATCTTCCTCTCCTTCTGGCTGGCCGCCCTGCTGCTGGGGGCGGCGCTTTTCGCCGCCGAGCGCTATCTCGGCGAAGACACCCTCACCCAGGTGACCGGGCGGGTGGACGCCCATGCCGAGACGGTGTCCACCCTGCTCGCCGACCAGGGCATGCCGGCGGTGCGCCGCTGGCTCGCCGGCATCGCCTATGGCGAGCGCATGGGGCTCGTGCTGCTCGATGCCCAGCGCCGGCCCCTCGGCGACCACCGCCCCATGCATCCGCGCTTCCGCCGCCACCTGGACGCGCCCCTGGAGCCGGGCGTGCACACCCTGCGCCCCGGCCTGGTGTCCGTGGTGCGCCCGGTGCCCGGGAGCGATCCGCCCCTCTATCTGGCGGCGCTGGTGCCCACGCGCGACTTTCCCCAACTGCCCCTGGGCGTGCGCATCGCCATGGCCGTGGCGGTGAGCGGCTTGGTGTGCTTCGGCCTGGCCGCGCTGATCACGCGGCCCCTGCGCCGGCTGCGCGGCGCCGCCCAGGCCGTGGCGGCGGGCAACCTGGACGTGCGCGTGGGCTATGCCGGGCGCGACGAGATCGCCGCCCTGGCCCGCGACTTCGACCTCATGGCCGAGCGCGTGCGCGAGCTGCTGGAGGCGCAGCGCCGGCTGCTGCGCGACGTCTCCCACGAGCTGCGCTCGCCCCTGGCGCGGCTGCGAGTGGCCCTGGAGCTCGCGCGCAAGCAGGCGGCCGGGGCTCCCATGCTGGAGCGCATCGAGCGGGAGGCGGACCAGTTGGAAGCCCTGGTCGCCGACGTGCTCTCCCTGGCGCGGCTGGAGGGCGGCCAGGCGCGCTTCGAGCGGCGGCCGGTGGACCTCGCCGAGCTGCTGGGCGCCGTGGTCGAGGACGCCGCCTTCGAGGCGGAGGCGCAGGACAAGGAAGTGGCCTTCGCCGCCGCCGACGGGGCCACGGTGAACGGCGACCCGGTCCTGCTGCGCTCAGCCGTGGAGAACGTGGTGCGCAACGCCGTGCGCCACACGCCGGCGGGCACCGCCGTCGAGGTCGCCCTCACGATCGCCGACGCCCAGGCGGTGGTCACGGTGCGCGACCGCGGCCCCGGCGTGCCGGAGGCGGAGCTCGCCCGCCTGTTCGAGCCCTTCGCCCGGGTGGGCGAAGCCCGCGACCGCGCCAGCGGCGGCTACGGCCTCGGCCTGGCCATCAGCCGCCAGGCCGTGCAGGCCCATGGCGGCAGCATCGA
>CAYZLI010000173.1:0-7718 GCA_964479195.1 uncultured Rhodocyclaceae bacterium
AGCTCGACGACGATGTCCACTTCCGGGTCGGCGACCACCGCGAAGGCATCGTCGGTGAGGCGGCAGGCGCCGCCAGTCACCTGCTTCGCCAGCTCGAGGTTCTTGTCGGCCACCACGCTGATGCGGATGGGTCGGCCGGCGCGGCGGGTGATTTCCTCCTCGTTGCGCTGGAGCACGGAGAAGGTGCCGCCGCCCACGGTGCCGATGCCCAGCAGGCCTACATTGATCGGTTTCATAACAGGATCTTCTTGAAATTGAACGAGGTGATGACGAAGCCTTCGCGGAAATAGAACCGGTGCGCCCGCGTGCGATGGGTGCCGGAATCGAGCACGATGCAGTCGCAGCCGCGCCGGCGCGCCTCCGCGGCAATGTGCTTCAGCAGCGCGTGGCCGACGCCTTCGGAGCGGTGCTCCTCGTCGGCGACCAGGTCGTCGATGTAGAGCTTCACGCCGTCGGCCGTATTCTCCTGGCAGCGATACACCGCCACACCGAGCACCGACCCGTCCTTGGTCGCCAGCGCCATGCGGGCGCCGCCGGCGATGACGCGGCCCATCTTCTCCGCGTAATTGGCCGGCAGGTGGGGCCGCAACTGGCGGTGCACCCGCTCGGCGCAGGCCAGCCAGTCCGGCGCGACGAGGGCGCCCGCTTCGTCCGTCACCTCGATGATCTTCATGCCCCGTGCCGCTTGCGGTAGTGGTGCAGGAAGCGGCCTATGCGGCCGATGGCCTCGGTCAGGTCGTCGCTGTTGGGCAGGAAGACGACGCGGAAATGGTCCGGGTGCGGCCAGTTAAAGCCCGTGCCCTGCACCAGCAGCACCCGCTCCTCCAGCAGCAGCTCGAGGATGAACTGCTGGTCGTCCGTGATCGGGTACATCCTCGGGTCGAGCTTGGGGAAGAGGTACATGGCCGCCTGGGGCTTGACGCAGGAGACGCCGGGAATGTCGGTAAGGAGCTCCCAGGCGAGATCGCGCTGGCGGCCGAGCCGCCCCGTGGGCAGCACCAGGTCGTTGATGCTCTGGTGGCCGCCCAGGGCCGTCTGGATGCCGAACTGGGCCGGCACGTTGGCGCACAGGCGCATGGAGGCCAGCATGTTCAGGCCTTCGATGTAGTCGTGGGCGTGGCGCTTCTCGCCCGAGACGACGGCCCAGCCGGCGCGGAAGCCCGCCGCGCGGTAGTTCTTCGACAGGCCGTTGAAGGTGACGAACAGCACGTCATCGGCGAGCGAGGCGATCGAGGTGTGCGCCGCACCGTCGTAGAGCACCTTGTCGTAGATCTCGTCGGCGTAGATGATGAGCTGGTGCTGGCGGGCGATCTCGACGAGCTCCCGCAGCAGCTCCACGGGGTAGAGGGCGCCCGTCGGGTTGTTCGGGTTGATGACGACGATGGCGCGCGTGTTGGGCGAAATCTTGGCACGGATGTCGTCGAGATCGGGCAGCCAGCCGGCGCCCTCGTCGCACAGGTAGTGGCGCGCCGTGCCGCCGGAGAGGCTGATGGCGGCCGTCCACAGGGGGTAATCGGGCGCCGGCACCAGCACCTCGTCGCCGTTGTCCAGCAGCGCCTGCATGGTCATCACGATCAGCTCGGAGACGCCGTTGCCGATGTAGATATCCTCCATCTGCACGTCGCGGATCCGCTTCTCCTGCGTATGGTGCATGATGGCCTTGCGGGCGGCGAACAGGCCCTTGGAATCGCAGTAGCCGGAGGCCGCCGGCAGGTTGTGGATGACGTCCTGAATGACCTCCTCGGGCGCCTCGAAGCCGAAGGGCGCCGGGTTGCCGATGTTCAGCTTGATGATGCGGTGGCCGTCTTCCTCCATCTGCCGGGCGCGGACCATCACCGGGCCGCGGATGTCGTAGCAGACGTTGGCGAGCTTGGTCGATTTGAGTACCGGTTGCATTACAACAGTCCGTCCTTCCTGAACATTTCTTTGATGCCCCGTATAGCCTGGCGGGTGCGTTCCTCGTTCTCGATCAGCGCAAAGCGCACGTGGTCGTCGCCGTATTCGCCGAAGCCCACCCCCGGCGACACGGCCACCTTGGCGTCCGCCAGCACTTTCTTGGCGAACTCCAGGGACCCCAGCTTTTCGTAGGCGGGGGGAATCTTCGCCCAGATGTACATGGAGGCCCTGGGCACTTCCACCATCCAGCCCGCCTCGTGCAGGCCCTTGGCCAGCACGTTGCGCCGGTTCTGGTACTTGAGGCGGATCTCCTCGACGCAGTCCTGGGGGCCCTCCAGGGCGATGACCGAGGCCACCTGGAGGGGGGTGAACGTGCCGTAGTCGTGGTAGCTCTTGATGCGCGCCAGGGCGTTGCAGAGGTCCCGGTTGCCCACCATGTAGCCGATGCGCCAGCCGGCCATGTTGTAGCTCTTCGACATGGTGAAGAATTCCACCGCCACGTCCCGGGCCCCCGGCACCTGCATGATGGAGGGGGCCTGATTGTTGGTAAATTCGGCGTCGAAGACGATGTCGGCGTAGGCGAGGTCATGCACCACCAGGATGTCGTGCTGCTTCGCCAGGGCGACGACCCGCTCGAAGAAGTCCAGCTCCACGCAGCGGGCGGTAGGGTTGCTGGGAAAGCCCAGGACCATCATCTTCGGTTTCGGCGTGCACTCGCGGATGGCCCGTTGCAGCTCCTCGAAGAAATCCACGTCCGGCGTCATGCGCACGGAGCGGATGTCGGCCCCGGCGATGATGGCGCCGTAGATGTGGATGGGGTAGGAGGGGTTGGGCACCAGCACGGTGTCGCCCCGGTCCAGCGTCGCCAGCATCAGGTGGGCCAAGCCCTCCTTGGAGCCGATGGTGACCACCGCTTCCGTCTCCGGGTCGAAGTCCACCGCATAGCGGCGCCGGTACCACTCGCAGATGGCCTTCCTGAGCCGCGGAATGCCCTTGGAGACCGAATAGCCGTGGGTGTCGCCACGTTGCGCCGCCTCCACCAGCTTGTCGACGATGTGCCGGGGCGTGGGGCCGTCCGGGTTGCCCATGCTCATGTCGATGATGTCCTCGCCGCGCCGGCGGGCGGCCATCTTCAGCTCGCCCGTGATGTTGAAGACGTAAGGCGGCAGGCGCTTGATTCTGGGGAAATCCTTCATCCCGGGGAGCTGCGCAAAAGTTATAATGTTACCCGACCCGATTCTCCGCGACAAATCAGGCGCCTAGCCACATTTCATGAAGCTCCACCTGGACACCCCCCTGGGCCGGAACACGGTCACCGGCTACGGCGCGGGGTACGTGGCGATCAACTACCGCCGGCACGAGGCCAGCCTGGTCCTGCTGCCCGACCGGCTCCTCGAGGGCTGGGGGGCGGCCGGCTTCGAGGCCCTGGCCGAGGCGGATTTCCAGGCCCTGGCCGAGCTGGCCCCGCAGCTCGTGCTGCTGGGCACGGGCGCCCGGCAGCGCTTTCCCGACCCGCGCCTGCTGCGCCCCCTGATGGCGGCCGGCATCGGCTACGAGATCATGGACCTCCAGGCGGCCTGCCGGACCTACAACGTTCTCATGGCGGAAGGCCGACGCGTCGCCGCCGCCCTGCTCATCGACTGACGGCGCAATGGGGGACCGCAGCTTTCTTGCCCGGCGCGCGCTCCTCGCCCTCTTCCTCGCGTTCACCCTCGCCTGGTTCGGCAGTCTCGACTACCGCAAGCTGATCAAGCCCGACGAGGGCCGCTATGCGGAAATCGCCCGGGAGATGGCGGTTTCCGGCGACTGGGTGACGCCCCGCCTGAACGGCATCAAGTACTTCGAAAAGCCGCCCCTGCAATACTGGGCCACGGCCGCCGCCTTCCGCGCCTTCGGCGAGGACGAATGGACGGCGCGCCTGTGGGCCGGCGGCACCGGCTTCTTCGCCGTGCTGCTGGTGTTCCTCACCGGCCGGCGGCTGTTCGGCCCGGACGCCGGCCTGCTCGCCGCCGCGGCGCTGGCCAGCAGCCTGCTCTTCCTCATGATCGGCCACATGAACACCCTGGACATGGGCCTCGCCTTTTTCCTGCAGCTCGCCCTGTCGGGCTTTCTCTTCGCCCAGCGGGCGCCGCGGACCCGACAGGCATGCGGCTGGATGCTCCTGACCTGGGCCGCGCTGGCCCTGGCGGTCCTGTCCAAGGGCGTGGTCGCCCTCGCACTGCCCGGGGCGGCGCTCATCGCCTACAGCCTGCTGGCGCGGGATTTCTCCCCCTGGCGGCGGCTGCACCTGGCCTGGGGGCTGCCCCTGTTCCTGCTGATTGCCGCCCCCTGGTTCGTGGCCGTCTCCCAGGCCAACCCGGAGTTTCCCCGCTTTTTCTTCATCCACGAGCATTTCGAGCGCTTCCTCACGGCAGGCCACCGCCGCACCCAGCCCTGGTGGTACTTCCTGCCGGTGCTCGCCGCAGGCGCGCTGCCCTGGACGCTCGTGATGCTGCAGGCCCTGCTCCAGGCCTGGCGCGCCGGCCCGTTGCGGGCCTTCCAGCCCGGCCGCTTCCTGCTCGTGTGGGTGGCGGTGGTGTTCCTCTTCTTCAGCGCCTCCGGCTCCAAGCTGCCCTCCTACATCCTGCCCGTCCTCCCGGCCCTGGCGCTGCTGGCGGGCGAACTGCTGGCCGGCATCGCCCGCCGCAGCCTGCTGCTGCACCTGGGCCTGGTCGCCGCCCTGGCCGCCGGCGCCCTCCTGCTGCTGACGCGGGCCGCCGGCTTCGCCGACCACGAAACGCCCGGCGACATGATGGCGGGCTACATCCGCTGGCTGACGGCGGCGGCGGCCATCTGGCTCCTCGGCACGCTGGCCGCCCTGCGGCTCGCCTGGAAGGACCGCCTGCGGCCGGCCTGCCTCGCCCTCGCCGGCACGGCCTTCGTCGCCGGCCTGGGAGTGCTGCTCGGCCACGAACAGCTTGGCAGGTCGAACTCGGCCCACTATATTGCCGGGCAGATCGCGCCCCAGCTCCGCGCGGGCACGCCCTTCTACAGCGTGCGGATGTACGAGCAGACCCTGCCCTTCTACCTGCAGCGCACCCTGACCCTGGCGGACTACCGGGACGAGCTGGGCTTCGGCCAGGAGCAGGAGCCGGACAAGGCGATAGCGACGCTGGAGGCCTTCAAGACGCGCTGGCTGGCGGACCCGGAGGCCTTCGCCGTCATGACGCCGGACACCTATCAAGAACTTTCAAGGGAGGGCCTGCCGATGACCATCGCCGCCCAGGACACCCGTCGCATCATCGTCAGAAAGCCGCCACCATGAATGTCGTCAGCCTTGGACTGATCCTCACCGGCGTGCTGCTCAATGCCGCGGCGCAACTGCTGCTCAAGGCCGGCACCAACGCCGTGGGCCACTTCGCGTTCCATGTGGACAACGTCCTGCCGGTGGGCCTGAAGCTCGCCTTCGAGCCCCACATCCTGGGCGGCGTGGCCTGCTATGTGGTGAGTCTGGTGGTGTGGATCATGGGCCTGTCGCGCGTGCCGGTCTCCGTGGCCTACCCCATGCTCTCCATCGGCTATGTCATCAACGCCTTCATCGCCTGGCAGTGGTTCGGCGAGACCCTGACGGCGCAAAAGCTGGCCGGCATCGGCTTCATCGTCGTCGGTGTCGTCCTGGTGACGCGTTCATGAGCGCACGGTGCCGGGCCGCCCCAAGCCGTGCGCAACGTGCCACCGCGAGCGCAGCGAGCAACCGTCACCCCCTTCCGCGGGAAGGGGGATGGGGGGAAGGTCGATGAGCTACCTTCCGTTTACGCGGCCGTCCATCGACGAGGAGACCATCGAGGCGGTGGCCGGCGTGCTGCGCTCCGGCTGGCTCGCCTCCGGCCCGAAGGTGGCGGAGCTGGAGACCGCGCTTTCCGATTATCTCGGCGGGCGCATTGTGCGCACCTTCACCTCCGCCACGGGGGCACTGGAAGTGGCCTTGCAGGTGGCCGGCATCGGCGCGGGCGACGAGGTCATCGTCCCGGCCATGAGCTTCGCCGCCACGGCCAACGTCGTGCTGCGTGTCGGCGCGCGACCGGTGTTCGTGGACGTGGAGCTCGCCACGCGCAACATCGACCCGGCGGGCATCGCGGCGGCCATCACGCCGCGCACCAAGGCCGTGATGCCGGTGCATTTCGCCGGCCTGCCGGTGGACGCGGAGGCGATCTACCGCCTCGCCCAGGAGCATGGCCTGCGCGTCGTGGAGGATGCCGCCCATGCCATCGGCTCGAGCTGGCGGGGCCGGCGCATCGGCAGCTTCGGCGACCTGGTGGCCTTCAGCTTCCACCCCAACAAGAACATGACCAGCATCGAGGGCGGGGCGCTCGTCGTCTCCGACCCGGCCGAGGCGAAGCGGGTCGAGCTGCACCGCTTCCACGGCATCCGGCGGGACGCCGCAGGCGACATGGACGTGGAACTGGCGGGCGGCAAGTACAACCTGCCCGACGTGGCCGCCGCCGTGGGCCTCGGCCAGTTGAAGCGGCTGGAGGAGTTCAACGCCCGGCGCCGTGAGCTCGCGGCGCGCTACTTCGCACAGCTTGCGGACAGCGGGCTCCTCCTGCCCGCCCGCGGCCAAGAGGACGAAGAAGCAGGCCATTCCTGGCACATGTTCGCGCCGCTGCTGCCCCTGGAACAGTTGAGAATCGGCCGCCGCGAGTTCATCGCCGCCCTGCAGGAGCGCGGCATCGGCGCCGGCATCCATTACCCGGCCATCCATCTCTTCTCCGCTTACCGCCGGCTCGGCTGGAAGGACGGGGACTGCCCCCATGCGGAGCGCATCGGCCGCGAAACCGTTACACTGCCGCTTTTTCCGGCCATGCGGGACGAGGACGTGGATCGCGTCTGCGCCGCGGTCCGCGAGATCATCCGCCAGAATACGAAATGAGCCGGCCCGAAGTCTCGGTCGTCATCCCGGTCTACAACGAGGAAGCGGGGCTGCCCGCGCTCTTCGCGCGCCTCTACCCGGCCCTGGATGCCCTGGGCACAAGCTACGAGGTGGTCTTCGTGAACGACGGCAGCCGCGACCGCTCCGCGGCCCTCCTGCGCGAGCAGTTCCAGCGCCGGCCCGGGGTCACCCGCGTCATCCTCTTCGCCGCCAATTTCGGCCAGCACATGGCCATCATGGCCGGCTTCGAGCACTGCCGCGGCGAGATCGTCGTCACCCTGGACGCCGACCTGCAGAATCCGCCGGAGGAGATCGGCAAACTGGTCGCCAAGATGCGCGAGGGCCACGACTACGTGGGCAGCATCCGGAGAAACCGGCGGGACAGCTTCTTTCGCCGTTTTGCCTCGCGGGCCATGAACCGGCTGCGCGAGCGCATCACCCACATCCGCATGACCGACCAGGGCTGCATGCTGCGCGCCTATAACCGCGGCATCGTCGAGGCCATCAACAGTTGCCGCGAGGTGAACACCTTCATCCCGGCCCTGGCCTACACCTTCGCCCAGCGGCCGACGGAGATCGAAGTCGCCCACGAGGAGCGCGCCGCCGGGGATTCGAAATACTCCTTCTACAGCCTGCTGCGGCTGAACTTCGACCTCATGACCGGCTTCTCCCTGGTGCCGCTGCAGATGTTCTCGCTGCTCGGCATGCTGGTGTCCGTGGGCGCCGGGCTGGCCTATTTCTTCGTGCTGGCCACGCGCACCGTGGAGGCCGGGCTGCTGGAAGGCCTGAAGTCCCTCTGGGACCGGGACATCCTGGCCTTCTTCCTGATCGGCATCGTGCTCTTCGGGCTCGGGCTGCTGGGCGAATACGTCGGCCGCATCTACCAGCAGGTGCGCCACCGGCCGCGCTATCT
>CAYZLI010000174.1:0-2274 GCA_964479195.1 uncultured Rhodocyclaceae bacterium
CAGGCCTGTCCCGAAGGGTTGCGGCCAAAAGCGCCGGCTGCGTCGTTGCGCTCCTAGCCAAGGGGTTGGCCATTGGCGTCGTCGCGCGCCTAGCATCCGACGCTTTTGGCCACAACGCATCTCGCGGATATTGCTGAGATGAGCCCTAGACATGCTCGGCCACCCCCATGCCCAGATAGGCCTCCTGCACGATGGGCGAGGCCATGGCCTCGGCCGGCTCGCCGTCGGCCACCAGGTAGCCGTTGTGCAGCACGATGATGCGGTCGGCCAGCGTACGCACCACGTCCATCTTGTGCTCCACCAGGAGGATGGTCTTGTCGCCCTGCTCCTTCAGGTGATGGATGAGGTCCAGCACCACGGGCACCTCGTCCACACTCATGCCGGCGGTAGGCTCGTCGAACATGAAGATGTCCGGTTCCAGGGCGAGCAGGATCGCCACTTCCAGCTTGCGCTTGTCGCCGTGGGAGAGCGCCGCCGCCGTTTCGCGGCGCCGCTCCGCCAGGGCCACCCGGTGCAGGAAATGCTCCGCCTTCTCGATGGCCTCCACGTGGTCCGACCACAGGGACCGGAGATCCAGGCCCAGGCCGGCGCGGCTCTGCACGGCCAGGCGCACGTTCTCCAGCACGGTCAGGTTGGGAAACAGGTTGGTCAGTTGGAAGGCCCGGCCGATGCCCCGGCGCGTGCGCTGCGCCGCGCCGAGACGGGTCACGTCCTCACCGTAGAGCCGCACCGAACCCGAGGTCGCCGGAAGCTGCCCGGAGATCAGGTTGAAATAGGTGGTCTTGCCGGCGCCGTTGGGCCCGACGATGGCGGTCAGCGTGCCGGGGCGGAATTCCGCCGTGACGTTGTTCACCGCCACGTGGCCGCCGAAGCGGATGGTGAGGCCGTGGGTGGATAGGACCGCGTGCTCTGCGCTCATGGGTAGTGAGTGGTGAGCGGTGAGCGACGAGCGGTTTGTCCCGCTCACTGCTTGCCGCTTGCCGCTCACCCATTCCTCAGCGCTTGTTCCGGATCGGTACCGGCAGCTCGGCGGCGGGAATCTCGCGCACCGGCTCCAGCAGGTCCCACTCGCCCGCCTGCGCCTTCTTGATGCGGAAGTGGAACATGTTCTGCATGGCCTGGTGGTCGTCCTTGCGGAAACTCATCCTGCCCTTGGGGGTGTCGAAGTCCATGCCTTCCATGGCGGTAATGAGCTTTTCCGTGTCCGTGGAGCCGGCCTTGGTCACCGCCGCCACCACCGCGGCTGCCGCCGCGAAGCCCCCCGCCGTGAAGAAGTCCGGCGGCGACTTGAAGCGCTTCTGGTGCTCGGCCACCAGCCAGTCGTTCATCTTGTTCCTGGGGAAGCCGTAGTAATAATAGATGCTGCCCTCGACGCCCGGGTAGTTCTTCCAGCCCTTCATGACCGGCAGGATGTTGCCGCCCGGGGCGAGCTCGATGCCGAAGCGCTCGGGCTTGAGGTCGGCGACCTTGGTCATGGGATGCGGGCCGGCCCAGATGATGACCAGCACCTTGCGGCCGGGCTTGTCCTTCAGGGCGTCGAAGATGCGCTGGGCCGGAGCGGTGAAGTCGCTGGTGGTCTGCGGTGCGTATTCCTCATGCACGATCCTGGCCTTGGGGTTGAGCTTGGCCAGGGCGTCCTTGTAGGCCTTCACGCCGTCGCGGCCGAAGGCGTAGTCCTGGGCCAGGGTGGCGATGTTGACCTCGCCCGGGAAGGTGGCCGCGGCGGCCACCGCGTCCTGGGTCGAGCTGCGGCCCGTGCGGAAGATGTAGCGGTTCCATTTCTCGCCCGTGATGGCGTCGGCCACCGCCGGCTCGACGATCAGCACCTTCTTGTACTCCTCGGCCACCGGCAGCATGGCCAGGGCCACGCCGGAGTTGGTCGTGCCCACCGCCAGGTCGACCTTGTCGTCGCCGTAGGCCTCCGCCAGGGCGGTCTTGCCGAGGTCGGGCTTGGACTGGTCGTCCTTGACGATGACCTTGATCTTGCGCCCGGCAAGCGTCATGGTGCCGTTGGTGAGGTATTCCAAGCCCATCATGAAGCCGGTCTCGGTCTCCTTGGCATAGGCTTCCAAGGGGCCGGTCTTACCGGCGATCAGGGCGATCTTGAGTTCCTGGGCAGCCGCAGACCCGCCGAGAATCAGTGCGCCCGCCGCCAGGGCGGTGCACAGGGTACGCTTGAACATCTGTGTCTCCTCCAGTTGTCCGGGTTGCGAGCGAGGCGTCGCAACCTCGGCGGAGCTTCAATGCAGGCCTCGTGCCAGGTTGCGCAAGGCT
>CAYZLI010000174.1:2374-7706 GCA_964479195.1 uncultured Rhodocyclaceae bacterium
AGCAGCTTGGCGGCGTTGAGCCGGACCCCGTGGGCCGCGGCCAGCGCCCTCAGGATTTCCGCTTTCTCGGCGGCGGCGACGGCATCGCGCAGGGGACGGACCGGTCCATCCGGGGCCGCGAGCGGCGGGGTCTCGGAAGCGGTGCGGGGCAGGTCGGCGAACTGTTCCGGACCGAGCAGGCGCCCGTCATGGCGGGCCGCGGCCAACTGGAGCGCGTTGCCCAATTCGCGCACATTGCCCGGCCAGTGGTAGGCCGCCAGGCGCGCGAGACCGGCTTCGGTCAGGGACCGCACCGCCTCGCCGCCCTTCCCGGCGATCTGCTCCAGCAGCGCCTCACAGAGGACAGGCAGGTCCTCCAGCCGCTCGCGCAAGGGCGGCAAGCGCAGCGGCAGGACATTGAGGCGATAGTACAAGTCGGCCCGGAAAGAGCCGGCCGCCACCATGGCCGGCAAATCCCGGCTGGTGGCGGCGATGACCCGCACGTCCACGGTGCGCAGCCGGGTCGAACCCAGGGCCTCGACTTCCCCTTCCTGGAGCACGCGCAGCAGCTTGGCCTGGAGCATGAGGGGCATGTCGCCCACCTCGTCCAGAAACAAGCTGCCGCCGTCGGCGAGCTGGAACTTGCCCGGCCGCGCCTTGGAGCCCGCCCCGGTATAGGCTCCCGGCTCGACGCCGAACAGCTCCGCCTCCAGCAGGTTCTCCGGAATGGCCGCAGCGTTCACCCGCACCAGCGGCTTGTCGGCACGCCGGCTGGCGGCGTGGATGGCATGGGCCAGCAATTCCTTGCCCGTGCCCGTCTCGCCCAGGAGCAGCACCGTCGCATCCCGCTCCGCCGCCCGCCGGGCCTGCTCCTTGACCTCGCGCAGCTTGGCCGAGACGCCGACCAGTTGGCTGAACCGGTACTTGGCCTGGCGCGACTCGGCCAGCTCGCGGCGGGCGCTGGCCAGGTCCGCCTGCATCTGCTGGAACTTGGACACGATGGGCTTGAGCGCCTGCAGCCGATCGTAGAGGATGACGCCCAGCGCCCCGGTCACGGCGCCGGAATCGTCCTGCAAGGGGATCCGGGAAACCACCACCTGCCGGGAACCGACGGCGAACACGTCGAGCAGCTCGGCCCGGCCGCTCTCGATCACCTGGCGCAGCCGGCTGTTCGGGATGATCTCCTCGACCGGCCGCCCTTCGATGGGCTCCAGGCCATTCCAGCCCAGCAGCGCCTTGTACTTGTCGTTGATCCAGGTGATGCGCCCGTCCCGGTCCACCACCACGGCGCCCTCGTAGAGGCTGTCGAACAGGCGCAGCATGGCGCTCGATGCCAGGCTGCGAACATCGGCGTCACTGGTGAGTCTCGGTCTGTGGGGCTTGGCCATGGCCAGTCGGGCGCGGGGACGGCACAAGCCACGATCTTAACGGTCCGGGCGCAAGGCGCCAAGGCAGTGCCGGTCAGGGGTCCTTGCCGGAGTCGCTTTCCGCCTTGTCCAGTTCCCTTTCCATCTCCGCGTCCGTGGGCGGCTTATAGTCCGACTCCGCTGCCGGGCGGGTGCCGACGAAGCGCGCCATGACGATGCCGAGCTCATAGAGCAGCCACAAAGGCACCGCCAGCATGACCTGGGAGATCACGTCCGGCGGCGTGAAGATGGCGCCGATGACGAAGGCGCCGACGATGACGTAGGGGCGCGCCTCCTTGAGCTTGGCGATGCTCACCAGGCCCACCCGGACCAGCACGATCACCACCACCGGCACCTCGAAGGTGACACCGAACGCCACGAACGTGCTCAGGACGAAGGACAGGTACTTGTCGATGTCGGTCATCCAGGCCACGCCCTCGGGGGCCACCGCGGACATGAACCTGAACACCGTCGGGAAGACCAGGAAATAGGCGAAGCCCATGCCGGCGAAAAAAAGCGCCACGCTGGCCACGATCAGGGGCAGGACCAGCTTCTTCTCGGCGGCATAGAGCCCGGGCGCGACGAAGGCCCAGACCTGGAAGAGCACGTAGGGCAGGGAAACCAGGAAGGCCGCCAGCAGCGTCACCTTCATGGGCACGATGAAGACGCCGACCACGTCCGTGGCGATCATTTGCCCGCCCTGGGGCAGCGCGGCGAGCAGCGGCTGCGCCATGAGGGCGTAAAGTTCCTTGGCCCAGGGAAAGAGGCCGACGAAGACGATGAGGATGGCGGCGAAGGCCCGGATCAAGCGGCCGCGCAGCTCGACCAGGTGGGAGATGAAGGTTTCCTGCTGTTCGGCCATCAGGCGGTCTTCTTGGCGGCCGGCGGCTCTTGCTCGAAGCCCAGCTCCAATTGCGGCGCCGGCGCACCCGGTTCCGCCACGAGGGCCTCAGCGGGGGACGGGGCCGGTTCCTCGGCAAGGGCGGGCGCTTCGGCGGGCGGCTGAACCGGCTCCGCGCCGGGCAGGATGGAGTCGTTGAGCGAGGTCTCGATGGAGCTCATCTGCTGGGTGACCGAGGATTCCATCTCCCGCGCCGTCTGCTCCACGTCCTGCTGCATCTTCTTCAGCTCGTCGAGCTGGATCTCGCGGTTGATGTCGGCCTTGACGTCGCCCACGTAGCGCTGCAGGCGCCCCAGCAGGTGGCCCGCCGTGCGCGCCACGCGCGGCAGCCGCTCCGGCCCGATGACGATCAGTGCCACCAGGGCGATGACCATCAGCTCGGAAAAACCGATGTCGAACATGGGGGGGAAGGCGTGAGGGGTGAGGAGTTAGGAGTGAGGAGTGGGTTCCCCGGGGGTTACCCCTCACTCCTCACCCCTCACTCCTCACGATTTGGTTTTTTCCTTGACTTCGCCTTCGATGGTCTGCCCGGTCACCTGCTGGGGCGGGGCCACCTCGGCGGACTTGTCCGTCGTGCCTTCCTTCATGCCTTCCTTGAAGCCTTTCACCGCGCCGCCCAGGTCGGCACCCATGTTGCGCAGCTTCTTGGTCCCGAAAATCAGCACGATGATCAGCAGAACAATCAGCCAGTGCCAGATGCTGAAAGAACCCATAGCCGTCTCCTATCGCTTGAGCATGCCCGGAAGGACCTCCGGGCCGCCGATGATGTGAACATGCACATGATACACCTCCTGCCGCCCCACACGCCCCGTGTTGATGATCGTGCGGAAGCCATCGGCGGCGCCCTGCTCCCGGGCCAGTCGGCCGGCGAGGGCGAGCATCTTGCCCAGCGCCTCCTGGTGGCTGGCGTCGCACTCGTAGAGCGAGGGCACGTGGATCTTGGGAATCATGAGGAAATGCACGGGCGCCAGCGGCCTGATGTCGTTGAAGGCGAGGATGTCCTCGTCCTCGTAGACCTTCTGGCAGGGGATGTCGCCGCGGGCGATCTTGCAGAACAGGCAGTTGTCCATCTCACTCTTCCCGGGACTTCTTGTGGCTACGGCCGCCGCTTCGCGGCTTAACGTTCGCTGCGCTCACGTTAGCCTCCACCGAAAGAAGAGCCGGGCGTAGCCCCCCGGCTCGTCTTTTCATCGATGCCGGAAATGCCCTCGCGGCGATGCAGCTCGGCCAGCACGTCGTCCGGACCGAGCCCGAAATGGGTGAGCAGGACCAGGCTGTGGAACCACAGGTCGGCGGTCTCCCGCACGATCTGCAGCCGGTCCTCGTCCTTGGCTGCCATAATGGTCTCGGCGGCCTCCTCGGCCACTTTCTTGCAGATGGCGTCGGTGCCCTTGGCGTAGAGGCTCGCCACGTAGGATGAGGCCGGATCGGCCCCCTTGCGCTGGCCGAGCGTCTCGGCCAGGCGGTTCAGTACTTGGCAGTCAATCATTTGTAGATCTCCTTGGGGTCTTTCAGCACCGGCTCGACGGCCTGCCAGCGGCCCGCGTCCAGTTTCTGGAAGAAACAGCTGCGCCGCCCGGTATGGCAGGCGATGCCGCCCGCCTGCTCCACCCGGAGCAGGACCACGTCGTTGTCGCAGTCGGTGCGGATTTCCAGCACTTTCTGGGTATGGCCGGATTCCTCGCCCTTGTGCCAGAGCCGGCCCCGGGAGCGCGACCAGTACACCGCCTCGCCGCGCTTCGCCGTTTCCGCCAGGGCCTCCCGGTTCATCCAGGCCACCATCAGCACGGCCCCGGAAGCCGCATCCTGGGCGATGGCGGGCACCAGGCCGTCCCGGTCCCATTTGATCTCGTCAATCCAGTTCATAGACGGACTTCGATCCCCCGGGCGCGCAGGTATTCCTTGGCCTCGCGCACCGTGTGCTCCCCGTAGTGGAAGATGCTGGCAGCCAGCACCGCGTCGGCATGGCCTTCCAGCACGCCCTGGGCAAGGTGCTCCAGGGTGCCCACCCCGCCGCTGGCGATCACGGGAATGTCCACCGCATCGGCGATGGCCCGGGTGAGCGCCAGGTCGAAGCCGTTCTTGGTGCCGTCCCGATCCATGCTGGTGAGCAGGATTTCCCCCGCACCCAACTGCTGCACCCGGCGCGCCCACGCGACGGCATCCATCCCGGTGCCCTTGCGCCCGCCGTGGGTGAACACTTCCCAGCGGCCGTCCGCCGCCCGCTTCGCGTCGATGGCCACGACGATGCACTGCGCGCCCACCTTGCCCGAGGCTTCGGCGACGAGCTGCGGGTTCTGCACCGCGGCGGTGTTCATGCTGACCTTGTCCGCGCCGGCGTTGAGCAGGCGGCGCACGTCGTCCACCACGCGCACGCCGCCGCCCACCGTGAGGGGGATGAACACCTGCTCGGCCACCTGCTCCACCACATGCAGGATGATGTCCCGCTCGTCGCTGCTGGCGGTAATGTCGAGGAAGGTGAGCTCGTCGGCGCCCTGCTCGTCGTAGCGGCGGGCGACCTCGACGGGGTCGCCGGCGTCGCGCAGGCCCTCGAAATTGATGCCCTTGACGACGCGGCCGGCCTTGACGTCCAGGCAGGGGATGATGCGCTTGGCTAGCATGGGTTGGTGAGCGGTGAGCGGCAAGTGAGGCGATGCGTTCTTACGCTTCCTGTTCACCGCTTACCACATTTGGCCGCTTCGGCCTGGGCCTTCTTGAAATCCAGCGTGCCTTCGTAGATGGCCCGTCCGGTGATGGCCCCGACGATGCCCTCGTCCTCCACCTCGCACAGGGCCGTGATGTCCTTCAGGCTGGCGATGCCGCCGCTGGCGATCACGGGAATGCGCAGGGCCCGGGCGAGCTTCACGGTGGCCTCGACGTTCACCCCGCTGAGCATGCCGTCGCGGCCGATATCGGTATAGATCACCGCCTCGACCCCATAGTCCTCGAACTTCTTCGCCAGGTCGATGACGTCGTGCCTGGTCATTTTCGACCAGCCGTCCACCGCCACCTTGCCGTCCTTGGCGTCCAGGCCGACGATGATGTG
>CAYZLI010000175.1:0-2452 GCA_964479195.1 uncultured Rhodocyclaceae bacterium
GGACCACGTGCTGCTCACGGCCTATGTGGGCGGCGCACGCCAACCGGAATTGGCGCGGCTGCCGCGGGAGGACCTGGAACGGCTGGTGGCGCAGGAGGCCCGCGAGCTGCTGGGTGTGCGCGCCGAGCCGGTGTTTGCCAGCGTGCGCTACTGGCCCCGGGGCCTGCCGCAGCCGGGCCTGGGGCATGCAGCGCGCATGGAACGGCTGCGCGCGCTGGAGGCGGCCTGGCCGGGCCTGTACATCACCGGCAATTACCTGTCGGGGGTTTCCACGGCGGCCTGCATCGACGCGGCCCTGGCGACGGCGGCCCGGGCGCGAAACCTGTTTTCACAGGAGCCGAACGTTGCGGTCGCAGCCGAAGGTTATGGCGGTCCCCTGTAAGAAAAGCGCATCTTCCCGGGTCTATCGGGGAAACAGGCTTTTCTCACAAGGAGGTTCGTCCATGTTCCGTTTCGTCCGTTCCCTGCTGCTCGTGTCCCTGCTTGCCGCCGGCCCGGCCCTGGCTGCCGATCAGCCCTTCGACCAGGCGAAGTTCGACGCCGCCCTGAAGGAGGGCAAGCCCGCGCTGGTGGCGATTCATGCCGACTGGTGTCCCAGCTGCAAGGCCCAGGAACCCATCGTCGAAGCGCTGCTGAAGACGCCCGAACTGCAGGGGATCACGGCCTGGCGCGTGGATTTCGACAAGCAGAAACCCGTGGTCAAGGCGTTCAAGGCCCAGTACCAGAGCACCCTGATCGTCTTCAAGGGCGGCAAGGAAGTCGGCCGCTCCACCGGCGACACCAAGAAGGAAAGCATCGCCGCCCTGCTCAGGAAAGCGATCTGAGGCTGGCCCGCCATGGACTTCGGACTGGGGGCCTACGGGCTTTCCTTCGTGGCGGGAGGCCTGTCCACGCTCTCGCCCTGCGTGCTGCCGCTGGTGCCGATCCTGCTCGGCACGGCGGCGGCGGCCCACCGCCTCGGGCCCGCGGCCCTGGCGGCCGGGCTTGCTCTGTCGTTTACCGCCGTGGGAGTGTTCGTCGCCGGCGCGGGAGCCGCGCTGGGGCTGGACCAGGCCTTGTTCCGGACGCTCGCGGCCGTGTTGCTGATGGCCTTCGGCGTGGCGCTCCTCTCGCCGCGGCTGCAGGAGCGCCTGGCGGCGGCGGCCTCCGGCCTGGGCGCGGGGGGCCAGGCGCTGCTGGGCCGGCTATCGCCGCAGGGCCTGTCCGGGCAGTTTCTTCTCGGCCTGCTGCTGGGTCTCGTCTGGAGCCCTTGCGTCGGGCCGACCCTGGGCGCGGCGGTGACGCTTGCCAGCCAGGGGCAGAACCTTTTCCAGGTGAGTCTGATGATGGCGCTGTTCGGCCTGGGCGCCGGCGTCCCGCTGCTTGCCCTCGGGCTGGTTTCGCGCCAGGCGGCGGCGAAGCTGCGCGGACGGCTGCTGCGAGCCGGCAAACTGGGCAAGCAAGGCCTCGGCGGCGCCTTGCTGCTGCTCGGCGGCCTGATCCTCTCCGGCACCGACAAACTGGTCGAGGCCTGGGTGCTGAACGCGGCACCGGATTTTCTGGTGCGCCTGACCACGTCGATCTAGAATGCCGTTCGACGCCGAGGCCCGGAGTCGGGCGCCCGCCAGGGGGGGAATCAATTCATGAGGGATCGGATCGTCTCAAGCACGGATTCCGCGGGGACGCGCGCCGGGCTCCGCGAAATGGTGCGCGATGCGCGGGCGCGCACGCTGCAACTGGTGGGCGATCTTACCGACGAGCAACTGTCGGTCCCCCTGTTGGAATGCGTCAACCCCCTGCGCTGGGAGCTGGGCCACGTCGCGTTCTTCTATGACGTATTCCTGCTGCGGCCGCTCGGCGCGCCGGCCTTCCTGCTGCCGGACGCCGAGAACCTCTACGACTCATTCACGGTCGACCATGACGACCGCTGGGCGCTGCCCCTGCCGTCGCGCCGCGAGACGCTCGACTACCTGCAGCGAGTGTTCGAGGCGGCGCTCGGCCGCCTCGAGCGGGGCGAACCCGACTCCCGGGAAGCCTACCTCTATCGGCTGGCGGTGCTGCACGAGGACATGCACGGCGAGGCCTTCGCCTACATGCGGCAGACGCTGGAGTATCCAGCACCGGCGCCCGTCGAAGCGCCCCCCAAAGGCGGGCCTTGGCCCGGCGACGCCGCCGTCCCCGGTGGCGAGTTCCCGCTCGGCGCGATGCCGGACGCAGCTTTCGCCTTCGACAACGAGAAGTGGGCGCATCCCGTCGAGGTTCCACCCTTCCGCATCGCGCGTGCACCGGTGACCAATGCCGAGTACGCCGCGTTCGTCGACGATGGCGGCTACTTGCGCCGGAGCTTGTGGAGCCGCCAGGGGTGGACCTGGCGTTGCCGATCCGGTGCCGCCCACCCCGTCCACTGGGTGCGGGCCGACGGGGGCTGGCGGCGCCGGCACTTCGACACCCTGGTTCCGCTGGAGCCCCACGC
>CAYZLI010000175.1:2552-7688 GCA_964479195.1 uncultured Rhodocyclaceae bacterium
CAACACCTATCGCAACTTCTTCCTGCCGACCCGCCGCGACATCTTCGCCGGCTTTCGCACCTGCGCCCTCTAGATCGGATGCGAGGCGACGAGGAGCACCCCGCGCCGGAGCCGCCATTATCGGAATCACGGTAGCGGGCTGTAAGAATCGTCGAGGTCTGCCGGTCAAATGGACAGCCAGCCCGATTCTGGGCGGCCTTATCCAAGGAGAGACATCATGAACCAGCATCTGTTGCTCAAATCGGTTTCCGGCGCACTGGTGGCCTTCTCGGCCTTTGCCGCCCTGCCGATGGCCGCCCAAGCGGCGGAAAATCCTGCGAAGCCGCAAAGCGCCATCGAGTGCAAATCGGGCGCGTCCTACGCCACGCGCCTCGAGTGGGGGCTCCCGACCACCGATTGCGCGGCGGTGTCGCAGCCTGAAATGAAAACCCAGGGCGGGGTCATGGGTCCGGTGCGCTCGTCCGAGGGCCTGCGCAGCTCCGCCGCGACCGGGGGAGCCGATCAGGCTACGTTCGGCGCCCAGCCGACGCCGTACTGACATCGTCGGCCGCGTCGCGGCCCGGGCGTGGCTGCGGCGTGCCGGCCGCGCCTGCGGCGGAACGGAAAACCGGGGGGCGACCCCCGGTTTTTTTCTGGATGGACGGCAGGCCGGCCGACCCGCTAACATGGGAGCCGGGCGAGCATGCCGCCGGGGTTGCGCCGGTTGCGGGCGGCGGGACGCCGATTCTTCCGGAGGAACGCCCCATGCGGGTGCCGCTCGTAATCTCGTCGCTTCTTTTCTGGTTGGTCCTGAACCCCAATGTCTATGCCGGGGCGGGGCAGCCGGACAAGCCTCCGAAGCACCGCAAGAGCGCCGTGGCCATCCGCGTCGAGGGCGACGGCTGGGGTGTGGCCGCCAAGGATGAAATCGAAACGGTCCTGAAAGCGGTTGCCGACGAGCTGACCGCGCGGGTGCCGGTGAAGGTCGCGGTTCCCATCGCGGTGACGCACACGGACCGCGCGCCCATGGTCCTGTACGAGAAGGGCGGTGCCGGAGAATACCAGGTGCGCCTGCACGCCGGGGATCGCCGCTGGGGCGAGTACGTCTATGAATTCGCCCATGAGCTGTGCCACATCATGTCCAACTACGATGCGCACGGGGGCCTCGATTCGCGCAAGTACAACCAGTGGTTCGAAGAAACGCTGTGCGAGACCGCTTCGCTTCATACGCTGCGCAGCCTGGCCGTCGCCTGGGAGAGCGCCCCGCCGCGCCCGGGCTGGGAGCGGCATGCGAGGGACCTGGGCGCGTTCGCCGAGCTGCTGATCAACGAGGGACATCGCCAACTGCCCGAAGGCGTGCCGCTGGCCGCCTGGCTGCGCGAGAACGAAGAGACCCTGAGGAACGACCCCTACCTGCGGGAAAAAAACGAAACGGTGGCCAAGCTCCTGCTGCCCCTGTTCGAGAACGATCCGGAAGGAGTGGCCAGCCTGCACTACCTGAACCTGGATCCGGCCGACGCCCGGACCGATCTGGAGCAGTACCTGCACTGCTGGTACGACCGCGCGCCGCCGAGGCATAAGACTTTCGTCGCCGGCATCCTCAAGCTGCTCGGCGTGGAGGCGCCCAAACCGCTGCGGGCCACCGCATCCGCGCCGGGCGGTACCGGGGTGCAGGCCCGGCGCGAAGCCGACGGCAGCGCGCCCGCCGGACAGGCCGGGCCGATCAAGCCCTGAGCCGGTGCGCGTGTGAACCACCTCGCTTCGATGGATGCGGGCTTGCGATACCCCGCCCCGACGTATATAGTTAGTGTATATAGCACGCAGGGATCACCATGGCTACCAGCACCGTGTTCACCAACAATCGTACCCAGGCGGTACGCCTGCCAGCGGAGACCCGTTTCCCGGACAACGTCAAGAAGGTCGATGTACGCGTCGTGGGCCAGGAGCGCATCATCGCGCCGGTCGAATCGGCCTGGGACAGTTTCTTCCTGGGAGGCGCCCCCGCGACCGAGGACTTCATGGCCGAGCGTGCCAGCCAGCAGCAAGCCGAGCGCGAAGGTCTCTGACGTCGTGCTCAAGTACCTGCTCGACACCAACGTCGTCATCTACATCATCAAGCGCCGTCCGCCTGCCGTGCGGGAGGTGTTCAACCGGCAGCACGGACGCATGGCGATCTCCGCGATCACGCTGGCGGAACTCATGCACGGCGCCGAGAAGAGCAGCGACCCGCCGCGCAACCTGGCCGTGGTGGAAGACTTCTGCAGCCGCCTTGCGGTGCTGTCCTACGGGGACAAGGCAGCCGCCCATTACGGCGGCATTCGGGCGGCGCTCGAAGCGCAGGGCCGGATTATTGGGGTCAACGACCTGCATATCGCCGCCCACGCCCGCAGCGAGGGGCTGACGCTGGTCTCCAACAACCTGCGCGAGTTCGAGCGGGTGCCCGGCTTGTTGATGGAGAACTGGGTAGCGGGGTGAGTCGGGCTCGCGGGTGGCTTCAGCGCGAGGCTTGTACCGGCACGCCTACGACCCCCGGCGGCAGGCACACGGTTTCGTTGCAGGCCTGGACGGACAGGCGTGCCTTGAGGCTGCCGGCGCGCAGGGCGCCGGAGGGAAACTCGGCGACGATGACCGCCTTTCCCTCGTAGACCGACAGCACGTCCGGCGCGAAGCGCGCCTTGAAGGGTCGCCCCGGCGGGTAGATCACGCGGCGCGGCAGCGTGCCCTCCAGCAGCAGTTTCGTCGGCACGAGGAAATCGAAGCTCGCCGGATTGGCGTTCACATGCCAGCCCGGCTCGATGCCGAGCGTGACTTCGAGCCGGTCTGCGCTCGCCGTTTGCTCCAGCCTCGCCACCACGGAAACGCGGCTCGCGGAGTCGCCGGGCGAAGGCGCTTGCGCTTCCACGCGCGACGGCGCCACGGTCAGCGCACGCCCGGCGGCCGCTTCCCGGCCGGCAAGCACACCCAGCAGCGCCGGCCAGCGCTGGACGCGGCCTTCGACGGTGCCGCCCAGCGCGCGCAGCAGGCGGCCCGCGGCCGCCAGGTGTTCGCGCTCCCCCAGGCGCAGCAGGACTTCCAGCAGGGCGCTGGTGCCCGAGGGATACGCATAGTCCTCGGCGTCTTCCGGCGCCAGGGGCAGCGGTGCCGATTCGCGGGAGGCGGCGAGCCGCCCGTCGGCGCGGGCGAAGCCGCGCAGGGCGGCCGCGGCCAGGCGCTGTGCGCGCTGTCGCCACCGGGCCTCGCCGGTCGCCTCGTGCAGCGCCAGCAGGCCGCGGGCGAACAGGGCGTAGTCCTCCAGCAGCCCCTCGCCCTGGGCGCGGCCGCGGAATATTTCGTGGGCAAGCGAACCGGCGCGCTCGTTCCACGCGGCGGACCACAGGCGCTCGGCGGCGCGCCGGGCGCGCTCGATGTAGGTGCGCTCCGCCAGCAGACGGCCGCTGTCGGCGAAGGCGGCAACGGCCAGGCCGTTGAGGGCGAGGACGAGCTTCTCGTCGCGCTCGGGCTGGGGCCGCGCCAGCCGCGCGGCGAGGAGCCGCCGGCGCTGCGCCTCGAATCCCGCCGGCAGCGCCGCCCCGGCCCGCAGCCGCAGCACGCCGCGCGTTTCGTCATCGAGCGCGGCGGCGCTCTCGCGCGCGCCGGCCGCGGCAAGCTCGAAGGCGCCCAGGAACTTCCGCGCGGCGTCGGCGCCCAGCGCCGCCTCGATGTCCTCCGTGCGCCACAGGTAGGCGCGGCCTTCCTCGCCCCCGCTCGCCGCATCCAGGGCGGTGAAGAAGCCGCCTTCCGGTGCCTCCATGTCCCGCGCCAGATGCATGGCGATACCTGCGGCGACTTCCCGATAGCGCGGCTTGCCGGTGAGCCGCCAGGCCTCGGCGTAGAGCGCCAGCAGTTGCGCGTTCTCATAGAGCATTTTCTCGAAATGGGGCACCGACCAACTGGCTTCGACGCTGTAGCGGTGAAAGCCGCCGCCCAGGTGATCGTGGATGCCGCCCGCGGCCATGGCATCGAGGGCATGGGTGACGGCGCGCAGCAGCGCCGGGCGCGGACGGGCCCGGTGTTCGGCGAGGAGGAAGGCGAGCGCGGGCGCCTGGGGGAACTTGGCGCCGCCGGCCATGCGGAAGCCGCCGTGCACATCATCCGAGCGCGCCAGCCAGGCCTGCAGCCCGGCTGCGCGCCAGGCGTCGGGCCGGACGGGGGTATTGGCGGCGGATGGCGTCGTGCTGCGCAGCCGGGCTGCGACCAGCCGGGCCTTCTCTCTCACCTCATCGCGGCGCGCCGTCCAGTCCTCGTGGATGCGCTTCAGGACGCTGGGGAAGCCCGGCCGGCCCACATCGTCGTCCTCCGGCGGGAAGTAGGAGCCGGCGAAGAACGGCTCCAGCTCCGGCGTGAGGAAGACCTGGTTGGGCCAGCCGCCGCTGCCCGTGAGGGCGCGCGTAGCCTCCATCAGCACGCGGTCCAGGTCCGGCCGCTGTTCACGGTCGATCTTGATATTCACGAACCAGGCGTTCATGAGGGCGGCGATCTCGGGGTTCTCGAACAGCGTGCGGTTGGCCACGTGGCACCAGTAGCAGGTGCTGTAGCCGACGGAGACGAAGATGGGCTTCCCTTCGCGCCGCGCCTTGTCGAGCGCCTCCGGGCCCCAGGGATGCCAGTCCACCGGGTTGTAGGCGTGCTGGAGCAGGTAGGGCGAGCCGGAATCGATGAGGCGATTGGGCGGCGCACCGCGCTGCGCCGCCGCTGCCGGCCCGCTGGCCGCGCTTGCGGCCAGCCAGGCGAGAAGGCAAGCGACAATCGGGATGCGCAAGGCGGACACTCCCACGGCTTCGTCCGGCGAGCCGCCGGGCGGGGAATTCAGGCCTCGTCGTCCGGCGCCTGCCGCCCGGCGAAGCGGCGCGCCGCGTTGCGCAGCACCTGCATCTGCCGCGCGAAGTTCGTGCAGCCGGCGCACATCATGAGGTGGAAGCGCACGCGCAGGCGCTCGGCGAGGGTGAGCTCCCGGTCTAGCTCCTCCGAGACGAGGCGGGTGATCTGCTTGCAGTTATCCATGGGCCATGCCGAACCAGTTTTG
This sequence comes from uncultured Rhodocyclaceae bacterium, assembly GCA_964479195.1. GTDB lineage: Bacteria > Pseudomonadota > Gammaproteobacteria > Burkholderiales > Rhodocyclaceae > Desulfobacillus. The sequence continues at coordinate 7,594 of CAYZLI010000175.1, forward strand.
TTCCAGGCAGGTGCGCAGCCGCGCCCGCGCCCGGAAGAGAATCACTGAACAATTGGTCTCGGTGATCTCCAGATTCTTACAGATGTCGTCGATCG
>CAYZLI010000176.1:0-7650 GCA_964479195.1 uncultured Rhodocyclaceae bacterium
GTCCGTCACGGCGGTGATCATGACGCTGGAGCCCACCGCCGGGTCGCGGCCGAGCTTCTGCATGGTCATGGGCACGGCCACCCCCACCAGCGCCGAAAGCATCAGGTTGAGCGTCATGGCCGCCGTCATGACCAGGCCGAGCGGAATGCTCTTGTACAGCCACCAGGCGACCAGGCCGAGAATGCTCCCCCAGATGAGGCCATTGAGCAGCGCCACGCCGATTTCCTTGCGGAACAGCCGGCGCGCGGCGTCGGCCTGGATCTGGCCCAGGGCGAGCGCCCGCACGATCATGGTGATGGTCTGGTTGCCCGAGTTGCCGCCGATGCCGGCGACGATGGGCATGAGCGCCGCGAGCGCCACCAGCTTCTCGATGGAGCCCTCGAAGGCGCCGATGACCCGCGAGGCGATGAAGGCCGTGACGAGGTTGATGGCCAGCCAGGCCCAGCGGTTGCGCACCGAATCCCACACGGAGGCAAAGATGTCCTCCTCCTCGCGCAGGCCGGCCTGGGACAACTGCTGCGCCTCCGTCGCTTCGCGGATGTAGTCCACCACGGCATTCACCGTGACGCGACCGACCAGCCGGTGCTCCTCGTCCACGACCGGCGCCGAGACGAGGTCGTAGCGCTCGAAAGCCTGGGCCGCCGTGTCCGCCTTGTCGTCCGGCCGCAGGCTTAGCGGCTCGGCCACCATGAGGTTGGACACCATCTCGTCCGGATCGGTGACGAGCAGCCGGTTCAGGGGCAGCACCCCCACGAGGTGCTCGTCCCGGTCCACCACGAAGAGCTGGTCGCTGTGGTCGGGCAGCTCCTCGAAGCGGCGCAGGTAGCGCAGCACCACCTCCAACGTGATGTCCTCGCGCACCGTCACCGCCTCGAAGTCCATGAGGGCGCCGACCGAGTCCTCGTCGTAGGACATGGCCTCGCGCAACTGCTCGCGCTCTTCCACCGAGAGGGCGCGGAAGACATCCTGCATGACCTCGCTGGGCAGGTCCGGCGCCAGGTCGGCGATCTCGTCGGTGTCGAGCTGCTCGGCGGCGGCCACCAGCTCGTGGGAGTCCATCGCCTCGATGAGGGTCTCGCGCACTGCATCGGAGACCTCCAGCAGGATCTCGCCGTCGCGCTCGGCCTTGACCAGGTCCCAGACGAAGAGGCGCTCGTCCAGGGGCAGCGCCTCGAGGACGTAGGCGACGTCGGCCGGGTGCAGCCGGTCGAGCTTGCGGTGCAGCTCGGCGATGTGCTGCTTGTGCACCAGGTTCTCGACCAGATCGTGGCGCGGCATCTCCTGGCGATGGACGAGCCCCTCGACGACGCGATGGCGCGCCAGCAGGGCCTGCACTTCGCGCAGGCTCTGCTGGACGTCTTCGCTGTGGCGGATGTCTTCGGCTTCGGACATGACGATGCAATGGCGCGCCGGGATGCGCGGCAAGGCGGGATTGTAAGGAATTTGGCCGCCTCAGGCGACCGAAATATCCGGCGTTACGGCAACTCGGCCGCGTTCATGCGGGCCAGCACGATCCGGGTGCGGCCGGCCAGGTAGGGCGAGCCGGGCAGGCGCCCGAACTTGCGCGGGTTGGGCAGGAGCACGGCCAGCCGCGCCGCCTGCTCGGCGGAGAGCTGGGCCGCCGGGACGCCGTAGTAGTGGCGCGCCGCCGCTTCGGCGCCGAACACGCCGTTGCCCCATTCCGCGACGTTGAGGTAGAGCTCGAGGATGCGCCGCTTGTCCAGCACCGCCTCCAGCATGAGCGTGATGGCGGCCTCCTGGACCTTGCGCCAGGGGGTCTTGGAGCCGGAGAGGAAGAGGTTCTTGGCGAGCTGCTGGGTGATGGTGGAGCCGCCGGCGACGATCCGGCCCTTCTTCTGGTTCTTTTCCAGGGCCTTCTGGATGCCCTCCCAGTCGAAGCCCTCGTGCTCGGGAAACTTGGCGTCCTCGGCAGCGATGACGGCGCGCTTGAGGTGGTTGGAGACGCGCTCGTAGGGCACCCATTGGCGCTTCAGTTGCGCCTTGGGGTCCTTCGCCCGAAGCTCATCCAGGCGGATCGCCATGAAGCTGGTCTGGCCCGGGTCGGCATATTTCCAGAACACCACCCAGCCGAAGTACCAGCCCTGCCAGAAGAGCAGCAGGACGACCAGCGCGGCCAGGACGCGCCGCGCCCACTGCCACAGGGGCTTCATGCGCGCAGCATCGCCAGCACCGGCGCGGTCTGCGGGCGCAGGCCGCGCCAGAGGAAGAAGGACTCGGCCGCCTGCTCCACCAGCATGCCCAGGCCATCGGCTGATCGGGAGGCGCCCTGGGCCCGGGCCGTGCGCAGGAAGGGCGTCAGGCCCTTGCCATAGACCATGTCGTAGGCGAGGCTGCCCGGCGCGTAGAGGCCGGCGGGCAGCGCGGGCGCCTCGTCCGTGAGGCTGGCGGCGGTGGCATTGATGACCAGATCGAACTGCCGGCCGGCAAGCTCCGCGAAGCCGCCGGCATCCAGGGCGCAGCCCCCGGCGGCGGGGGCGAACTCGGCGCGAAGCGAGCGCGCCTTCTCCACCGTGCGGTTGGCCAGGGCGAGGGCGCCGGGGCGCTCTTCCAGCAGCGGCAGGAGCACGCCGCGGGCGGCGCCGCCGGCGCCGAGCAGCAGGACGCGCGTTCCGGCCAGGGCCACACCGAGATTGCGCTTCAGGTCGGCCACCAGGCCGAGGCCGTCGGTGTTGTCGCCGAAGATGGCCGCGCCGGAGAAGACGAGGGTATTCACCGCCCTGGCCGCCTCGGCCCGGGCCGAGCGCCGCGTGGCCAGCCGCCAGGCCTGCAGCTTGAAGGGAACGGTGACGTTCATGCCCCGGCCGCCCGCAGCCATGAACTCGCGCACCGTCCGCTCGAAGCCGTCCAGGGGCGCCAGCAGGGCTTCGTAGCTCAGGTCCTGGCCGGTCTGGCGCGCGAAGGCGGCATGGATCTGCGGCGACTTCGAGTGGGCGATGGGGTTGCCGATGACGGCGTAGCGGTCTGTCATGCCTTCCCCCCGCCCCCTTCCCAAGGAAGGGGGTGACGGCTGCTCGCCGCTGCGCGGCTCCATGTGGTTGGCTGCGCCGCACTTGGGGCGGCCCGGCGTGCGGCACTCATTCCGACCTCAAATGATCCGCCTTGGTGAACACCCAGGTCCGGGCGAAGGCGACGATGTCGGTGTGGCGCCGCAGGGCCGAGGGGAAGCCGCCGTAGGGCGCCGCCAGGCGCACGATGCGCAGGGCCGCCTCGTCGAGGATGCGGTGCCCGGAGGAGCGTTGCACCTCGACGCGCTCGACGCTGCCGTCGCTGCGGATCTCCACGTAGAGGAGCAGCTTGCCGTAGAGCCGGCCCTTGGCCGCCTCCGGATAGTTGAGGTTGCCCACCCGCTCGACCTTCTGGCGCCAGTCCTCCAGGTATTGCGCCTCGACGGCCTCCTCGGTGCGCGCGCCGAGGAACTTCTTGCGCGGGCGTTTGTTGTACTCCTCGATCTGCTTGTCGATCTGGGCTTCCATGCGGGCGATGGCGAGCGCGCTCTGGGCCAGATCCAGTCCGCTCACCGGGACCTGCTCCGGCTGCGGCTCGCTGCGCGGCGTGCCGGCCGGGACGGACGTCGCGCTCTTCGCCTGCGTCAGCAGCTTCTGCTGCCGGGCTTCCAGCTCCTGCACGCGGCGTTGGGCGTCCAGCAACGCGTCCCCGGGGCGGACCCGCTGCGCGGCGGGCAGCGGCGTCTTGGCGCGGCGGTTCTCGTCCGTGTTGCCGCCGCCGTCGAGGTTGGCCTGGGCTTTCGCCTGGGCATCGGCGGGCTTGCGCGCGCTCTTGGCATTGACCAGCACCACTTCCAGGGCGTTCTCCCCGGCCCGCTTGAGCGCATCGGGAAGCTTGAAGTGCAGGGAAAGGACGACGGCGTGCAGGGCGAAGGAGGCGATCAGGGCGAGGGTGAAGCCCCGTCGGGGCGCATCCATGCGCGCCAGCCACTCGGGCCAGGCCATGGGAGGAAAGCCGCCACGAAACAACACGACCCTGCGCTCAGGCATGGAGCCGGATTCTACTCCGGAACCGCTTCGTCATCGCGGGCTTCCGCGGCTGCACCGAGTGTCGCCAGATAACGACACTGGGCCTCCGCCTCGAGCAGGTCGATCCCGGAGACGGCCACGGCGACCCGGGCGCGCGGCTCGCCGGCGGGCAGGGAAGGACAGCGCAGGAAAAGCGGCACACGCTCCAGGCGCACCAGGCTCTCGCGCACCACCCGGGCCGGCGTCTCTGTGATTCCCTCCTGCAGCAGCCAGCGCAGGCACCAGTAGCGCTCCATGCCCCGCTGAAACTCCGCGTAGGCGGCGTAGGTGAGCTCGAAGTCGCGCATGGCCGATAGAAGCGCTTCCGAGCGGGCGGTGAAGGGCGGCGCCTCGCCGGACAGGTGCGCGAGTAGCTGCCACTGGTTGATCAGGTCCACGTAGCGGCGCAGGGGCGAACTGGACCAGGCGTAGCAATCCACGCCCAGGCCCTCGTGGGCGGCCGCCGCGGTGGTCATGCGCACCTTGCCGTTGGATTGCGCCCGGTAGATGGCGGCGATACCCGCCTCGGCCAACAGCTTGCCCCAGCTGGCGTTGGCGACGATCATCAGCTCCGCCACCAGCTTGTCCAGCGGCGAGCCGCGCTTGCGCTCGACGATCTCGACGCGCCCTTCCGGCTCGGCCCAGTCCACGGAGAAACTGAACTCGGTCATCTGCTGGTTGGTGGAGGGCTTGCCGCGGCCGGCCTCCAGCACGGTGGCGAATTCCCAGAGCAGGGTGAGCTCGCGCTTGAATTCGAACTCCGGCCCGCCCTCGGCGAGTGTCTGCTCGTTGAACACCGGCTCGATGTCGTGGTGGCGCAGGTTGGCCGCCACCGGCACGCGTTCGACGCGGCTTTGCGTGCCGCGGACCGCGTAGTCGGCGCCCACGTCAAGGTAAAGGGAGAGCGCCGGGCACTCGCGTCCGGCCGAGAGGGTGAAGCGCTCCACCACCTCGTCCGGCAGCATGGTGATCTTGCGTCCCGGCATATACACCGTGGAGAGCCGGCCGCGGGCGATGGCATCCAGGGGCGAGCCGGGCCGCAGCCCCAAGCCGGGTGCGGCGATGTGGATGCCGATGCGCCAGCCCCCCTCGGCCAGGGGCGTCACGGAAAAGGCGTCGTCGATCTCCGTGGTGGCGGCATCGTCGACCGAGAAGGCTGCCACTTCGGCCCGCGGCAGCGCCGCCGGCTCGAGCGCCGGTTCGTACGCGCCGAAGCCCGTGCCCTTCGGGAAATACTCGGTCAGGAAGCGGTCGAGGTGGTAGTCGTGGCTGGAGCGAATCGCGCCGCAGCGCTCCAGCAGGTGCGCCGCCGACAGGCCCGTCTGCGCGCAGGCCAGCTCCAGGGCCTTGGTCTCGCCCCGGTTGCGGTCCGGCTTGTAGAGCAGTTGCTTGAGCAGGGGCGGGAACTCCGCGGGCAGGGTCCCCGCCGCAAGCTCCTTGGCCATGCGCTCGATGGCCAGGGTCTGCTGGCGCTTCTTCTCCAGGCCGGCCAGCGCCGCCTTGAGGATGTCCGGCGGCGCCTTGCGGAAGCGGCCCTTGCCCTTGCGGTGGAAGTGGATGGGCGCCGCATGCAGGCGCAGCAGCACGGCGGCGGCCTCGACCGGCTGGGGCTCCCGGCCGAAATACTCCCGGGCGAGGGCGTCGAAGGCGAATTCGGCCTCGCCGCAGACCTCCCAGAGGAATTCCGTTTCGATGCCTTCGGCATCGGCCTCGGCCCGCTCCAGGAGCTCGCCCGGGGCCGGCTGGGCGAAGCGCAGCAGCACGGCGGCGGCCTTCACCTTGACGCGCTTGCCGGTGCTGGTTTCCACCTGGAGGGAAGTCGCGTTGTCGGCGAGCACGGTGCCGGCCTTGAACGCGCCGTCCTCTTCAAACAGGACATTCATGGGAAATGCGGGAAGGAAGCTGCGGGATGGGGCGGGATTATACCCGAGGGCTGCTCTATTCCTTGCGCCCCGTGGCAATCAGGACTTCGCTGTCCAGGCAATAGCCTTCGCCCTGGCGATGCGGCGCCAGCTCCCCGCCCACTTCCCGGGCGAGCCGGTCGATCACCTCCGTCGGCAGACGGGACAGGGACATGGCCGCCCCGCCGGCCAGATCGCGGAAGGCCTGCCAGTAGTCGGCGGGGGAAACAAATTCACAGCGCAGGACATGGGTCTGGATGGCCACGTCCGAAAAGCCTGCGGCTTCCAGCGTCCGGCGCAGCACGGCCGAATCACCGAAGCGGAACGGTGAAAGGCGCGCCGCCTTGGGCGGCGGCAGCAGGCGCCGCAGGCATTGCAGTGCGCAGGCCACCAGGGGCGTGCGCGCCTCCTCGCCCCACACGGAAAGCGCCAGCCGGCCGCCGGGCTTCAGCACCCGCCCCGTTTCCGCCAGCGCTGCCTCTGCATGGGGGAAGAACATCAGCCCAAGGCCGCACAACACGCGGTCGAAGGCGGCATCGGCAAAACACAGGGCTTCGGCGTCGCCGGCGGCAAAGACCAGATTGGCGCCGCCTGCGGCCTCCGCCAGCACCCGGCCTTCGCGCAGGGCCCCTTCGGCCAGGTCGCTCGCCACCGCCAGCCCGCCGCCGATGCGCCGCGCCGCCTCCCGGGCCAGCACGCCGGGGCCGCTGGCCACATCGAGCACGCGCTGCCCGGGTGCCAGCCCGGCCGCCGCCAGCAGGGCGTCATTGAGGCTGGCGCGCAGCTCCGAGCCGGCGGCGTAGCGCGCGGCGATGAGATTGTAGCCGGCGCGCTCCTCGCGCTTGAAGCGGGCGGCGTCGAAGTTCCCGCTCATGCCGCCGTCCAATTCACCCCGCCCGTGTAGGCCGTGCCGATCACCACCAGGCCGAAGGCGATGCGGTACCAGGCGAAGAGGCTGAAGTCGTGGCTGCTGATGTAGCGCAGCAGCCAGCGCACGCAGAGGAAGGCGGAGACGAAGGCGGCCGCAAAGCCGACCACCCACATGCCCAGGTCGTCGGCGGAGAGGAGCGCCCGCTCCTTCCACAACTGGTAGGCGCTCGCGGCGACGAGCGTGGGAATGGCGAGGAAAAAGGAGAATTCGGTCGCGGCCTTGCGGCTCAACCCGAAGAACAGCCCGCCGATGATGGTCGCCCCGGAGCGGGACGTGCCGGGGATGAGAGCGAAGGCCTGGGCGAAACCGAGCTTCAGCGCATCGCGCCAGGTGAGGTCATCCACCGACTCGATGCGCACGACATGGCGGCGGCGCTCCGCCCAGAGGATGACGAAGCCGCCGAGGATGAAAGCGAGCGCCACGGGAATCGGCTGGAAGAGGTGCGCCTTGATCGCCTTGCCGAACGCCAGGCCCAGCACCGCCAAAGGCAGGAAGGCGATGGCGAGGTTGAGCACGAAGCGCTGGGCGGCCCGATCCCCGGCCAGGCCGCCCGCCACGCTGCCGATCTTGGCGCGGTATTCCCAGCACACGGCCAGGATGGCGCCGGTCTGGATGACGATCTCGAAGAGCTTGCCCCGCTCGTCGTTGAACCCGAGCAGGTCGCCGGCGAGGATCAGGTGGCCCGTGGAGGACACGGGCAGGAACTCGGTGAGGCCCTCGACGAGGCCGAGGATGAGGGCGTGCAGGAGGGGAAGCCAGTCCATGGGCGGCGATGGTAGCACGC
>CAYZLI010000177.1:0-7541 GCA_964479195.1 uncultured Rhodocyclaceae bacterium
TACGCCGCCAGCGTCGCCTATCACGGCCATATCACCGATCTGAACGACATCACCGGCAGCCAGAAGCTCAACACCTATTCGGTGGCGCTTGCCGCCCCCTTGCCCACCATTTCGGTGCCGGTGGACAGCTACACGGTGACCATCGTGCCCTTCGCCAAGTCGGTCGGCCAGGACAGCACCAGTTGGGTGAGCCGGGCCTTCCTGCCGACCAACCAGATCGTGGACTTCTACGTGGACACCATCCGCAATGTCACCGGCAGCCCGACGGATGCCTCGGTGAACGGCGGCCGGCCCTACTACAAGTTCCGTATCAACTACGAGGACGTGGAGCAGGGCGCCGACCACGACATGGACGCCATCGCCATCTACGAGATCAAGCTGAACGCCGACAACACCGTGTCGGTCGCCGTGACCTCGGAGTATGCGGCAGGCGGCATCATGCAGCACATGGGTTATGTCATCTCCGGCACCACCCGGGACGGCATCTACCTCGTGGTGCGCGACATGGATACCGCCGGCGGAAGCGACTTCGTGTATGCCCTCGATTGCCGTTCCACCACCACCAGCCCTTTCGATTGCGTCGGCGCAAGCGGCAGCGGCGACCTGCCCCTGGCCAAGGAGCTGGTCTTCACCGCCAGCTCATCCGGGTCGGCCGTCTTCCTGAAGGACCCCCTCTGGTACGCGGCCAAGTGGGGCAGCTTCGCCGACGATAACGCCAACAACCTGCCGGACGGCACGGAGTGGGACGCGGACAGCGACGGCATTCCCGACAACTACTTCCTCGTCACCAACCCCCTCGAGATGGAGCAGCAGCTGGCCAAGGCGCTGTCCAAGATCAAGGCCGACGCGGGGACGGCCGCCTCCCTGTCCACCAACTCCTTCTCCGCCCAGTCCGACACGAAGCTCTTCCAGGCGCGCTTCTCCAGCGACGGCTGGGGCGGGGAGCTGAACGCCTATCCGATCAACGCCGACGGCAGCCTGGCGGCGGCCGCCTGGCAGGCCCAGTACGAGATGGCGAGCCTGACCAGCGCCACCCGGGTCGTCCTCACCTACGACAAGGACCAGCCCACGACCAAGGGCATTCCGTTCCGCTGGGCCAACATGACCAGCGGCGGCACGCTGCAGACGCAGTTGAACAAGAACGCCGGCGGCACGACCGACAGCGACGGCGCTGACCGGGTCACCTATCTGCGCGGGGACACGGTCGCCGGCATGCGCACCCGGCCCTACATCAAGGGCACGACGACCACCAACAAGCTGGGGGATGTCGTCAGCTCCCAGCCCCAATATGTGGCGAGGCCCAACTTCGGCTACTCCGGCACGGCTTATTCGGCCTTTGCGACGGCGAAGGAGAGCCGCACGCCGATGGTCTATGTGGGCGGCAACGACGGCATGCTGCATGGCTTCAACGCCGACACCGGGGACGAGAAGCTCGCCTATGTGCCGAGCGAGATGTACCGCACCCGCAACAGCGAAGTCCTGTCGAGCAAGCTCACCGCGGCCAACTACGGCCAGACGGGCAATGCGCACCATTTCTACGTGGACGGCTCGCCCACCATCGGCGACATCTGCACCTCGTCATGCAGCGCCTCGGGCGACTGGAAGACGATCGTCGTGGGCGGATTCAACGGCGGGGGGCAGGGCATCTACGCCCTGGACATCACCAACCCATCGAATTTCTCCGAGGCCAACGCGGGCAGCCTGGTCCTGTGGGAGTTCAACGACTGGCAGGACACGGATTCCGACGCCGACATGCGCTACGCGCTGGGTTACACCTACAGCCGGCCGGCCATCGTGCGCGTGTGCACCGACCGGGACAACAGTTCCGGCGCCACGCCGAAGACCTGCTCCACCCATCAGTGGGCGGTGATCTTCGGCAACGGCTACAACAACACCGAGGCGGACGGCTATGCCAGCACCTCCGGCCACGCGGTGCTCTACATCCTGAACGCCCACACGGGCGCGGTGCTGAAGAAGATCAGCACGGAGACCGGCGATGGGGCGAGCCCCAACGGCCTGGCCACCGTGGCACCGATAGACGTGGACGAGGATGGGGTGGTGGACTACGTGTATGCGGGCGACTTGCGTGGCAACATGTGGAAGTTCGACCTGACGGCCGACAACATGAGCAGTTGGGACAGCGCCTACAAGAGCGGCAGCAACCCCAAGCCCCTGTACATTGCCAAGGACGGCAGCAACAACGTGCAACCGATCACCACGGCACCGGAGGTGATCATCCACCCCAACGGCGGCTATCTCGTGCTCTTTGGGACGGGCCAGTACCTGGCGGTGGGCGACAACTCGGTCACCCAGCAGCAGACGGTCTATGGCATCTGGGACAACGGCGCGGCGGTGTCCTCCACCAACAAGACCAACCTGCAGCAGCAGACCGTTCTCAGCAGTACCGCGACCAGCGACGGCACGACGTTCCGGACCTTTTCCACCAGTTCCGTAGCGTGGACGGGGGGCGACAAGAAGGATGGCTGGTATATGAACCTGCCGGACTCGGGCGAGCGCGTGGCCTACGAGCCGCGCATCTTCGGCAGCCTGCTGTACTTCCCCTCCCTGGTGCCGGCGACGGACATGTGCTCCTACGGCGGCTACAGTTGGGACAACTTCGTCGATGCCCTGACCGGCGCGCGGCTGTCCTTTTCGCCCTTCGACGGCCTGGCGCAACAGAACTTCGGCGACGTGACCGGCTTCGCGGGGGGGCGCAAGTCGAAAGTGGGCATCACGCCGACCGGGACGATCATCACCCAGGGCAAGGGGCGTGGTACGCTGTATGAAGGCGGCAGCACGGGCGAGGTGGATAAGTTCAAGGTATCCTTCGGCGCCAGCCTGGCCGGCCGCTTATCCTGGCGGGAAATCCTGAACGACTGAGGGGGAGGACGATGGAGCGTATCCAGAAGGGGGTGACCCTGATCGAGTTGATGGTGGTGGTGGCGGTGATCGCCGTCCTGGCCGCCATCGCCTACCCCGCCTACCAGGACCAGATGCGCAAGGCGCGCCGTTCCGATGCCAAGACAGCGCTCCTCGCGGCGGCCCAGGCCATGGAGCGGTACTACACCGAGAACAACACCTATATCTTCCCTGAGGGAACGACCCTGGCTTCAGTCTATGGCAGCGCCACCTCGCCCGAGGGCTACTACACGCTGGCCCTGACGACCCAGACGGCGGCCGCTTTTACGATCACGGCGACACGGACGGGAGTCCAGGCCGACGACAGCGGCTGCGGCAACTACACATACACCCAGACCGGCGTGCGCGGGGTCAGCGGCTCACTCGGCGTGGAGCAATGCTGGAGCCGCTGAGCGGGTCGCACAGTCCCCGGGGCCGCCGCCGTCCTGTTTGCCCGGCGCGGCCGCCTGATTTATAATTCCGCCCCTCGCTGGCGTAGCTCAGTTGGTAGAGCAACTGATTCGTAATCAGTAGGTCGGACGTTCGAGTCGTCTCGCCAGCACCAATCCCCCGTATTTGGGGATTTCCGCCCTCCGCCCGGGCGCTCGCGGCGAAGCCCAGGCGCCAATCGTTTGCTGCCCAATCATTTCGGCTAAACTCCCGGCTTCCGGTTCTTCCGACTGACCAAGGAGCAGGTTCATGCAGATTCAGGACAGCGTATTTCTCGTCACGGGCGGCGCTTCCGGCCTCGGCGCCGGCACCGCGCGGGCCCTGGCGGCCCGGGGCGGCAAGGTGGTCGTCGCCGACCTGAACAAGGCGGCGGGGGAGGCCCTGGTGGCGGAACTGGGCGCCAACGCCCGCTTCGCCGAGTGCGACGTGTCCTCGGAGGCCTCGGCCCGCGCCGCCGTGGAGCTCGCGGTCGGCACGTTTGGCGGCCTCCAGGGCCTGGTGAACTGTGCCGGCATCGCCATCGGCGAGAAGACCCTGGGCAAGGAAGGCCCGCACCGGCTGGACAGCTTCTCCCGGGTCATCGGCGTCAACCTGATCGGCACCTTCAACATGATCCGCCTGGCGGCCGACGCCATGGGCCGGGGACAGCCCAACGCGGCGGGCGAGCGGGGCGTGATCGTCAGTACCGCCTCGGTGGCGGCCTTCGACGGCCAGATCGGCCAGGCGGCCTATGCCGCGTCCAAGGGGGGCGTGGTCGGCATGACCCTGCCCATCGCCCGCGACCTGTCGGGGCTGGGCATCCGGGTCATGACCATCGCCCCGGGCATTTTCGCAACGCCCATGCTGCTCGGCATGCCGCCGGAGGTGCAGGAGGCGCTGGGCAAGATGGTGCCCTTCCCGCCGCGGTTGGGCAAGCCGGCCGAGTACGCCGCGCTGGCCCTGCACATCTTCGAGAACGAGATGCTCAACGGCGAGGTGATCCGGCTCGACGGCGCGATCCGGATGCAACCCAAGTGACTGAGCCGACAGGCTCGGTCATCCCCGCGCAGGCGGGGATCCAGTGGCTTTCGAACGACCCTGGATTCCCGCCGGCGCGGGAATGACGCATCTATGCCCGCCGCCGATCCGGCCTGCTACCACTGCGGCCTGCCCGTCCCCCGGGGCACCCATTTCGCCGCAACGATCGATGGCGCCGTGCGCGAGATGTGCTGTGCCGGCTGCCAGGCCGTGGCCCAGGCCATCGCCGACAACGGCCTTGCCGACTACTACCGCCATCGCGACGCGATGCCCGAGAGCCCCCGCGAGGCGCTGCCCGACCAGTTGCGCGACCTGGGCCTGTTCGATCACCCCGACATCCAGAAGAGCTTCGTGCGCCCGCTCTCCGAGCATGAGCGCGAGGCTTCCCTCATCCTGGAGGGCATCACCTGCGCCGCCTGCGTCTGGCTGAACGAGCAGCACCTGACGCGCCAGGCGGGGGTGACCGCGGTGGAGATCAACTACGCCACGCGCCGGGCGCGGGTGCGCTGGGACGAGCGCAGGATCAGGCTTTCCGGCATCCTCGCGGCGGTGGCTGCGATCGGCTATCGCGCCTATCCCTACGACGCCGCCCGCTCCGAGGAAATCGCCCACCGGGAGCGCCGTTCGGCCTTGTGGCGGCTCTTCGTCGCCGGCTTCGGCATGATGCAGGTGATGATGTATGCCGTGCCCGTGTACGTGGCGGAGGAGGGCACGATGAGCGCCGACCTGGAGGCGCTCATGCGCTGGGCGAGCCTGGTGCTGACCCTGCCCGTCGTGCTCTATTCCGCGGCGCCCTTCTTCCGCAACGCCTGGCGCGATCTGCGGCTGCGGCGCGTCGGCATGGACGTGCCGGTGGCCCTGGGCGTCGGCACTGCCTTTGCGGCCAGCGTTTGGGCGACGCTGATCGGCGCCGGCGAGGTGTATTTCGACTCGGTGACCATGTTCGTCTTCCTCCTGCTTGGCGGCCGCTATCTGGAAATGCTGGCACGGCAAAAGGCCGTGCGCTCCATCGAGCGGGTCGGCCTCGCCGTGCCGGCCTTCGCCGAGCGGCTCAGGGCCTATCCCGCGCTCGACACCGAGCGGGTCGCCGTGTCGGCGCTCCTTGCCGGCGACCTGGTCCTGGTGAGCCCGGGCCAGGCCATCCCGGCCGATGGCGTGGTGCTGCAGGGGGAGAGCGACGTGGATGAGTCTGTGCTCACCGGGGAGAGCCGCCCCGTCCCCAAGGTGGCGGGCGCCGAGGTGACGGGCGGCACGGTGAACGCGCGCAGCCCGCTGGTGCTGCGGGTGGAGAAGGTGGGCGAGGCGACACGGCTGGCTTCGATTGTCCGCCTGATGGAGCGGGCCATCACCGAAAAGCCGCGCGTGGTCGAGTTGGCCGACCGCGTCGCCGCCTGGTTCGTGGCGGCGCTGATCGTCCTGGCCGTGGCCACCGGCGCGGTGTGGAGCCAGTTCGACCCTGCGCGGGCGCTGTGGGTTTTCGTTTCCGTGCTGGTGGTGAGCTGTCCCTGCGCCCTGTCGCTGGCCACGCCGGCCGCCCTCGCCGTGGCCACCGGCGCCATGTCCCGGCTCGGGCTGCTGGTCGCCCGCGGCCACGCCATCGAGGCCCTGGCCCGCGCCGGGCATTTCGTCTTCGACAAGACCGGCACGCTGACCTGGGGGCGATTGCGTGTGCAGGAAGTGCTGGCGCTCGGCGGGGTGAGCGCGGCGCAGGCGCAGCGCCTGGCCGCCGCCCTGGAGCAGGGCTCAGAACATGCCGTGGGCATCGGCCTGCGGGTAGGCTTGGCTGAAGCCGCCCCCCTCCCCGTGCCCGAGGGGCTACGGACTGAAACGGGGCAGGGCGTCGAGGGGACGCTGGGCGGGCGCCGGCTGCGCGTGGGTCGTCCCGAGTTCGTCGGGGAGTTGCACGGCCAGCTGCCGCCGGCGCAGGCCGAGGCCCTGCTGCGCTCCGGCGACACCTGCGTGGCCCTGGGCGACGAAATGGGCTGGATCGCCTTCTTCCGCCTCGGCGATGCCCTGCGGCGCGAGGCGGGCAGGTTGCTGGATGCCCTGCGCGGGCTCGGCTGCCGGGTAACGCTGCTCTCGGGGGATGCGCCGGAAGCGGTGGCGCGGGTTGCCGGGGAATTGGGCATCGCGGACGCCCACGGGGGCATGACACCCCAGGGCAAGCACGAATTCATTGCCGCGTTGCAGCGCGCAGGGGCCGTGGTGGCCATGGTCGGGGACGGCGTCAACGATGCGCCGGTACTGGCCCAGGCCCAGGTGTCGGTGGCCATGGGCGGGGGTACGGAACTGGCGCGCAACCAGGCCGATATCGTCCTGCTGGGCGAGGACCTTGCCCGGCTGGCCCAGGCGGTCGTCCTGGCGCGGCGCAGCCTGCGGGTGATCCGGCAGAACCTCGGCTGGGCCTTCGCGTACAATCTCACGGCGATCCCGCTGGCCATGGCGGGGCTGGTCTCCCCATGGCTGGCCGGCATCGGCATGTCGGCCAGCTCCCTGCTGGTCGTGGTGAACGCCCTGCGCTTACAGCCTCGCTGATGGAAATTCTCTACCTCCTCATCCCCCTCTCCGTGGTGCTGGTGTTCCTGATCGGCGCCGTCTTCTGGTGGTCCTTGAAGAGCGGCCAATTCGACGACCTGGAGGGGCCGGCCTATCGCGTCCTCATGGATGACGATGTGCCGGCCAAAGGAAGCGCCGACAAGCCCGCCGAGGAGACGGACGGCAAGTCCCCTGGGCCGAAAGTAGGAAAAGGGACTACCTGAATTCCAGTAGGTTTGATCTAAATCAAGTCCCCGTTGTCCGAAATTCCCGATACTTCGCGCAAGGTTTTGGTCTTGGAGGCGGACCGGACTGTATGCAGTATTCTGCAACATGGTTCGGCTTCCGGTTTGCAAGTCCGAAGTCTTGTCTCTCTGTTGGGGTTGGGGTGCGCACCAGCGCACCCTTTTTTTTGCCCCTATAAGAAAACGATACTTTTCAAAGCTTCCCGCCGATATATTTTTGACCTGAATCAATCAGGAAATCATTATTTAGGGTATCCTTCTCGGTTATTTTTGGCCGGCCGCGCAGCTTGGTGCCAATAAGAATCGATTTCGTTCTACTGGGGAATCCATCATGCAGACTCAAGCTCAAGCGACCTACAACTACAAGGTCGTGCGCCAGTTCGCCATCATGACGGT
>CAYZLI010000178.1:0-7295 GCA_964479195.1 uncultured Rhodocyclaceae bacterium
GAGAACTATTCGCGTGAAGACGCGGCGGCTGTCTTGATCGATATCGATTGGCTGCTCGAACGGATGAATACCCTGCCGGCGTTCTGACGCCGCCTTCCGGCCCTCGACCGGAAGCGCCGGTCAGCTAACCACCACCCGGTTCTTCCCCGCCTTCTTCGCCTCGTACATCGCCGCATCGGCCCGGGCGATGGCGTCCTTGCGGTCGTCGAGAGGGCTGAGGGCAGTGACGCCCGCGCTGAAGGTGATCAGCAGCTTGTCGTTTTCGTGCAGGAAGAAGCGCTTGGTCAGGGCGCGTTGCAGGCGGGTCATCGCGTTGACGGCGTCGTCCAGTCCCGTGTCCGGCAGCAGGATGAGGAACTCCTCGCCGCCGTAGCGGGCCAGGGTGTCGTGGGGCCGCAGGGTCTCGCGGATGACCCGCGTGAGGTGCACCAGGGCGTCGTCGCCGGCCTGGTGGCCGTAGCGGTCGTTGAGGGCCTTGAAGTTGTCCACGTCGAGGAGGGCGATGCTCATCGGCATGCGGCGCCGGCGGGCGCGGGCGAGCTCCCGGTCGAAGGCCTCCTCCAGCCCCTTGCGATTGAGCGCCCCGGTGAGCTGGTCGTGGCGCACCATCTCGCTGGTCTGCGCCAGTTCGTTTTGCAGGCGCACGACTTCCCGCTCGGCCTCATCGACGCGCGTTTTCATGAAGCTGAGCTCGTCGCGCGAGCGCTGGGTATTCAACTGGATGACGCGGGTCTCGCGCATCACCTCGTCGATGACGGCATTGATCTCCGTGAGGTCGTTGGCGGCACTGATCTTCTCGGCGCAGCGCTCGATCTTGTCGTGGTAATCGCTGGTGGATTCGGAAAAGCTGGCCAAGTGGTCCACGAAGCCGGCGAGCATGCTCTTCAGCCGTTCCTTGGCCTCGGTGAGGCTTTTCTTCAGGACGCCTTGCTTGTAGATGACCTCCTTGAGGCGGTGCTCCACGTCGTCGAGGCGGCGCGCGTTGAGCGGCTGCGCGAAGAGGTCCATCACCATGGCGATCTGGCCCTGCAGCCACTTGTCGTCTTCGACCAGCTCGGTGATGTTCTCGATGACGAGCAGCAGCAGCTTTTGCAGTGCCGCTTTCAGCTCGGCCTGGTCCTCGGCAACGAACTGCAGGCGGTAGCTGAACTGCCTGAGCCGCTTGGCCAGGGCGGCGAGGGCAGCGTTGTGGGGCGCCGCGCGTATTTCGGCCGCCAGGGCGGTGGCCTCCTCGGCCAGGTCCGGCGTGTCGAGCAACAGCAGGCTGATGGAGCTTTCCACGAGTTGGGCGACCAGCTCACGCAGATCCGCGCCCGCTTCGCCCGTTTCCGCCGGCGCGGTGGCGGGTGCCGGGCGGGCAGCAGCCGGTGCCGGAGCGGGCTCGCCGGGCGGTTCCGCCTCGGCGCCGTCCGGCAGGTCGCCGGTGAGCGCCGAGGGCTCGGCGCCAGTGGGGGTCCTGGCCCAGGAGCGCAGCAGGGAATTCATGCGCTCGAACAGGGTGTCCGGGTCGGAGCCGGACGATTCCAGCACATGCTCGATGGCCTCGCGCTTCTTGGCCGGGGTGAGGCCGGCGTGGCGGCGCTCCAGTTGCCCGAGCAGGTCGGTGATCAATGCGGCCCAGGCCTGCGCCGGCGCTTCCATTTCCTTGAGCACCGCGGACAGGGCTGCGGCCAGTGCCGCCCAATCGCGGCTGCCGATGGCGGCCTCGAGCTGCTGGCCAAAGCGCGCCTGTCCCGGGGTGACGCGGGGCAATCGGCCGACCAGCGCCTTCAGGCTGCGCTCCGGAAAAGCCTCGGCTTCGGCCGTTCCGGCGATCTCGTGGTAGAAGCTGCGGTAGTTGTCCGGTGTGGGCGGGATGCGCTGTGCCGCAAGCCTGCGCAAGGCCTCGCGGGCGATCTCAGACGGCTGGGAGATTTCTGCCATGGGGGCGCCTCTCTTCGCCGTCCAGGATTGGTTGTACGCGGGGTTTGGGCATCGCTCAGTCGGTCAGCCCGTGCTTGAGCCCGTAATGGGTCAGCTCGGCGTTGTTCTTCAGCTTCATCTTTTCCAGCAGCCGGGCCCGGTAGACGCTGACGGTCTTGACGCTCAGGTTCAGTTCCTCGGCGATCTGCGACAGCGTCTTGCCCGAGGAAATCATCACCAGGGTCTGGTACTCCCGGTCGGAGAGCTTTTCGTGAGGCGCCTTGTCGCTGTCCTCGGAGATGGCGTTGGCCAGCTCTTCGGCGAGCGACGGGCTTACGTATTTCTTGCCGCCGGCCACCTGGCGGATGGCGTTGACCAGTTGTTCGGGCGCGCTCTGCTTGGTGAGATAGCCCGAGGCGCCGGCTTTCAGGGCCCGGATGGCGTAGTGCTCCTCCGGGTGCATGCTGAGGATCAGCACCGGCAGCTTGGGGAATTCCCGCTTCAACTGCTTCAGGGTGTCGATGCCGTTCTTCTCCGGCATCGAGACGTCCAGCAGGACGACGTCCCATTCGCCCTGGCGAGCCATCTGCATCGCCTGCAGGCCGTTGATGGCCTCGCCTGTTACGACCATCTCTTCCGAGCTGGAGAGGATCTGTCGCAGGCCATGGCGCACGATGGCGTGGTCGTCGGCGATCAGGATGCGGATTGGGGGGGCCATATCGGGATTTTGGCGGGTTCAGCAGTTGAGGGCGGCCCGGTGCGGCACTTGGCCGGGCTTGAGGGGTACGCGCAGGACGACGCGGGTACCCGTGGGGGAATTGCGCGTCAGTTCGAGCGTTCCCGCGAGGCCATGCAGGCGTTCCCGGATGCTGCGCAGCCCGAAGGACTTCGGTTTGTTGAGATCGTCCGCCGACAGGCCACAGCCATCGTCGGCGATTTCCAGGGCAATGAGGCCGCCTTCCTGGGCGAGGGCGACTTCGACCCTTTCGGCTTCGGCATGCTTGGCCACGTTGGTGAGGGTTTCCTGGAAGATGCGAAAAAGGGCGAGGGAGGTTTCGTCGTCGGTCTCGATGTCGTGGCTGATCCCGGATGTGTCGCAGGCGATGCCGGTACGCTGCGAGAAGTCGTCCGCCTGGCATTCGATGGCGGCGGCCAGGCCGAAGTCCTTGAGTATCCCCGGGCGCAGTTCCCGCGCGACGCGGCCGGCGGTACTGATCGCCTCATCGACCAGGCCCTCGATGGCCCGCACGCGCTCTCTAAGTTGGATGGGATCCGCCGGTGCCTTGGCGGCAAGCAGCGAGATTTCGATCTTGATCGCCACCAGCGTGCCGCCCAGCTCGTCGTGGATGTCCCGGGCAATGCGCTCCCGCTCCTCCTCCTTGGCCCGCTCCAGGTGCGAGGACAGCTCGGCCAACTGGGTGCGGGACTCGCGCAACTGGGCTTCGGTGAGCTTGCTCTGGGTGACGTTGGAGACGATGCCTTCCCACTGCACCAGGCTATCGCCGATCCGCTGCGGGGCGGAGCGGAGGTTGACCCATTTCACGTCACCTTCCGGGGCATGGATGCGGCCGTCCCAATTGACCAGGGACAGGTCCCGGGCCGAGGTGGCCAGTGCCGCTTCGAGCGAGGCGCGATCCTCTTTGGTCACGATGCCGAAAAAACGAGCGGGATCGGCGATCAGCTCCGCCGGCTTTGCCCCCAGCAGCGAGACGCAGCCGTCGCTCACATAGAGGAACCGCAGGTTCCCATCCCGGCGGCGCAGCAGTTGGAACACCATGCCCGGCGTATGGGAGACGAGGGCGCGGAAGCGGGCCTCGCTCTCCTTGACGGCTTCCAGCGCCGTGCGCCGTTCCGAGCGGTTGCGCGCTTCGCGTATTTCGCGCTCGACCGCCGGAATTAGCCGGTCGAGCCTGTCCTTGGAAAGGTAATCGTGGGCGCCGGCGCGCATTGTCGCGACGGCGGTTTCCTCGTCCATGACGCCGGAGACGATGATGAAGGGCAGGTCGAGCCTGAGTTCCTGCAACAGCTTCAGCGCCGCCATGGCGCTGAACCCCGGCATGCTGTGGTCCGACAGGACGGCATCCCAGGGGCCGGCGAGCAGCGCGGCGCGTGTGGCCTCGGCGTCCTGGACGCGCTGGTACTCCAGCCCATGGCCGGCCCGCTTGAAGCAGCCGGCAAGCAGGAGGGCGTCGTCTTCCGAGTCCTCGATGATCAGAACATGGAGCGGGACTTGCCTGTGCGGCTGTGGGTCAGCCATCGTATCGGGCCGTGGTTATGTCGTTTCTTGACCACAGTCTACTGTAAACCGTCGATGGTGCAAGCTTGGGCGATGTCCTCATGCCAACGGGTCGATCGGCTATAATGGCCCGCGCGCCGGCATAGCTCAGTTGGTAGAGCAGCTGATTTGTAATCAGAAGGTCGTGGGTTCAAGTCCTACTGTCGGCACCAGCCTGCCGACCTAGGCCCTAGGCGCGGAACCGGTTGACCGCCTTTTCCATCTGGCCCGACAGGGTATGCAGGTGCTCGACCGCCTCCGCTGTCTCGAGGACGATCCGGCAGCTCTCATCCGCCTTCTGGGCGATGGTCTCGATGTTCCTGGCGATGTGCTGGGTGGCGGAATTCTGTTCCTTGACGGAAGCGGCGATCGTTTCCACCCCCTGCGTTGCCTGCGAGATCATGTGGTTCGACTCGGACAGCACCACGGCCACGTTTTCCATGAAGTCCTGGCTCGAGAGAAGGGATTGCCGGCCCTTCTTGATGGCCTTGTCGACGCTCTCCGACTGTTGGCTTAGGGCGCGCGTCACCTCGTCGATCTGGTTTGCCGACTGGGCCGATTTCTCGGCCAGTTTCCTCACCTCGTCGGCCACCACCGCAAACCCCCGGCCCTGCTCGCCGGCCCGGGCCGCCTCGATGGCGGCGTTCAGGGCCAGCAGGTTGGTCTGGTCGGCGATGTCGCGCACCTGCTGAGTCATGGCGATGATGCTGCGGGTGCTCTCGAGGAATTCGGTCACGGCGGCCTGGATTTCACCCATCGCCGTTTCCGCCACGTCGATCTCGCCCACCAGCCCCGACAGCGTCTCATTGGCGAGGTTGGCCTGTTCGAGGCTGGCCACGGCCTGGCGGCGAACTTCCTCGGTGTTCTCGGCGATGGAATTGATGCTGACGGTCACTTGCTCGACGTTCGCGGCAACCGACGAGGCCGAACCGCTCTGATCCTGGGCATTTTGTGTGACGGTGGCACTGGATTGGGACAGTTTCTCCGCCTCGCCGGCGACGTCCTTGGCCGAGGCCTGCACCTCGCACACCATGTTTCCCAGGTCAACGCGAATCTTCTCCGCGCTGACCGCGATCTGGCCGAACTCGTCCGTTCCCCGGTGCTTGATCGGAATGGAAAAGTCGCCACTCGCCAGGCGGGCCAGGTCAACCCGGAGGACGTCGGCCGGCTGGATGATCGCCGTTCGCATCATCCAGTAGAACGCCGCGAAGGCGAGGATCGAGGCTCCTCCCATCAGCACGACGCTCAGGACGATCGCATCGGTGCTGGCCTTCAGGGCGCGCAGACTTTCCCAGGAGCTCCAAAGGCCGTAGGCGGCAGCGCCGGCAAACAGCGTGGTGCCGACGACAGAAACCACCAACAGCTTGTTGCCGACACTGTTTCGAATGATCTCCATGTCTCCCCCTGGGCCGTTCGACCGACTGAGCCGGACGAAAATATGTACTTATACGTTGGCAATAACGGCAGTGGCACGGGATTGTTTAGAGATCATGAAGATAAAAAAAAGATGACCCGGATAAGAAACTTTGATTTATGTCTGAAGGAGCTGATGGGCAGTCACGCCGTGACCGGCTGGGCGACGTCCAATCCGCCGAAACGCTCGTAAAAGTAGGGCGCCGCCTCCGGCAGCCGGCCGTTAGCCGTCTCCAACACCGACATCAAATGGTTTTCGGCTTCCCGGTGGGTGAGCGCGTACAGTTCGCGGCAGAGCTGGCGCGCCGTTTCGCCCGGCCAGTTCTCGGGGAGCAGTTCCTCGGGCAGTTGCGGATCGCGCAGCAGCGTTCGGCGGAATTCGTGCATCAGCAGCGTGCGCACCACGAAGCATTGCTCGGGATCGAGCGTGCTGGCGGTCTTCAGGGCGCGCAGGATGGGACGGAAGCGATCGAGGAACAGCCGGTAGTCGTGGGCGATCAGACCCAGGCTCCAGCACTCCCGTACCAGGCGGCGCAACGGGCGACCGGTCAAAGCCCCCAGGCTCTTCGCCCGCAACACCACCACCTGGTCCTGGGTGCCGGTGCCTTGCAGGATGTCCGTCAGCGACTCGAGATTGGCGGAGGGATGGGCCAGCACGCCGGGGGCGACGACCCCGAAACCCTCCCATTGCAGTTCCTTGCGCAGGGCCTCCCGTTGGGCGCCGGTACATACGCTGCCCGCGGTAACCACGAGTTGCCAGTCGCCCTCCCAGTGGGGTTTGGGCTGGAAATAGATACGCCGGTAGGCATGCTCGAAGCGGCGGCGACCCGTTGCGGTGAGTTGATAGTAGCTGCGCCGGCCGATGTGCACCGATTCCAGCCATTGGTCGGCGGCCAGGCGGAAGACGCTGGTGCGCACCAGCCGGTCGTTCAGGCCGAGGGGCTCGACCAGTTTGATGAAGCTGCCGAGCCAGACCGATCCGCCATGGGGCGCGATCGAATCGCCGTAAACGGTGATGATGAGCGAGTTGGCGCGCGGCCGACGCTCGCGCAGGTAACCCGCGACCCGTTGGTTGATAAACCGGCTTTTCATGGATGGCCTCTCCTCGTCTTGGGACTGCGCCTCGGAACCCAAACTTCGACCGCGCCTTCAGCGCGGCGGCATAATGATACCAGTTTTGAAATTCTTCAGTATTATGAGAATCATCGCCGCAGTCTGCCTTCCCCCGGGCGAGGAATAAATGGCGACTGCGGCCCGTTGCGCCGGCGCGCAATAAGTTGTCGGGTAAAGCGGGGTACCGGCGTTGGCGACCAGGGGCAGGCTTGTCCTTGACGTGAGTCGGTCGTTTCGGCTAGAATTCGATCGTTGTAGAATTTGATTGTTGAAATCGGGCGCGGGGTGGAGCAGTCTGGCAGCTCGTCGGGCTCATAACCCGAAGGTCATAGGTTCAAATCCTATCCCCGCAACCAACCTTTCTCGCCGTCCTGCATTCCAGCCAGTTCTCGCAGCATCCCTGCTTGGCTATAGGTGTACCCCGTTGGGGCACCGCTTGCCGGTCTGCCAGTACGGGCGGGGGGGGGTTTACAAACGGAATTTCAGCTCCTATAATTCCGCTTCTCTGCAGATGCAGAACCGATCGATTGGGTCGGGTTGCTCTTTAACAACACAAACAGCCGATAGGTGTGGGTGCTTGGTCTGGCGGGCG
>CAYZLI010000179.1:0-4316 GCA_964479195.1 uncultured Rhodocyclaceae bacterium
CGACGGCGATCACGGCGCGGCCGTCGGCGACGGACTGGACCACGCCGGCGTGGGTGACGCGGGTGACGATAGGGGCCTCAGAATCCATAGGGTTTGTGCAGCCAGCCCTTGACCACCTGCAGGTCGCGCTCGCGCAGGTAGCCGAAGCCGGCCGCCGCGTCGGCGGCCAGGGCGGCCGGCACCCAGTGGGGTACGGCCTTGGTGGTGAGCATGTGGAAATACCAGGCGAAGGAATAGCCGAGCTCCCGGTCGAAGGCGGCCAGGGCCTCGTGCAGGGCGAGCCCGCTGGTGCCCTGGCGCACGGCGAAGCGGGGCGCCTCGCCGTTCAGCGCGGGCACCGGCTGGGCCCGCGTGATGGGCTGGCGGTGGCGGTCCAGATGTTCGCGCAGCGCCACCACCCAATGGTTGTGGAATGCCGTGGCGCGGGCGGCCGAGCTGGCGTCCCAGTCGGCGAAGAAGCGGTGGATGGGCTGGGGCTCGAGGGACTGGGTGCGCATGCGCGCCAGCAGGTCGCCGATGTGGGTGAGGCGGCGGAAGCTGTACCAGGGCAGGCCCACCGGCGCGGCAGCGGCCGGATCCGTTTGCGCGTCCACCAACTCGTCGAGGCTTTCCGGCGGCGGCTCCCGGTCGAACAGGGGATGGGCCAGCGTCTCCTGCAGGTCTTCGATCTCGAGCTGGAGAAAATCGCCCGGGCCCGTGCCGGCCGGGGCGACCAGGTAATGGGTGCGGCCGCTGAGGTGGGTCGCGCGCAGGCCGCTGCCGGCGTAGTCCTCCAGCAGCGCGGCGATGTCTCCGTCGCGGGCCTCGAGTTGCGCGGCGGCCCAGGCCTCCAGGTTGGGGGCCACGCGCGCCCCCTTGGCGTCCACGACGCCGCCCAGGCGATACCAGCCGCCGCGGCAGAGCACTTGGCGGAAGGCCTGCCCGGGCAGGCGCTTGCCGAGCTCGCGCGCCAGCGCCCCGGGCCCGGCCGGCACCGAGGCCACGGTGCAGGCCTCGATGACCGGCCCGGTCATGGCCTTGCAGGCCTCGCTCCAGGCGGTTGCGGCGTGCATGGGCGATCAGATGTAGACGATGCAGCGGTCCCCGCTCGGGCAGACATCCACGCACTGGGGCGTATCGGCCTCCCCTTCGCACTCCGTACAGGTTTCCGCGTTGATCTTGTAGATCCCGCCCTTGGCGGTGATCGACTTGGTGGGGCAAACGGGCACGCAGTCGTCGCAGGCCGTGCACTCGTCGGCGATGATCTTCATGGCCATGGTGGGCTCCTTTGCGGTTGAGTTTCCTGATGTCATCCCCGCGCAAGCGGGGATCCAGCGTCGTTATGAAAGCCACTGGATTCCCGCGTTCGCGGGAATGACGGCTCACCACCCATTTAGCAAGCCCGATGCCAGGAGGCAACCGACTGACTCCATGCGTGTTTTCCCGCGCCGGCCGGTCGAGTCGGCGGACAAAACCGACATTCGCCCCGGCCTTGTCGGGTTTGCGACAGTGGAACGGGACGCGACAACGGCCGGCGGAAAACAAAAAATCCTTGCTAAACCGGGCGATAGCTTGCCCGCGGGGAACTGGCACGCTCCCTGCAACGCAGCCGGCACCATGAGCGAATACCTGTTGCTGCTGCTGTCCACCGCCCTCGTGAACAACGTGGTGCTGGTGAAATTCCTCGGCCTGTGCCCGGCCATGGGCGTCTCCAAGAGCATGGACGCGGCCCTCGGCATGGGGCTCGCCACCACTTTCGTCATCACGCTCGCTGCCGCCGTGTGCTGGGCGCTCGAGCATTGGCTGCTGGCCCCCTTCGATCTGGGCTTCCTGCGCATCCTCGCCTTCATCCTCGTCATTGCCGCGGCGGTGCAATTCACCGAGATGGTGATCAAGAAGTCCAGCCCCGGCCTCTACCAGAGCCTGGGCATCTACCTGCCGCTCATCACCACCAACTGCGCCGTGCTGGGCGTGGCGCTGCTCAACGTGCAGCAGAACTACGGCTTCTTCAAGAGCACGCTGTACGGCTTCGGCTCCGCCCTGGGCTTCACCCTCGTGCTGCTCATCTTCGCCGGCCTGCGCGAGCGGCTCGCCCTGGCCCGGGTGCCGGCGGCCTTCGCCGGCGCGCCCTCGGCCTTCATCACCATCAGCCTGCTGAGCCTCGCCTTCATGGGTTTTTCGGGGCTGATCGCTTGAGGAGAACGACACCATGCTGATCGCAGTGGCCAGCCTCACCATCCTCGGCATCGTGCTGGGCTTCATGCTCGGCATCGCCAGCCGCTTCTTCGCCGTCGAGGGCAACCCGCTGGTGGCCGAACTGGAGCCCATGATGCCCGGCTCCAACTGCGGCCAGTGCGGCTTCCCCGGTTGCACCGGGGCGGCCACGGCCATCGCCGAGGCTCGGGCCTCGCCGGCCTGCTGCCCGCCGGGGGGCAGGACGCTCGCCGCGTCCATCGCCGCCAAGCTGGGCATCGAGCTGGATCTCTCCGCCATCGTGGACGCGGGACCGCAGATCGCCGCAGTGGCCGAAGAGCTGTGCATCGGCTGCACCCGCTGCATCAAGGCCTGCCCCACGGACGCCGTCCTGGGCGGACCCAAGCAGATCCACAACGTGCTGCGCGAAGCGTGCACGGGCTGCGCCGCCTGCATCGACCGCTGCCCGACCGAGGCCATGAGCTTGAAGCCCGTGCCCGTCACGCTGCAGCACTGGGTGTGGCCGAAGCCGGCCTACGCATAGGGAGAGCCGGCATGCGTTTGAACTTGTCGTTCCCGCGAAAGCGGGAACCCAGTGTCGTTGAAAGCCGCCGGATCCCCGCGTGCGCGGGGATGACTTGCTAGGAGCCGCCATGGGATTCCTCGACCGTTTCCGTCTCGACTGGGGAGTGCATCCGGACGACCGCAAGCGCCCGGCGGCGGACGCCCCGCTGCGCACCCTGCCCATGCCGCACAGGCTGTACGTGCCCCTGGTGCAGCACATCGGCGCCCCGGCGCGGCCCGTGGTGGTGGTGGGCGACCGGGTACTGAAGGGCCAGCTCATCGCCGCGGCCCAGGGGCCGGTGTCCGCCAACCTCCACGCGCCCACCTCGGGCACGGTGGCGGCCATCGGCGAGATCGTCGCGCCCCACCCGTCGGCCCTGGCGGTGCAGGCCATCACGATCGAAGCGGACGGCGAGGAGCGCTGGGCGGAACTGGAAACCTGCGACGACCCCTTCCGGCTCGATCCGTCTGAAATCGGGCGGCGCGTCGCCCGCGCCGGCGTCGTCGGCCTGGGCGGCGCCGCCTTCCCCTCGGCGGTGAAGCTGAGCGCCAAGGTGGGCACCCTGATCATCAACGGCGGCGAATGCGAACCCTACCTTTCCTGCGACGACCGGCTGATGCGCGAACGCGCGGCGCAGATCGTGGACGGCATCGCCATCGTCGCCCACGCCACGGGCGCCGGGACCGTGCTGGTCGGCATCGAGGACAACAAGCCCGAGGCCATCGCTGCCATGCGGGCGGCGGCCGCCGCCGCGACGGGAATTCGCATCCAGCCCGTGCCGGCGCGCTATCCGATGGGCTCGGAGAAGCAGCTCATCCTCACCCTCACGGGCCGGGAAGTGCCCGCCATGGGGCGTCCGGCCGACATCGGCGTGCTGGTGCAGAACGTGGGCACCGTGCTCGCCGTGCGCGAGGCGATCCGCTACGGCCGGCCGCTCATCTCACGGCTGGTCACCGTCAATGGCGGCTGCGTGCGCGCGCCGGGCAACGTGGAAGTGCCGGTGGGAACCCTCGCTGAGGAAGTGATCGCCTTCTGCGGCGGTCTCGCGCAAGCGCCCGCCCGCCTGCTCCTGGGCGGCCCCATGATGGGACTGCAACTGCCCTCGGCGCGGGTGCCGGTGATCAAGGGCACGAGCGGGATCCTCGCCCTCACCGCCGGCGAGGTGGCCGAGCGGGAGCCGGGCCCGTGCATCCGCTGCTCGAGCTGCGTGCGCGCCTGCCCGGTGGGCCTGCTGCCTCTGGAGATGTCGCGCCATATCGACGCGGGCGATCTCGCCGGCGCGGTGAAGTACGGCCTGAAGGACTGCATCGCCTGCGGCTGCTGCGCCTATGTCTGCCCCTCGCGCATCCCGCTGGTGCAGTACTTCAACCACGCCAAGGGCGAGCTCGCCGCCCAGGACCGCGCCAAGCAGCTCCAGGAGAAAACCAAGCAGCTCGCCCAGGCGCGCACCGTGCGGCTGGAGCGGGAAGCGAAGGAGAAGGCGGAAGCGGCGGCGCGGCGCAAAGCCGAGCGGGACGCAGCGAAGGCGCGCGCCGCGGCGGAGGCCTCGGCATGAGCAGGAACTCCGTACCCGCTCTCA
>CAYZLI010000179.1:4416-6116 GCA_964479195.1 uncultured Rhodocyclaceae bacterium
GGTCTTCTGCCATGAACGCCCTCGAAGCAGTCGCGCCCGTCGCCGCTCCCCACGCCCACGGCGGCACCTCCGTCGCGCGCACCATGCGCCGGGTGCAGCTGGCGCTGGCACCCGCGACGCTCCTCGCTTTCTGGCTGTTCGGCTGGCCGGCCATCAATTTGTTCGCCATCACGGTCGGCGCGTGCCTCTTCGCCGAGTTGCTTTGCCAGCGCCTGATGGGCGTGAACAGCACCCTGGGCGACGGCTCCGCGCTGCTCACGGGCTGGCTGCTCGCGCTCTCCCTGCCACCCTGGGCGCCCTGGTGGATCGGCGTGCTGGGCGGCTTCATCGCCATCGTGGTCGGCAAGCAGGTGTTCGGCGGCCTCGGCCAGAACCTCTTCAACCCGGCCATGGTGGCGCGTGTGGCGCTGCTCGTGTCCTTCCCGGTGGCCATGACCCAGTGGGTGATGCCGGTGCCGCTCTTCTCCGCGCATGCGCCGGGATTCGTGGACGGCCTGCGCATCACGCTGGCCTCCCCGGTGCTGCCGGACGCCGTCACCTCGGCCTCGCTGCTGGGTTACGCCAAGACCGAGCTCGCGCGCGGGATCGATCTTCTGCATGCGCTGGGCCAGCCCGCCGGCGCGCTCTTCGCCTGGACGGGCAGCCGCGCCGGCAGCCTGGGCGAAACCGCCGCCTTCCTGCTGCTGGCCGGCGGGCTGTATCTCCTCGCCGTACGCGTCATCACCTGGCACATCCCCGCCGCCGTGCTGGCCGGCCTCGCACTGCCGGCGGCCATCGGCCACGCGCTGGACCCGCTGCACTACCTGTCGGTGCCGGCCCACCTGCTTTCGGGGGCGGCCGTACTGGGCGCCTTCTTCATCGCCACGGACTACGTCACTTCGCCCAATACCCCGCCCGGTCAGCTCATTTTCGGCTTCGGCATCGGCCTGCTGACCTGGATCATCCGCAGCTGGGGCGGCTATCCGGAGGGCATGGCCTTCGCCGTGCTGCTGATGAACGCCCTGACCCCCGTGATCGACCGCTATTGCCGGCCGCGCATCCTCGGGCGGCGGCGCGACGGCGCGGCGCTGGAGGTTGCGAAATGAACGCGAGCCTCGAAACCATTCGCGAAAAACTGCCCTACCAGCCGACGCTGCTCGGCGTGGTGGCCCTCGTCGCCGGCGCGGCGCTGGCTTTCGCCAACACCGCCACCAAGGCGCACATCGCCGCCGCCGAGGCCCTCGACATGCAGACCACGCTGGCCCAGGTGCTGCCGCAGGGTTTCGCCGACAACGATCTGCTCCACGACGTGATCGAAGTCGACGATGCGGGCGTCAAGATCAAAGTTCATCTCGCCCGGAAGGACGGGCGGGTGGCCGGCGTCGTGTTCCAGCGCGTCGGGCGCGGCTACGGCGGCGACATCGAGGTCCTCATGGCGGTGGACGCCCGCGGCACGGTGCTCGGCGTGCGCGTGCTCAAGCACAAGGAGACGCCGGGCCTGGGCGACAAGATCGAAGCGCGGAAAGGGGGAAAGGGGGCGCCCTGGATCGAGGGCTTCGCCGGCAAGGATCTCGGCAACCCGCCGCCGGCGAAGTGGGCGGTGAAGAAGGACGGTGGCATTTTCGATGCCTTCGCCGGCGCCACCATCACGCCCCGCGCCGTGGTCAAGGCGGTGAAGGGCGGGCTCGACTTCTTCCGGGCCCACCGCGCGGAAATCGTGG
>CAYZLI010000179.1:6216-7290 GCA_964479195.1 uncultured Rhodocyclaceae bacterium
AGTCATGAGCTACGGCAAGATCGTCAAGGATGGCCTGTGGGAGAACAACGTGGTCTTCTCCCAGTTGCTCGCCATGTGCCCGACCATGGCGGTGACCACCTCCGGCACCAACGGGCTGGGCATGGGGCTGGCGACGACGGCGGTGCTGGTGCTCTCCAACGTGCTGGTGTCCATGATCCGCAGCACGGTGAGCTCCCAGGTGCGCATCCCGGTCTTCGTGGTGCTCATCGCCAGCCTGGTGACGGTGGTGGACATGGCCCTCAACGCCTGGCTGCACGACCTGTACAAGGTGCTGGGCCTGTTCATCGCGCTGATCGTGGTGAACTGCGCCATCCTCGGCCGGGCCGAGGCCTATGCCGTCAAGAACGGCGTCCTCGCCTCGGCGCTGGATGGCCTGGCCATGGGCCTCGGCTTCACTCTCGCCCTCACCGTGATCGGGCTGATCCGCGAACTGCTGGGCGCCGGCACCTTGTTCGCGCAAGCCAGCTCACTGCTCGGGTCGGGCTTCGCCTTCCTGGAAACCCGCGTGCCCGGTTACGACGGGGCGCTGCTGATGATCCTGCCCCCCGGCGGCTTCGCCGTGCTGGGGTTCCTGCTCGCGGCCAAGCGGGCGTGGGAGGCGCAACGGCAGCGCGCCGCGGAAACAACCGCGTCGCAGCCAGCGTAACTGCCGTTCGGCCTGAGCCCGTCGAAGGCCATTCGTGCTTCGACGGGCTCAGCACGAACGGCCGAGTTCATCGCACTGGGAGCTAGCAATGCAAGTGAGCGTCGCCTATTCGGAACCCACCCAGCAGGCCTGGGTGAATGTGGACGTGCCCGAGGGCGCCACGGTGCAGCAGGCCATCGAAGCCTCCGGCATCCTCGCGCGCTTCCCCCAAATCGACCTCGCCGCCCAGAAGGTGGGCGTGTTCAGCAAGGCGGCGAAGCTCGACACCGCGCTGCGCCCGGGCGACCGAGTGGAGATCTACCGGCCGATCATCGCCGATCCCCAGACCGTGCCGCGGCGCCGGCTGGCCGGCGGCGGCGAGGACGACGACGAGTAGCGAAGTACTCCCTCTCCCCCGGAAGCGGGGG
>CAYZLI010000180.1:0-3940 GCA_964479195.1 uncultured Rhodocyclaceae bacterium
GTGCCCAGGCGGTTGGCCCCGTGCACCGAGGCGCAGGCGCACTCGCCGGCGGCGTAGAAGCCGGGCACGGGCACGCTCATGCTGGAGCCGCGGGGCGCCACCACCTGGCCGAAATAATTGGTGGGGATGCCGCCCATCTGGTAATGGGCGGTCGGCACCACCGGGATCGGCTCCTTGATCGGGTCGGCGCCGGCGAACTGGATGGAGATCTCGCGGATGCCCGGCAGCCGCTGCATGATCACCTTCGGGTCGAGGTGGGTGATGTCCAGCAGCACGAAATCCTTGTTGGGGCCGCAGCCGCGCCCCTCGTTGATTTCCGTGGTCATGGCGCGCGAGACCACGTCGCGGGAGGCGAGGTCCTTGGCGTTGGGGGCGTAACGCTCCATGAAGCGCTCGCCGGCGCTGTTGCGCAGGATGCCGCCCTCGCCGCGCACGCCCTCCGTGATGAGCACGCCGGCGCCGGCCACGCCGGTCGGATGGAACTGCCAGAACTCCAGGTCCTCCAGGGGGATGCCGGCACGCGCCGCCATGCCCAGGCCGTCGCCGGTGTTGATGAAGGCGTTGGTGGAGGAGTAGTAGATGCGCCCCGCCCCGCCGGTGGCGAAGATGGTGGCCTTGGCCTGGAAGGCGAGGACCTCGCCCGTTTCCATCTCCATGGCGGTGACGCCCAGCACCTCGCCTTCGGCGTCGCGGATGAGGTCCAGGGCCATCCATTCGACGAAGAACTGGGTGTGCGCCCGCACGTTCCTCTGGTAGAGGGCGTGCAGCATGGCATGGCCGGTGCGGTCGGCGGCGGCGCAGGAGCGGCGCACGGGCTTCTCGCCGAAATTGGACATGTGGCCGCCGAAGGGGCGCTGGTAGATCTTGCCCGTCTCGGTGCGGTCGAAGGGCATGCCGTAGTGCTCCAGTTCGATCACCACCTCGTTGGCCTTGCGGCACATGAACTCGATGGCATCCTGGTCGCCGAGCCAGTCCGAACCCTTGACCGTGTCGTACATGTGCCAGTGCCAGTGGTCCTCCTCGGAGTTGCCCAGGCTCGCGGCCACGCCGCCCTGGGCGGCGACCGTATGGGAGCGCGTCGGGAAGACCTTCGTGATGACGGCGGTCTTGAGGCCCGCCTCGGAGAGCTGCAGCGCGGCGCGCAGGCCGGCGCCGCCGGCGCCGACGATCACCGCATCGAACATGCGTTTAGTGATTTTCACTTACAGCCTCCAGAGAATCTGCACCGCCCAGCCGGCGCAGCCGACCAGGTACAGAAGCGTCAGCACATGGAAGGCAAACCGCCAGCCGGCCGGCTTGACGTAATCCATCCAGATGTCGCGCACGCCGACCCAGGCGTGGTAGATCAGGCTGACGATGAACAGGAAAGTCAGGAAGCTCATGAAGCCGCCGGAGAGCAGCGCACGCCAGGATTCGTGGCCCGACTCCTTCTGGCCCAGCAGGGCGACGGCGAGGATGAGCAGATAGGCCGCCATGACGATGGCGGTGACGCGCTGGGCGAGCCAGTCCTTGAGGCCGTAGTGGGCCCCGACGGTGATGCGGTTCACCATAATTTCACCCCCAGGATCACGGTCAGGGCAAGGCTGACGCCGACCACGATCTTGGCCGACAGATTCGCGGCGGCCTTGTCCACGCCGATGTGGATGTCGATCAGCAGAATGCGGATGCCCATGCAGAAATGGTGCAGCAGCGCCCAGAGCAGCCCGAGCAGGACCAGCTTAACGGGGAGGAAACCGACCCAGGCCTTGAAGGTCTCGAACTCGGCCGGCGTGCCCAGGGACAACTGCAGGAGATAAATCAGGCCCGGCAGCACCAGGAACAGCCCGGCGCCGCTGACGCGATGCAATATGGATATGATTCCGGCCAGCGGCAGCCTGATCACGAAAAGGTCAAGATGCTTCGGTCGTGGTTTTTTTATGGCTAGTTCCGGCATATGAAGCCCCCTTGCTTAGTGCAGCGCAACATAAAGCGCAACAATACCCCGATAAATCACTATTTGCATGGCCTGCGATGCCCTGGGCCCGGTAGCGCCTTAGCTCAGTTCATTGTGGTAGTAGTGCTCGGCGGTCAAGTACAGGCCGCGGCGCCACTCGACCGGCTTGTCACCGTAGGTGTAGGTGACCCGTTCGACGGAAAGCAGCGGGCTGGCCTCGGCCACGTTGAGCAGTTCGGCGCTGTTGCGGTCGGCCGCCACGGCGCGCAGGCGCTCGTCGGCACGGATCATGCGCACACCAAACCGGGTTTCGAACAGGCTGTAAATGGAGCCTTGCCAGTCCTGCAGCACTTCCAGGGTGAGCCCCTGGAAGATCTCGCCCGGCAGGTAGATCTCGTCCAGCACCACGGGCTTGCCGGCAAACTTGAGCACCCGGCGGACGACGATGATGGGCGCGCCCAGCGCGATCTGCAGCGTGCGTGCGGCTTCGAGGCCGGCCTTGGCGCGCCAGCACTCCAGCGGCACGCTCTGGGCAACGCTGAGGGGACCCTCGTTGGGTACGATGCGCAGGAAACGGAAGAAGGCGCGGGGGTCGTTGTGCGAGGCAACAAACGTGCCCTTGCCCTGCTTGCGTACCAGAAGGTTGTCGGCCGCCATCTCGTCGACTGCCTTGCGCACGGTCCCCTGGCTGACGTTGAAACGGACGGCCAGCTCCGACTCGCTCGGGATGGCCTCGCCGGGACGCCACTCGCCGGAAGCGAGGCCGCGCAGGATCAGGTCCTTGATCTGGCGGTAGAGCGGGCTGAAGGTTGGCGATTCCTGGGCCATGGCGCTTATTTCAGCATAAAAAATCCTAGGCGTCTATAGGGCATCTTATGTCTTATATAAGACATAAGATAACCATTGACACCATGCGGAAAGAATTCTACCATCCCCACGATTCCCGGTTGTGCAGTGCGGCGCAACTTTGCGCCCGGCCGGCCGCGATGCCCGTTTCCGAACAATCCGACCGAGGAGTACTGCGATGGCCAAGACCCCCGTACGAGTCACCGTGACCGGCGCCGCCGGGCAGATCGGTTACGCCCTGCTGTTCCGCATCGCCAGCGGCGAAATGCTGGGCAAGGACCAGCCCGTCATCCTCCAGATGCTGGAGCTGCCCATGGAGAAGGCCCAGCAGGCCCTCAAGGGCGTCATGATGGAACTGGAAGACTGCGCCTTCCCCCTGCTGGCCGGCATGGTCGGCAGCGCCGACGCGAAAGTGGCGTTCAAGGATGCCGACTACGCCCTGCTGGTGGGCGCCAAGCCCCGCGGCCCGGGCATGGAGCGCAAGGACCTGCTGGCGGAAAACGCCAAGATCTTCATCGAACAGGGCCGCGCCATGAACGAGACGGCGAAGCGCGACATCCGCGTCATCGTCGTCGGCAACCCGGCCAACACCAATGCCTACATCGCCATGAATTCCGCGCCGGACCTGCCGCGCGCCAACTTCACCTCCATGATGCGCCTGGACCACAATCGCGCCCTGTCCCAACTCGCCGCAAAGACCGGCAAGCCGGTGGATTCGGTCGAGAAGATGGTCGTCTGGGGCAACCACTCCCCCACCATGTACCCGGACTACCGCTTCGCCACCATCGCCGGCCAGCCGGCGGCCAAGCTGGTGAACGACGAGGCCTGGTACAAGAACGAGTACATCCCGAAAGTGGGCAAGCGCGGCGCCGCCATCATCGAGGCCCGCGGCCTGTCCTCGGCCGCCTCCGCCGCCAACGCCGCCATCGACCACATGCGCGGCTGGGCCCTGGGCTCCGACGGCAAGTGGGTGACCATGGGCATCCCCTCGGACGGCTCCTACGGCATCCCGGAGGGCATCCTCTACGGCTTTCCGGTGGTGTGCACCCCGGGCAAGTACGCGATGGTGAAGGGCCTGGAGATCGACGCCTTCTCCCGCGAGAAGATGGACTTCACGCTCAAGGAGCTGCTGGAAGAGCGGGAAGGCGTCAAGGCGCTGCT
>CAYZLI010000180.1:4040-7162 GCA_964479195.1 uncultured Rhodocyclaceae bacterium
TCGCCGCCCTGCCCGGCGTGGAGACCCTGGACTTCGGCCTGATGGATTTCGTCAGCGGCCACCACGGCGCCATCCCGGCCTCGGCCATGAAGAGCCCCGGCCAGTTCGAGCACCCCCTCATCGTGCGGGCGAAAACCGAGATCGCCGCCGCCGCCCTGGGCCACAGCGTCGTACCCAGCCACAACGTCACCACGGAGCTGCACGACACCCGGATGGTGTTCGACGACGCCCGCCGCGCCCGTGAGCAGTTCGGGTATCTGCGCATGTGGAGCATCCATCCGAACCAGGTGCAGCCCATCGTGGAAGCCATGCGCCCGGATTTCGCCGAGGTCGAGGAGGCCGCCGGCATCCTGCTCGCGGCCCAGGCCGCCGACTGGGGCCCGATCCGCCACGGCGGGCGCCTGCACGATCGCGCTTCCTACCGCTACTACTGGGAGCTGGTGCAGCGCGCCCAGGCGACCGGCATGGAGCTGCCCGCCGCCGTGAAGCAACACTTTTTCGCCACCCATTGACACCCGCAAACCCACTGAGGAATACGTCGTGCTAGAAGCCTATCGGAGCCATGTCGCAGAGCGCGCCGCGCTCGGCATCCCCGCCCTGCCCCTCACCGCCCAGCAGACCGAGGACCTGGTCGGCCTGCTGAAGAACCCGCCCAAGGGCGAGGAAGCCTTCCTGGTGGAGCTCGTCACCCACCGCGTCCCCGCGGGCGTGGATGACGCCGCCAAGGTGAAAGCCGCCTTCCTCGCCGCCGTGGCGAAGGGCACCGAGCAGTGCGCCCTCATCGCCCGCGGGAAGGCGACGGAGCTGCTCGGCACCATGCTCGGCGGCTTCAACATCAAGCCGATGATCGAACTGCTGGACGACGCCCAGGTGGGCGCCGTCGCCGCCGAAGGGCTGAAGAAGACGCTGCTCGTGTTCGACTACTTCCACGACGTGAAGGAGAAGGCGGACAAGGGAGTCAACCCAGGTGCGGCCAACGCCAAAGCGGTGCTGAAATCCTGGGCCGACGCGGAGTGGTTCACC
This sequence comes from uncultured Rhodocyclaceae bacterium, assembly GCA_964479195.1. Lineage (GTDB taxonomy): Bacteria > Pseudomonadota > Gammaproteobacteria > Burkholderiales > Rhodocyclaceae > Desulfobacillus. Next base: position 5,064 of record CAYZLI010000180.1, read on the forward strand.
GCCCGCCCCGAAGTGCCCAAGAGCCTGACCGTGACCGTCTTCAAGGTGACGGGGGAGACCAACACCGACGACCTCTCCCCGGCGCCGGACGCCTGGAGCCGCCCGGACATCCCGCTGCACGCCCTGGCCATGCTGAAAAACCCGCGCCCGGGCATCGAAGCCGACGAGCCCGGCAACCGCGGCCCGGTGAAGCAGCTCGGGGCCCTCAAGGCCAAGGGCCACCTGGTCGCCTACGTGGGCGACGTGGTGGGCACCGGCTCCTCGCGCAAGTCCGCCACCAACTCCGTGCTCTGGTACACGGGCGAGAACATCCCCTTCGTGCCCAACAAGCGCTACGGCGGCGTGTGCCTGGGCAGCAAGATCGCCCCCATCTTCTACAACACCATGGAAGACGCCGGGGCGCTGCCCATCGAGCTGGACGTGTCGAAGATGGACATGGGCGACGTGGTCGAACTGCGCCCCTACGAGGGCAAGGCCCTGAAGAACGGCGCGGTGATTGCCGAGTTCACCGTCAAGTCCGATGTGATCTTCGACGAGGTGCGCGCCGGCGGCCGCATTCCGCTGATCATCGGCCGCGGCCTCACCGCCAAGGCACGCGAGGCCCTGAAGCTTCCGCCCTCCACGGTCTTTCGCCTGCCCAAGGACCCGGCCGACTCGGGCAAAGGCTTTTCGCTGGCGCAGAAGATGGTCGGCCGCGCCTGCGGCCTGCCGGAAGGCAAGGGCATCCGCCCCGGCACCTACTGCGAGCCGAAGATGACCACCGTCGGCTCCCAGGACACCACCGGCCCCATGACCCGGGACGAGCTGAAGGATCTCGCCTGCCTCGGCTTCTCCGCCGATCTCGTCATGCAGTCCTTCTGCCATACGGCGGCCTACCCGAAGCCCGTGGATGTGAAGATGCACCACGAACTGCCCACGTTTATTTCCACCCGCGGCGGCGTTGCCCTGCGCCCGGGCGACGGCGTGATCCACTCCTGGCTGAACCGCCTGCTGCTGCCCGACACCGTGGGCACCGGCGGCGACTCCCACACCCGCTTCCCCATCGGCATCTCCTTCCCGGCGGGCTCGGGCCTGGTGGCCTTCGCCGCGGCCACGGGCGTGATGCCCCTGGACATGCCGGAATCCGTGCTGGTGCGCTTCAAGGGCGAGATGCAGCCTGGCATCACCCTGCGCGACCTGGTCAATGCCATCCCGCTCTACGCCATCAAGCAGGGCTTGCTCACCGTGGAGAAGAAGGGCAAGAAGAACTTCTTCTCCGGCCGCATCCTGGAGATCGAGGGCCTGCCCAAGCTCAAGGTGGAGCAGGCCTTCGAGCTGTCGGATGCCTCCGCCGAGCGCTCCGCCGCCGCCTGCACGGTGCGCCTGGACAAGGAGCCGATCGTCGAGTACCTCAACTCGAACATCACGCTCATGAAGTGGATGATCGCCAACGGCTACCAGGACAAGCGCACCCTGGAGCGGCGCATCAAGGCCATGGCGGCCTGGCTCGCCGAGCCGGAGCTCCTGGCCCCGGACGCGGACGCCGAATACGCCGCGGTGATCGAGATCGACCTGGCCGACATCCGCGAACCCATCGTCGCCTGCCCCAACGACCCTGACGACGTGAAGCTGCTCTCCGAGGTCGCCGGCGAGAAGATCGACGAGGTCTTCGTCGGCTCCTGCATGACCAACATCGGCCACTTCCGCGCCGCCAGCAAGCTGCTGGAGGGCAAGAGCGACATCCCGGTGCGCCTGTGGATGGCCCCGCCCACCAAGATGGACCAGCAGGTGCTCACCGAGGAAGGCCACTACGGCGTGCTCGGCCGCAGCGGCGCCCGCATGGAGATGCCCGGCTGCTCCCTGTGCATGGGCAACCAGGCCCAGATCAAGAAGGGGGCGACGGCCATGTCCACCTCCACCCGCAACTTCCCCAACCGTCTCGGCCTGGACACCCGCGTCTATCTCGGCTCGGCGGAGCTGGCGGCGATCTGCGCGCTCCTGGGCAAGATCCCCACGGTGGCGGAATACATGGCTAATGTGGGCGTCATCAACCAGAAGGCTTCAGACATCTACCGCTACATGAACTTCGACAAGATCGCCGACTTCGCCGACGTGGCGAA
>CAYZLI010000181.1:0-1585 GCA_964479195.1 uncultured Rhodocyclaceae bacterium
ACGCGCACCTTGACGTTGTAGTCGACGACGCGCTTGACGGGTACGAGGATCTTCAAACCAGCACTCCCATGTGATCGGGTTTCACGAATGCCAGGCCCACCCTGGCCGCGCCATGGCGGCGCGTTCCTCTCCCCGGCCCATTATGGCATCCCGGGGCGGATTTGACACTGCACGCCCGCCGCCCGCACAATGCGACCTGAGGCCATACGCTACCGTATGGTGTCCCTATCCTAGCGCATCGCCACCGGGATTTCAATACCGTACCGTATGGAAAAGCGCGTCGCCCAAAAACCGCCGCTCGACCGCGCCGCCTGGGTCAAGGCGGCCTTCGACGTCCTCGCCGAGGACGGCCTGGACGGCTTGCGCGTAGAGGTGCTGGCCAAGCGGCTGAAAGTGACCAAGGGCAGCTTCTACTGGCATTTCAAGGATCGCCGCGACCTGCTCGACGCCGTGCTGGAAACCTGGAAGGAAGGGCGCATCCGGGACATCCACAAGCAGACGGCGGCCCAGCCGGGCGAGGAATTGGCCGCCCTGCACCACACCATCGAGGTCTATTCGGCCGGCCGCAGCCGCAAGGGGATGCCCATCGAACTGGCGGTGCGCGACTGGGCCCGCCGCGACCCCCAGGCCGCAACCGTAGTGGAAGGAGTGGATGCGACCCGCCTCGACTGCGCCCGCCGGCTGTTCCTCGCCTGCGGCGTGCCGCCCGAGGAGGCCGCCGCGCGCAGCGTATTGCTCTACGCCTATGTGTTCGGGGTAAGCCTGATGAGCTGCGGCAAGTTCGACGCCGAACTGTCCCGTCTCAAAGGCTGGATCGCGGAGCGGATCGCCCGTTGAATCAGCGCCCCTTCCACTCGGGCATCGGCTGCTTGGCGATGAAGGCGTCGATGCCGCACTGGGCGTCCTCGGCCATCATGTTGCAGGCCATGACCTCCGCCGCCAACTGGTAGGCGGCATCCAGGCCCATCTCGACCTGCTTGTAGAAGAGCTGCTTGCCCATGGCCACCGCCGCCGGCGACTTGGCGGCGATGGAGGCCGTGAGCTTGCCGATCTCCGCATCCAGTTGCTCGGCGGGCACGACGCGGTTCACCAGCCCCCGCTCACGCGCCGTCTCCGCGTCGATGAACTCGCCCGTCACCAGCATCTCGAAGGCTTCCTTGCGCCCCATGTTGCGCACGAGGCCCACCCCGGGCGTGGAGCAGAACAGGCCGAGGTTAACGCCCGACACGGCGAACTTCACCCCTTCGGCCGCCACCGCGAGGTCGCACATGGACACGAGCTGGCAGCCCGCCGCCACCGCCATGCCGTGCACCCGGGCAATGACCGGCTGCGGCATTTCCGTGAGGGTCATCATCATCCGGCCGCACTTGCGGAACAGGGCCTGCTGGTATTCCTTGCCCGGGTTGGCGCGCATCTCCTTCAGGTCGTGCCCGGCGCAGAAGGCCTTGCCGGCGCAGGCCAGCACCACGACGCGCACGGACGGGTCCTTGGCGATGCCGTCCAGCGCCGCCTGAAGCTCCGCGATCAGGGCCTCCGACAGGGAGTTGAACTGGCCGGGCCGGTTCAGGGTCAGGGTGGCGACACC
>CAYZLI010000181.1:1685-6983 GCA_964479195.1 uncultured Rhodocyclaceae bacterium
TCCTATTCGATCGCCTGCGCGGACTTGGCTTTTTCCCGCAGGACGAATTTCTGGATCTTACCCGTGGAAGTCTTCGGCAGCGGCCCGAACACCACTTTCTTCGGCGCCTTGAAGCGGGCCATGCGTTCACGGCAGAAGGCGATCAGCTCGGCCTCGGTCGCCGCCGCCCCCTCCTTCAGCTCGACGAAGGCGCAGGGCACCTCGCCCCACTTCGGGTCGGGCTGGGCCACCACGGCAGCGGCCATCACCGCGGCGTGCCGGTAGAGCACATCCTCCACTTCCACCGAGGAGATGTTCTCGCCCCCCGAGATGATCACATCCTTGGAGCGGTCCTTGATCTTCACGTAGCCGTCGGGCTGCAGCACGGCGAGGTCGCCCGTGTGGTACCAGCCGCCGCGGAAGGCTTCGTCCGTGGCCTTGGGGTTCTTCAGGTAGCCCTTCATGGTGATGTTGCCCCGGAACATGATCTCGCCCATGGTCTCCCCGTCCCGCGGCACCTCGGCCATGGTGTCCGGGTCCATCACCGTGACGCCCTCCTGCAGGTGGTAGCGCACGCCCTGACGGCCGTTCAGCCGCGTGCGCTCGTCCAGGGGCAGGTCGTTCCACTCGGGATGCTTGGCGCAGACCGAAGCCGGCCCGTAGGTCTCCGTCAGGCCATAGACGTGGGTGATGTCGAAGCCGATCTTCTCCATGCCCTCGATCATCGAGGCGGGCGGCGGCGCCGCGGCCACCAGGGCGCTCACCTTGTGGCCGATGCCGGCGCGCAGCTCCGCCGGCGCGTTCATGAGCATGGAATGGACGATGGGCGCCCCGCAGTAGTGGGTCACCTTGTGTTCGCGCATGGCCTCCAGGATGAGCTTAGCCTCGACCCGGCGCAGGCAGACGTTGGTGCCGGCGTTGGCCGCCATGGTCCAGGGGAAGCACCAGCCGTTGCAATGGAACATGGGCAGGGTCCACAGGTACACCGCGTGGGGCGGCATGCCCCAGGAGACGACGTTGGACACGGCGTTGAGATAGGCGCCGCGGTGGTGATAGACCACGCCCTTCGGATTGCCCGTGGTGCCGGAAGTGTAGTTGAGCGAGATGGCGTCCCACTCGTCCGCCGGCCCCTGCCAGCCATACGCCGGGTCCCCCAGCGCGAGGAAGGCCTCGTACTCGATCGTCCCGACCAGCTCGCCCGGGCCCGCATACTCGGGATCGTCCACGTCGATGACCGGAAGCTCGCGCCCGGCCTGAGCAAGGGCCTTGGCGATAGTGGCCGAGAACTCCCGGTCGGTGATCAGCAGCTTGGCCTCGCCGTGGCCCAGCATGAAGGCAATGGCCTCGGCGTCTAGGCGCGTGTTCAGGGTATTGAGCACGGCGCCCGTCATGGGCACGCCGAAATGGCACTCGTACATCTCCGGCGTGTTGGCGAGCATCACCGCCACGGTATCGCCCTTGCCGATACCCCGCTGTGCCAGGGCGGAAGCGAGCCGGCGGCAGCGGGCATAGGTCTGGGCCCAGGTGTAGCGCCGCCGGCCGTGGATCAGCGCGGTACGCTGCGGATAGACGGCGGCGGAACGCTCGAGGAAGGTGAGGGGCGTGAGCGGCACGTAGTTGGCCGCGTTCTTGTCGAGACCGATCTGGTAAGGGTTTTCCGGCATGGCGATGGCGACGATGTGAAAGTTCGGTGGGAGGCGCAACGGCGGCCAGGCTACGCGCCGCCGCGGCAGCGTTCGAAGATATTCAATCCCGGCTTCCCTTCCCGGTCAAGGGTGCCCAACCAGCCGCGCAGGGCCGCCGCAAGATCGGCGACCGTGGCTGAAAACGCGGCCACTCCGCCCTTGGCGTCGCCGCTCGCCGCCGGCCGGCTCACCCGCAAGGCGTGGCGCGCCAGCGGCTCGCCGCCGGGTGCCAGGAGCTGCACGCGCGCCTCCACCACGGCCCGGCTGGCCTCGGCCGCATCGAAGACCTGGACGAATTCGTCCAGATCGACCCGCAGCTTGCAGGCCCCCGCCGTGTCGCCGGAGAACAGGTTCTTGTTCAGCGCGTGCGCCAGCAGTTCCGCCGGCGGGGCCACCCAGCGACTCTCCCCGTAGCTGCGACGCTGCTGGCTCCCCAGGTAGGCGAGGCGGTACTGCAGGGCCGGCGAATCCAGCCAGGAGGGTGCGAAGACCTCGACGCCGCGCAGGGCGGCGACGATGCGGCTGTTGGGCCCGGTACCGATCGGCCCCAGGTCATGGTGGTCCACCGGGACGGCGGGCCGGGGGCCGGCGCAACCGGCGAGCGCCAGGGCGGCAAACGCGAGGGCGATCTTTCCGGTCATGTCGTGCTCATTGGGGTGAGAAGCCGGCCTCGCCCGGGCCGGGCCGCGGCGCGCCACGGCCGAAGATGAGGGCGTTGGGCGACTGCTCGATCTGGTCGAGGACGCGGGACATCTGGCGGGAATTGGATGCCAGCTCCCGGAGCAGCAGGTTCGCCCGCGGCAGCGTCGTGTGCAGCAACTCGCCGCCCGCCCGGCCCGACAGCGCGTCGAGCCGCTGGCCCAGGCCCTGCAGGTTGCCCACGAGCAGGCGCAGGTCCGCGGCCAAGGGCGCCGCTTCGCCGCTCGCCCTTTCCAGTTGGGCGAGGGTATTGGCCAGGCGCTTGAGGTTTTCCTCGTTCAGGGCCCGCTTCAGGGCCGCCATGACCTGAGGGGCATCCTGCAGCGTCCGGTTGAGGCCGGCGGAGGCGCCCTCCAGGTGCTCCAAGGTCCGGCCGAGGCGCTCGACGTTGCGCTCGGAGAGCACGGCATTGGTGCGCTCGGCCACCCGGCGCAACTGCTCGACCATTTCCAGGGCGGCGCTGGTCAGGCTCTCCATGGCGGACGGTTCGAGGGCGATGCGCGGCAGTTCCTCCCCCTTGCCTTTGAGCCGTTCGCCGCCCTCACCGGAGTCTTCCAGTTGCACGTAGGCGAGCCCGGTCACGCCCTGGTAATTGAGGCGGGCGGTCGTGGCGTCCGTCACCGGCAGATCGGCGTCCACGTTGATGCGGATGAGGATGTTGCGGGGATCCTTGGGGTCGAGGTCGATGTCCAGCACCTTGCCGGCGCGGATGCCGCGGAAGCGCACCTGCGCCTGGGGATTGAGCCCGGTGATGCTCCCCTGGGTCACCAACAGGTATTCGCTCACCGCCTCGCGCTTGCCCGAGAGCCACCAGACCGCCGCCACGCTGGCCAGCCCCAGCAGCAGCGTGAAGAGCCCCGCCGCCAAGGCATGGGCGCGGTTTTCCATTACCGGTTGCGCTCCAGCGCCCGCTGCGCCCGGTCGCAGTGGAAGAAGTTGCGGATGAAGGGGTGATCGGCCTTCATGATGTCGTCAATCGTGCCGAGGGCGAGTATACGCTGTTCGGCCAGCACCGCAACGCGGGTGGAGAGCGCCGCCAGCGTATCCAGGTCGTGGGTCACCAGGAGCACGGTCAGGCCGAGCTCCTCGCCCAGGCTGCGGATAAGCCGCACGAAGGCTTCGCTGCGGTCCGGGTCCAGTCCGGCGGTGGGCTCATCGAGCAGCAGCAGTTCCGGCTCCAGGGCGAGCGCCCGGGCCAGGGCCACGCGCTTGACCATGCCGCCCGAGAGCTCGGCGGGCATGAGCCAGGCGTGGCGCGGCAGCAGCTCCACCATGGACAGCTTGAGCATCACCATCTCGTGGATCAGGTCCTCGGAGAGCTGGCGCAGCTCGCGCAGGGGAAAGGCGATGTTCTGGTAGACGTTGAAGGCCGAGAACAGCGCCCCGTACTGGAACAGCATGCCGAAGCGCCGGCGCAAGTCCCGTTCGCGCTGTGCGTCGCCGTCGAAAAGGGGCTCGCCGAACAGGCGGATCCGGCCGCGGGTCGGCCGCAGCAGGCCGATCATCTGGCGCAGGAGGGTCGTCTTGCCGCTGCCCGAGCCGCCCACCAGGCCGAGCATCTCGCCCCGCTCGACGGTGAGGTTCAGGTCCCGATGCACCCAGTGATCCCCCAAGCGGGTGGACAGGGCCTCGACCTCGATGACGGGTACTGTCATACCGGCAGGCCGATGTTGCGGGTGGCGATGGCGTAGACGGCGTCCACCAGGATCACCACGGTAATCGAGGTGACCACCGAGGCGGTGGTGTGGGCGGACAGGCTTTCCGTGTTGGGGCGCACGCGCAGGCCGAAATGGCTGGCGACCAGGGCCACCAGGATGCCGAAGGTGACGCCCTTGACGAGGGCGATCCACAGGTTGGCCACCGGCACCACTTTCGGCAGGGTGTCGATAAAGAAGCCGTAGGACAGGTCGAGCTGGATTTGCGCCGAGACCATGCCGCCAATCAGGGCCATGGCGCCGGTCCACAGCACCAGCAGGGGCATGGCCAGCGCCAGGGCGGCCACCTTGGGGAAGACCAGGCGCAGGCTGCGCGAGACGCCCATGGCGGCCAGGGCATCGATCTCCTCGGTGACCCGCATCACGCCGAGCTGGGCGGTCATGGCCGACCCGGAGCGCCCGGCCACCAGCACCGCCACCAGCACCGGGCCCAGCTCGCGGATGATGCCCATGCCGAGAATATTGACGATGAAGACGTCGGCACCGAAATTGCGCAACTGCAGCGCCGACAGGTAGGAGAGCACGACGCCGATCAGGAAGCCGACCAGGGCGGTGACCGGCATGGCCCGCACGCCGCTCTTGAACAGGTTGGCCGAGGTCTCGCGCCAGGGCATGTCCCGGGGCCGGCGCAGGACATGGACGAGATCGAGGCTAAGTCGGCCCACCAGGGCGACCATGTCCGCCAGGTGGCTCCAGAAGTCCAGGAACACCCGCCCGACGGTCATCAGCCATTCGACCGGCGAGGTCGGCGCCGGTCCCCTCTCGGGAGCCCTCGCCGCGGCGGAAATGCGATCGAAAATGGGGGTCTGCTCGGGACGGGAAGCCAGCCGCTCCGGCAACCGGCGCCCCCAGGCGCGCCAAAGCATCAAGGCGCCCACGGAATCCAGGGCGCCGATGCCGCGGATGTCCCAGCCCAGGGCGCCATCGCGGCCATGATCGGCCAGCTCCGCGGCCATCCGCCGGTACCGGGGCGCCAGCGTCGTCAGCTTCCAATGGCCGGAAAGCCGCAGCCAGCGCCGCCCGTCCGCATCCGTTTCGAGCGCAATGTTTGCCCCTGCCATGGTCCTTCCCAAACTTGATTACCCACCAAGCGTAGGGCGCATTAGGCCGCAGGCCGTAATGCGCCGAATGACCCTTCCGGCGCGATACGCCGCAAGCGGCTATTGCCATCCGGCGCAATGCGCTTCGCCCTTCGACAGGCTCAGGACAGGCCCTTCGAC
>CAYZLI010000182.1:0-6932 GCA_964479195.1 uncultured Rhodocyclaceae bacterium
CTGGCCAAGGCGGACGCCAGTGCCGGCGGCCTCTACGAGCGCGTGTTGCTGGACGTGCAGCGCTCCCTGGACAACTTCGACCGCAACTACAGCGCCATTTCCCTGACCCGGCTCCTGGTGGCCCCGATCCCGGAGGCGGCGGGCTTCGTCGATTACCTGAAGGCCAATCTCTATCAGCCGGTAGAGGTCCTGGATCTGGGCCAGGTGCTGGACCTGGGCGCCGTGCCGGAGCTCGCCGAGCCAAGCCGCCAGGCCGAGGCCCTGCTGGCCATCGGCGCCGCCCTGCGCGAGGAAGCCGCAGTCTCATGAGCCAGCAGATCAACCTCTACGACGCCACGCTGCGGCGCCAACGGGAATGGCTGACGGCGGCCCACCTGGCGGCCGCCTGCGGCCTGCTGCTGCTGATCCTCGGCGGCTGGGGCAGCTCGGCCCGGAGCGAAGCGCAGAGCCTGGAGAACGAGGCTGCGGCGCTCGCCCCGCGGGTCAAGGCCTTGCAGGAGCAGGTGCAGGCCATGGACAAGGCGATCGCCGTGCGCAAGCCGGATCCGCGCCTGGAGGAGGAACTGGTCGCCCAGCGGGCCTTCCTGGCCACCCGGAGCGAGGTCCTGGATATCCTGAAAAAAGGCCTGGGCGCCGAGGCGGCCGGCTTCGCCGAATACCTGCGCGGCCTGGCGCGCCAGACGCCCAGCGGCCTGTGGCTGACCGGCTTTTCCGTGGCGAGCAACGGCTCCACCATGGAAATCCGCGGCCGCACCCTCGATCCCGCCCTGCTGCCCGACTACATCCAGCGGCTGAATGCCGAGAAGGCGTTCCGGGGCCAGGCCTTTTCCGCCCTGCAGTTGAAGGCGGGAGGCGCGCCGGGCCCAGCGGCGGCAGAAAAGGTGGGCGCGCCGGCGCCGGACGTCGCCAAAGCGGCCGCGCCCGCCGTCCGGTTCCATGAATTCACCCTGGTTCCGGTCAAGGCCGGCGTGGTCACCCTAGAGCAACGGCCATGAAGGCCCGCTGGCAGGCCCTGGCCGCCCGCTTTGCCGCCCTGGGCAAGCGGGAGAAGCTCCTGGTGGCGGGCGGCCTGGTGCTGGCTGTTGGCCTCGGCGGCTACACCTTCTGGGTGGAACCGGCGCTCCTGCGCGGGACGGCCCTGAAAAAGGAGCTCGCCCAGCAGAAGGGGGAGATGACGAAACTGCAGGCACAGTTGTCGGGTCTGAAGTCCCAGGCCAGGGATCCGGATGCCCCCACCAAGGCAGCCCTGGCGGAGGCCCGGGCGCGGCTGAGCGCGACCGAAGGCGGCCTGCGCCAGTTCGAAGGCGCCCTGGTGCCGCCGCAGCGGGTGCCGGTGCTGTTGCAGTCCCTGCTGGCGCGCCACTCGGGGCTCTCCCTGGTCAGCCTGCGCACCCTCGCCCCTACCCCCTTGATCGCGCCGGCCACCGAGAAGAAGGATGGCCGGCCCGGCGAGGCGGGGAAGACGGCGCAGGCCATGCGCCCGGCGATGCCCGGCGGCAACATCTACAAGCACGGTATCGAGATCAAGGTGGCCGGCGCCTATCCGGACCTGCTGGCCTACCTCACGGAATTGGAGAAGGCGCCCCAGAAGCTCCTGTGGGGCGAGCTGCGCCTGGTGGTGACGGGCTACCCGCGGAGCGAGCTGAGCCTGACGGTTTATTCGCTGAGTCTGGACGCGGCCTGGCTGGTGGTATGACGGCGCCGCGAAAACACCTGAAGCGATGGTTCGGGGCGGCCTGTGCCGTGCTGGCTGTCCCATGCGGCTACGCCCGCGCCGAGGCCCTGCCGGATCCGACCCGCCCGCCGGCGGCCCTGGAGGCGCCGGTCGCGCCGAGCGCCACTACCCCGCCGGCGGCTACCGGCCTGCAGACCATCATCCGCCGCGTTGGCAGAAAGCCGGCGGCGGTCATCAACGGCGAGTACGTGGAACTCGGCGCCAAGGTGGGCGAGGCGAAGCTCCTCCAAATCGGCGACGATTCGGTCATACTACAGGGTCCCGCGGGCAAGGAAGTCCTGAAGCTGACGCCGAACGTGGGAAAAGCAGAGCCGACTGCCGCCGGGAAGAGTGGCGGGGCTCGAACCGCCCCCCCCCGACAGAACAACAAGATCGAAGCGACAAAATGACTATCAGGGGAGGCATCGGCATTCTTCTGGCCGCGTGGCTGGCGGCGGCCTGCGCGCCGCAACCGACGCGGCCCGTGGTGCATGAGCGCATCGCGGACGAGATGCAGCAGGCGGCCCGGGAGCGCAAGTCCATAAGCGCTGAGGCGGCGGAGAAGGCCCTGATGCCGCCCCTGGTCGTCGAGATGCCGCCCAGTGCCGCACCGACGGAGCCCCGGTTCGACCTGTCCGTGGTCAATGCACCGGTGAATCAAGTGTTCATGGCCATCGTCACCGGCACCCGCTACAACATGCTCCTCGGCCCCGAGGTGACCGGGCAGGTCACGCTGAACCTCAAGGACGTCACGGTGCGCGAGACCCTGGAGACGATCCGCGACCTCTATGGCTACGAATTCGAGATCAAGGGCAACCGGATCTTCGTGCAGCCCAACACGCTGCAGACCCGGGTGTTTCAACTGAACTACCTGGCTTCGCGCCGGCAAGGCACGACCGAGCTGCGGGTGACTTCCAGCGCCATCGCCGGCGCCGGCGGCACCGGTGGCACCGGGGGTACGGCTACGCCGACGACGGGAACGCAGCCCCTGCCCGCCGGCACGGGGACCACCGGCCAGGCGGCAAGCAACCTCACCAGCCGGGTGCAGACCAGTTCCGAGACGGACTTCTGGCACGATCTCGGCAGCACCCTCACCGCCATCGTCGGCTCCGGGGAGGGGCGCAGCGTGGTGGTCAACAGCATGTCGGGCGTGGTCGTGGTGCGGGCGCTGCCCCGGGAACTGCGCTCCGTGGAGCAGTACCTGAAGGCGACCCAGGCCATCGTCGAGCGCCAGGTGATGCTCGAGGCGAAGATCATCGAGGTCTCCCTCAGCGAGGAATTCCAGTCCGGCATCAATTGGTCCTCCTTCAACCGGCGGGACAGCCGCCTGTCGGTCGGCGTCGTGTCGTCGGGCAGCACGATGCAGCCCTCGGGGGCCCTGAACGTCCCGTCGTCGGTGACCGCCACGCCGGGCGTGGGCGGCTCCATCGTCGCCTCCGCCCTGGGCAAAGGCTTTTTCGGCCTGGCCTTCCAGACCGCCAACTTCGCCGCCCTGCTGAACTTCCTGGAAACCCAGGGCACCGTGTCGGTCCTGTCCAGTCCCCGCATCGCCACCCTGAACAACCAGAAGGCCGTGCTGAAAGTGGGCACCGACGAATTGTTCGTCACCAACGTCACCACCACCAGCACCACCTCCGCCGCGGGCACCGTGAATACGCCGAGCCTGACGCTGCAGCCCTATTTCTCCGGCATTTCCCTGGACGTGACCCCCCAGGTGGACGAGGACGGCAACATCATCCTGCACATCCATCCGGCGGTCAGCGTGGTGCAGGAGAAGGAGAAGAACATCGACCTGGGCACCCTGCTGGGCCAGTTCAAGCTGCCGCTCGCCTCCAGCAGCGTGAACGAGACCGACAGCATCGTGCGCGTCCAGGACGGCAACATCGTCGCCATCGGCGGGCTGATGACGCAGAGCCAAAGCAGCGACCGCACCGGCCTGCCGGGCAGCACCGCCGCCGCCGGCGGCGCCCTGTTCGGCCAGCGGAGCAGCAAGCTGAGCAAGCGGGAACTGGTCATCCTGCTCAAACCGACCGTGCTGCGGGACGATCGCGCCTGGGTGCGCGACCTGGAGCAGACGGGCGAGCGGCTGCGCAGCCTCGAGCCCCGGGACGCGCCCGCCCGATAGCGATTTCACGCCGTGTACTTGCCCCACTTCCATCTGACCGAACCGCCGTTCGGCATCACGCCGGACACCAAGTTCCTTTATTCCGCCCGGGCCCACCAGGAGGCGCTCAACACCCTGCTGGTGGCCATGGAAAGCGGGGAGGGCTTCGTCAAGGTGACCGGGGAGGTGGGCACCGGCAAGACCCTGCTGTGCCGGCGCTTTCTGGGCAGCGTGAGTGAGGACTTTCTCGCCGCCTATGTCCCGAACCCCCAGGTGAACGCCAGGACGCTGCTGCTGATGGTGTGCGAGGAGCTGGGCGCCGACGGCTCGGAGGCGGAGGCGGTGCATGTGGTCAGGCGCATCAACCGGCGGCTGCTGGAGCTGGCGGCGGCGGGCCGCAAGGTGGTGCTGTGCATCGATGAGGCGCAGACCATGCCGTCCCTCACCCTGGAAAGCCTGCGGCTGCTCTCCAACCTGGAGACGGAAAAGCGCAAGCTGATCCACATCATCCTGTTCGGCCAGCCGGAACTGGACGAGATGCTGGCAACCAAGTCGGCGCGGGCCCTGCGCCAGCGCATCGCCTTCCACTACCGGTTGGCGGGGCTGGACCGGAGCGAACTGGACCGTTACCTGGAACACCGGCTGCGCGTGGCCGGTCACCGGGGCGAGTCCTTGTTTACCTCGTCGGCCCGGCGGGCCCTTTACTACCATTCCGGCGGCACGCCCCGACTGGTCAATATCCTCGCCCACAAGGCCCTGCTGGCGGCCTTCGGCGAGGGCCGGCGGCGGGTCGGCCGGGAACATGTGTCCACGGCGGCCCGGGACACCGAAGGGGTCACGCGGCTGCCCTGGTGGAAACCCGTCTGGTAGTCCCGCCCCATGAGCCTGATCAACAAGATGCTCCAGGATCTGGATGCCCGCAACGCCTCGACGGCGGAGCGGGTCGGGCTGCCGCCGCAACTGCGCGCCCTGCCGACGCCCAAGACCCACTCCTGGCGCAACCTGGTTTTCGTCGCCGTGAGCGCCCTGGCGGGCGGCGTGGCAGTCTGGTTTGCCCTGCCGGGCGGCGACACGCCGCCGGCCCCGCCTCGCCCTATCATCGCGCCGGCGCCGGCGCCCGCCCCGGCTCCAGCGCCGGTGCCGCCGGTCATCGCCCTGCCGACCCTGGCGGTGCCGCTGCCCGCCGAGCCTGAGCCCGAGCCCGAGCCGCCAGCCAAGGCCGAAAAGAATGCGGTGGCCCAGCCCACCCAACCGGCGAAGCCCAGCCGACCCGCGCAGCCGGCTGCGCCTGTTCCGCCGGCCCAGGCGACCCGACCGGTCAAGCCAGACCCGGTCATCGGCCGGGAACTGCCCCTGGAGCCCTCCCTGAAGGTGGACCTCTCCCTCAAGCTTCCGGCCGGAGAGCCCAGGTCCGAGGCGAAGCGCAAGCCGGCGGTGGTCCAGGAAGCGCCCGCCGGGGCGGGCCGCATCGACAAGCAGTCCCGCAGCCCCAAAGCGGTGGAAGCGGCGGAGACGGAGTATCGCCGGGCCATCGCCGAAGTGCGCCGCGGCGCCCTGGCCGAAGGGGTAGCGGGCCTGCGCCGGGCGCTGCTGTTGGATCCCGGCCTGGCCCTCGCCCGCCAGGCCCTGCTCAGCGTGACGGTGGAACAGCAGCAGTGGCGCGCGGCGGAGACCATCTGCGCCGAAGGGCTCGCCCTGGATCCCGCCCAGACCGGCTGGGCCATGGTCCTGGCCCGCCTCCAGGTGGAACGGGGCGAAACCGCCCAGGCCGTCGACACGCTAAGCCGGCATGCCGCCTACGCCGAACGCAATCCCGACTACCAGGCGTTCCTGGCCCTGCTGCTGCAGAAGCTGCGGCGATCCAAGGAGGCGGCGGAGCGATACCACACCGCCCTCGCCCTGCGCCCGGGCGAGGGCCGCTGGTGGTATGGCCTCGGCCTGGTCCTGGAAACCGATCACAAGCCCGAGGAAGCCCGCGAGGCGTTCCAGAAGGCCCGGGACAGCGGCACCCTGCCGCCGGACCTCCTGGCTGCCGTCCAGCAGCGGCTGCGGTAGGCGCCGGATACAGTCTTCCCGTTCCTGGTGAGCTTGTCGAACCACGAACGGGCGCTTGGCGCCTGCCCTTCGACAAGCTCAGGGCGAACGGCATCCCGATCAGATGCTTTCGACCTTCGGATCGCGGCCGAGCAGTTCCTCGACCGCCTGGCTCGGCGCCACGCCCTCGTGGAGCACGCCCTGCACGGCCCGGGTGATGGGCATGTCGATGCCCAGGCCTTGCGCCAGGGCCGCCACCTCGCGGGCGCTGCTCACGCCTTCCGCCGTGTGCCCCAACTCGCCCAGGATCCGGGGCAGGGGCAGGCCGCGGGCCAGCCCCAGGCCGACGCGGCGGTTGCGGGAGAGATCCCCGGTGCAGGTGAGGATCAGGTCGCCCATGCCGGCCAGGCCCATGAAGGTCTCCCGCCGGCCCCCCAGGGCGAGGCCGAGCCGCGTGATCTCGGCCAGCCCGCGGGTGATGAGGGCGGCGCGGGCGTTCAGGCCGAAGCCCATGCCGTCGGAGATGCCGGCGGCGATGGCCATGACGTTCTTCACGGCGCCGCCCACTTCGGCGCCGACGAGGTCGTGGTTGGCGTAGAGGCGCAGGCGCGGGTCGTGCAGCGCCTGGGCCGTGGCCTGGGCGAAGTCCAGCTTGTTCGAGGCCAGGGTCACGGCGGTGGGCAGCCCCCGCGCGACTTCGTCGGCGAAGCTGGGCCCGGTGAGGGCGCCGCAGGGAAGATTTGCGCCCAACTCCTCCGCGACGATCTGGTGCGGCAATTGCATGCTGCCGGCTTCCAGGCCCTTGCACACCCAGATCAGGGGGGTGGCCGGGGCATGGCGCTGGAGCAGGCGCAGGGTGTCGCGCAGGCCGGAGAGCGGCGTGGCGACGATGTTCAGTTCGGCTCCCCGGATGGCCTGCGCCGCGTCGGCGCCGATGCGCAGCCGGTCGGGCAGGGGGCGGCCGGGCAGGTAGCGGGCGTTTTCGCGCGCCGCGCCCATGGCCGATGCCTGGGCCGGATCGCGCACCCAGAGCGCCACGTCGTGGCGCTTGGCATAGGTGATGGCCAGCGCGGTGCCCCA
>CAYZLI010000183.1:0-6915 GCA_964479195.1 uncultured Rhodocyclaceae bacterium
TGCCTAGAATCCCACCATGCCGCTGCCAGGAAGGGCTTCCGTCCCCGAGGGCCGGCCAATCGAAAAGGAGACCATCGTGAGAACCACCCACAAAACCTTCCTCACCGGCCTGGCCGCCGCCCTGGCCCTGGGGCTGGCCGCCCCAGCCTTCGCCGACCACGGCCGCCACCGCGGCTGGGATCGGGACGACGAGCATTACAAGCAGCACAAGCACCACGGGCACCACGGGCACCACTGGGAACGCCAGGAGCAGCGACACGTGCACATCCACGAATACCGGCACGACGTGTATGTCGAGCCGGCCTACGACTATGGCTACGCGCCGCCGCCTCCCCGGCCCTATGCGGTGATCAGTGTCCCGCCCATCGTGGTGAAGTTCTGATCGGCGCTCAGGGCCGGAGCAACTGCAGGAAGTCGGCCGGCAGGGGCGCGTTCTCGAGGCTGCGCTGCGTGAAGAGGTGGCGGCCGTCGCAGACGAAGCCCAGGTCGGCCCAGTCCACGGCGTTGAGGGCGTCGCACAGGGCGTACACGTCGGCATCGGGGTCGTTGGGGAAAACGGCGAGGATCGAGCCGTCGTAATGGATGCAGTCGTGCACGAAGAAAGGCCGGGGGTTGCGCGTCCGGCCATTGACGTAGATGCGCAGGCGATCAGCCAGATGGTAGCCGCGGCCCCATTCCCACCAGTTGGATTCGTCGAACTTCCTGATGCGCCGCGCCAGCAGCCGCTCCTTGAACTGCTCCAGGTGGGGCAGCGGCTGGTTGTAGATCATGCGCCGCAGCCGGCCCGTCTTGGCGGTCTCCGAGCAGACGAACTCCAGGTTGCCGTGCTCTTCGCTGGTGTAGACCGCGTCGTCGCCCGAGACCGCCCCCACCTTGACGAAGAAGAGCTCGGAGAAGCGCAGCGGGTAATCCCCCCGCGTGAAATGCAGGTGGCCGACGCTCTCGACGAAATGCCGCTCCCGCCAGCTGGGCTGCGCCAGGGCCTCTTCCAGCGGCACCCCGGCCCCCACTTTCGCGTAGCGCGTGCGCCGGGACAGGTTGCCCTTCTCGAAGCGCCAGATGAGGCAGTTGGGCACCACGTCGTCGAACACGCGCGCGTCGCCCAGCTCGATGGCGTCGGTGATGGTGCCCTGCTCGAACAGCCAGCGGTTGAGTTTCACGCTGGAGGTGGCCTTGAGGAAGTCCCGCGGCGTGATGAAGATCAGCTCGCCCCCAGGGGCGAGCTGGCGCACGCACTTCTCGATGAAGAACAGGCAGAGGTTGGAACGCCCGTCGAACAGGTCGTGGGGCAGGAGCGCCTTGGTCTCGGGCGGGATGTCCTGGTAGCGCACGTAAGGCGGGTTGCCGATGACGGAGTCGAATCGGTTCGTCTGCGGATAGGCGAAGAAATCCAGGTTGAGCGCCCCGGGCGGGCAGTGGCGGCGATCCGCCTCGATGGCGGTGCAGCCGGGCAGCCGGGCGGAAAAGGCGCCGTCGCCGCAGGCCGGTTCCAGCACCGAGCCCCGGTTCCGCCGCAGCCCCAGCATGGCCTCGACGACGGCGGGGGGAGTGAAGACTTGGCCAAGGCGGGCGATGTCGCGCGGCTCGGCACAGGAAAACGGCCCGTCAAGGCAATCGGCGGCTTCGCTCATGGCACTCCGCAGGACTGGAAAGCCGGCATTGTACTCAAGTCGGTACTCCCGGCAGCCAGTCGATCGCCTCCGCGAAACCGCGCCGGTCCACCCCGAGCGCCAGGGGTTCGACGCCGGCCGCCTGGTCGATCAGCGTCGCCCCGGCGGCCTGCAAATCCGCCACGACCGCTTTCGCCCCGCGCACCACATAGGGCGAAGCTGCTCGCGCCGTCTTCACTTCCACGCCGAAGCGCCGCTCGCCCCGCTCGATAACCAGATCGATCTCCGCACCGGCCGCGGTGCGCCAGAAATAAAGCTGCGAGTGGGGATGGGCCAGGCGCTCGCGGCGGGCGAGGTCTTCCAGGACGAAGCTCTCCCAGCTCGCGCCGCGGATAGGATGCCCTTCCAGGACCTGCAGCGAATCGATGTTGAGCAAGTGATGGAGCAGCCCGGTGTCGCGCAGATAAAGCTTGGGTGCCTTGACCAGGCGCTTGCCGATGTTGCGGAAGTAGGGCGGCAGGCGGCGCAGGAGGAAGCTGCGTTCGAGGATGTCCAGGTAGCGCGAGACCGTGCCGTGGGAGACACCGAGGGCGCCGGCCAGCCGGTTGACGTTGGCGACTCCGCCTTGGGAGTGGGCGAGCATGGTCAGCAGCCGGCGCATGAGCAGGGGCTCGGCGGGCACGCCCAGCATCGGCAGGTCGCGCTCGATGTAGGTGCGCAGGTAGGCCTCCCACCAGTCGCGGAAGGAGCCGCCGCGCTCATAGGCGTGCAGGGCATCGGGAAATCCGCCGGTCAGCCAGACGTTGCGCCAGTCCTGGGGACTCGGCCCGCTCGCCGCCTCGCGGGCGGTGAGCGGCTCAAGTTCCAGGATGCCGACGCGGCCCGCCAGGGTCTCGGCCACCTGCCGCACGAGAGCCGGTTGGGCCGAGCCGAGGATGATGAAGCGGCCGCTGGCAGCGCGGTCCGCGTCGATGGCGCCGCGCAGAGCGGAGAAGACCTGGGGCACGCTCTGCGCCTCGTCGAGGATCAGCGCCGGCCGCGCCCGCGCCTCCAGATGGAAGCGCGCATCCTCGGCAAACAGCGCCCGCGTCGCCGGGTCTTCCAGGTCGCAATAGGGGTGCTCGGGAAAAGCCAGTCGCGCCAGGGTGGTCTTGCCCACCTGGCGGGCACCGAGGATCAGCACCGCCGGGAACTGGGCGGTCAGGGCACGCAGGCGGGGCAGGGCGAGGCGGTCGTGGATGCGGTTCATACCTTGCATTTTTCACTCATTAGTGAAAATATGCAAGTCATGCCAACGGACTAGCGGCGCCGGGGACGAACCGGCCGGACCCTCCCTTACCGCGCAGCCGGCTTGCGCTCGCGCTCCTCGGCGCGGCGGCGGGCCTTCTCCGCCCGCTCCCGCGCCTTCTGCGCGGCCTTCTGCCGCTTCTTCTCCCGCTCGGCGGCTTGCGCCTCGCGCTTCTTGGCTTCTTCGAGCGCCCGCACCCGGCCCTCTTCGAGCTTGCGGGCGTGCGCCGCCGCCTTCTCCTCCCGCTCCTTGCGGGCGGCCTCGGCCTGTTCCCGCTCGCGCTCGGCCCGGGCCGCGGCCTCGGCCTGCCGGCGCGGCTCCTGTTCCGCCCGCTCCGCCTCGCGGGTCGCCTGCTCGCGGCGGCGCAGCTCGCGCCCGATGCGGCGCGCTTCCAGCTCCAGTTGGGCCGCCTCGGCGAAAGCCTCCGTGTGCGACCTGCGGGCGGCCGCCTGGCAGGCGGAGACCAGCGTCTTCTTCCAGCAGGCGGCTTCGGCCGCCTTGAGCTTAGCGTCGGCCGCGGCCTTCTGCGCGGCGGCACGGGCCTCGAGCGAGGCCGCCTGGTCGAGCAACTGCTGGCGCTCTTCCGCCTGGATCGGCGCAGGATCGGCGGCGAAAGCGGCGCCGGCGGCGAACAGCAGCGGGATCAGGAAGCGTTTCATGGCAGTGGGCGGCACGGGGTTGCGTACAATAGCGCGTTTTCACCTGCGCCAGCCGACCCGCGCCGACCAATCCCCGTGATCCTCCTGCGCAATCTCACCCTGGCCCGCGCCGGCCGCCCGCTCCTGGAGGGCGTCAATCTCAGCCTGCACGCCGGCCAGAAGGTGGGCGTGACCGGGGCCAACGGCTGCGGCAAGTCCAGCCTGTTCGCCCTGTTCACGGGCGAGCTGCACCAGGAGGCGGGCGACCTGGAACTGCCGCCCCGCTGGGTGATCGCCCACGTCGGCCAGGAGACGCCGGCGCTGGCGGTGAGCGCCCTCGAGCACACCCTCGACGGCGACGCCGAGCTGCGCCGCATCGAGGCCGAGCTGCACGACGCCGAGGCGCGGCACGACGGGGAGGCGATCGCTCACCTGCACGAGGCCTACGGCCACATCGACGGCTACAGCGCCCGGGCGCGGGCCGCCGCCCTGCTCGCCGGCCTGGGTTTCCGCGACCCGGAGTTCGACAAGCCGGTGGCCGAATTCTCCGGCGGCTGGCGCGTGCGCCTGAATCTCGCCCGGGCGCTGATGTGCCGCTCCGACCTGCTGCTGCTCGACGAGCCGACCAACCACCTGGATCTCGATGCCGTCATCTGGCTGGAGGGCTGGCTGCGCGCCTACCGGGGCACGCTGCTCATGATCTCCCACGACCGCGACTTTCTCGACGCCGTGGTCGGCCACGTCGCCCACATCGAGGGCCGCCGGCTCAAGCTGTACGCGGGCAACTACAGCGCCTTCGAGCGCGCCCGCGCCGAGCAGTTGGCCCTGCAGCAGGCGATGTACGTCAAGCAGCAGCGCGAGATCGCCCACCTGAAGAGCTATATCGACCGCTTCCGGGCCAAGGCCACCAAGGCCCGCCAGGCCCAGAGCCGCATCAAGGCGCTGGCGCGCATGGAGGAGGTGACGGCGGCCCACGTGGATACGCCCTTCGAGTTCCGTTTTTTCGAGCCGCTGAGCAGTCCCGACCCGCTGCTCGCACTCGAGGACGCCGCGGCCGGCTACGGCGACAAGGTCATCCTGTCCGGGCTCAACCTCACCCTGCGCCGCGGCGAGCGCCTGGGCCTGCTCGGACGCAACGGGGCCGGCAAGTCCACCCTGATCCGGCTGCTGGCGGGCCAGGCCGCCCCGCTCGGCGGCGCGCGGCGCGAGGGCAAGGGCCTGAAGATCGGCTACTTCGCCCAGCATCAGCTGGAGCAGTTGCGCCCGGACGAGAGCCCCCTCTGGCACATGGGCCATCTGGACCCGCGCACGCGCGAGCAGGACTTCCGCAACTACCTGGGCGGCTTCAACTTCCACGGCGACATGGCCACGGCAAAGGTCGGCCCGTTCTCCGGCGGCGAGAAATCGCGCCTGGTGCTCGCCCTGCTCATCTGGCAAAAGCCCAACCTGCTGCTGCTCGACGAGCCGACCAACCACCTGGACCTGGAGATGCGCCACGCCCTGACCCTGGCCCTGTCCGAGTACGAAGGCGCCATGGTGCTGGTCTCCCACGACCGGCACCTGCTGCGCACCACTTGCGACGGCTTCTGCCTCGTCGCCGACGGGGCCTTGCGGCCCTTCGACGGCGACCTGGACGACTACCGCAAGTGGCTCGCCGGATCGGCCGCCCCCGCCGAAAAGACGGACAGGCCGCAGGCGCCCAAGCGGCGGGAGCAGCGGCAGCAGGAAGCGGAAGGCCGTGCTAAGCTCGCGGGAAAACGCCGCCCCCTGGCACGTGAAATCGAGCAGTTGGAGCGTCGCATGGGCCAGCTCGGCGAGGAAAAGCGCCAGCTCGACGCCCGCCTGGCGGACCCGGCGATCTACCAATCCCCCGACAAGAGCATCCTGCAGACCGGCCGCAAGCGCCAGGTCGAGCTCGGCCGGCAACTGGCCGAGGCCGAGGAGCGCTGGCTGGGGCTGCACGTGGAATTGGAGAAGTTGAGCTGATCATGCACCCGCAACGCCGCTACACCCTCACCGCCTCCTGCCCCGACCGGGTCGGCATCGTCGCCCGGGTGGCCACCTTCATCGCCGACAACCACGGCTGGATCCTGGAGACCAGCCACCACGCCGACGCCGACGCCGAACGCTACTTCATGCGCATCGAGATCAAGGCCGACTCGCTGGCTTTCGACCTGCCCGAGCTGCACCGGCGCTTTGCACCCATCGCCGCGGAATTCCGCATGGACTGGCGCATCACCGACTCGGCGCTGAAAAAGCGCGTCGTCGTCCTCGTCTCCAGGCAGGAGCACTGCCTGTACGACCTGCTGGCGCGCTGGCAGAGCAAGGAACTGGACGTGGAGATCCCCTGCGTCATCTCCAACCACGAGACCTTCCGCGGCTTCGTCGAGTGGCATGGCATTCCCTTCCACCACGTGCCGGTGGGCGCGGAGAACAAGCGCGAGGCCTATGCGGAAGTGATGCGCCTGTTCGAGGATGCGGGCGGCGACGTCATGGTCCTGGCCCGCTACATGCAGGTGCTCTCCCCCGAGCTGTGCGAGAAATACACGGGGCGCATCCTCAACATCCACCACTCCTTCCTGCCCTCCTTCGTCGGCGCCAAGCCCTACCACCAGGCCTACCAGCGGGGGGTGAAGCTGATCGGCGCCACCTGCCATTACGTCACGGCCGAGCTGGACGCCGGCCCCATTGTCGAGCAGGACACGGTGCGCATCGACCATGGGGATTCCGTGGACGACCTGGTGCGCTACGGCAAGGACATCGAGAAGGCGGTGCTCGCCCGCGGCCTGCGCTACCACGTGGAGGACCGGGTGCTGCTCAACGGCAACCGGACGGTGGTTTTCCGCTGAATGTCGGGCGGCCGGATAATAAGAACGTATGCAACATAATGTTTAATATGGATTATTCCTCTTACGAGGGTTCATTATCTCCGGCTCCGGATAATGAACCGCCCCAGTCTTCGGGGGGCGCCGCGGGCGAAGGTTTGCGGTAAACCGTGTGACGCTTTCCGCCTGAATCGTCCCGCACCAATACGCCCTGCTCGACCCAGCGCTTCAGCATCTTCGACGCCTTCAAGGTATCCAGGCCCGCAATCCGGCACAAATCAGCTCCGGTTCGATGCCCGCGCCCTGGGTGGTGACGGTCTCCGCGAGCTTGGCGCCGTCCGGCCCATAGATCTCGACGATCTCGAAAAGGCCGCCGGCCAGGGTGCGGGCAGCCGCCCTCGCGTGGTCCGCGGCAGCGGGACCGTCCAGCCGAATCGCGGAATGATGGGACAGGAGGCGGCGGGAGTCCTCCTGCGCGAAGGACACGATCTCCTCCTCGGCGTTTTCCCGCGACACGATCCAGGCGGCGGGGCTTGCCAAGGCGGATAGCGCGA
>CAYZLI010000184.1:0-4467 GCA_964479195.1 uncultured Rhodocyclaceae bacterium
GCGGATGATCTGGCGCCCGTCCCGGGTCGCCCGGGGTTCGGGCTTCCAGGCATGGCCATAGACGATCTCGAAGCTCGCCGGCAGCAGCCCGTCTCCCGTCCGGCCCTGCGCCTCCCAGGCGGCGAGCACGCGGCGCCAGTCGCGCCAGACCATGCGGCCGAGCAAGCCGTCCCGCACCCCCAGCCGGCGCTGGTCACGCAGCAGCCCCCGGGGCGATGGGTAGGTCAGCGTGATCATCTCCATGTCCATCACGGGATCGGCGAAGCCGGCCGCCACCAGCATATCGCCCACGTCGTGCATGTCCGGAAAGCGGCGCAGGCTCGCCGCGCCGGCGGCGCGCAGCTCCTTCAGGGTATCCGGGCCCAGCATGGCGAAGGTCAGCAGCCCCCCCACCGCCAGGGTGCGCTGCAGTTCCCGCAGGGCCATGGGCAGGTCGTCCAGCCAGTGCAGCATCAGGTTCGACCAGATCAGGTCCAGGCAGCCGCCGGCCAGGGGCAAGGCCCGCACGTCCGCATTGACCAGGCGCGGGGCGCGGCCGCGCAGGCGCCTGAGCAGCGGCGCGCGGGCGCGCACCGCAGTCAGCATGGGCCGGGCGAAATCCACGGCCAGGGGCAGGGCGTCCGGGTAGCGCGACTGCAGCGCGCGGATGCCGTCGCCCGTGGCGCAGCCGATGTCGGCCATGCGCCGGGGCGCCAGCTTGACGTAGTCGAGGCGGGCGGCCATGCGAGTGCCCACTTCCCGCGCCAGCACGGCGGCCTCGTCGTAGGAGGCCGCGGCGCGGGCGAACTGGAGCCTTCCCCCCGCCCCCCTTCCCCGGGAAGGGGGTGACGGGTGTTCGCGGGCTTCGCCCGCTCCGGGTTCTGGCTGCCCCGCCTTGGGGCGGCCCGGCGGCGGGGCTTCCCGCATCAGAGTGGATGCAGCCCGAGGCGCTCGAACAGGCGCTCGTCGCGGTCGGCGTCCGGGTTGCCGGTGGTGAGCAGCTTCTCGCCGTAGAAGATCGAGTTGGCCCCGGCGAGAAAGCACAGGGCCTGCAGCTCGTCGGACATCTCGCCGCGGCCGGCGGACAGCCGCACGAGGCTTGCCGGCATGGTGATGCGCGCCGCGGCAATGGTGCGCACGAACTCGAAGGGATCGATGGACGGGGCGTTTTCCAGGGGCGTGCCCGGCACCGGCACCAGGTTGTTGATGGGCACGGATTCCGGCGGCGGATCGAGGTTGGCCAGTTCGGCGATCAGCGCGGCGCGCCCGGCCCGGGTCTCGCCCATGCCGACGATGCCGCCGCAGCACACGCTGATGCCCGCCTCGCGCACCTGGTGCAGCGTATCCAGGCGATCCTGGTGCGTGTGGGTGGTGACGATGTTGCCGTAGAGCTCCGGCGCCGTATCCAGGTTGTGGTTGTAGTAGTCCAGTCCCGCCGCCTTGAGCTGCTCGGCCTGGCCTTCCTTGAGCAGGCCCAGGGTAACGCAGGTCTCCAGGCCCAGCCCCTTCACGGCGCGGATCATCGCGCCCACCTGCTCCAGGTCCTTCTGCTTCGGGCCGCGCCAGGCCGCCCCCATGCAGAAGCGGCTGGCCCCCTTGTCCTTGGCGGCACGGGCGGCGGCCACCACCTCCTCCACCTCCATGAGGGATTCCCGCGCCACGCCCGTCTGGTGGCGCGCCGACTGGGAGCAGTAGCCGCAGTCCTCCGAACAGCCCCCCGTCTTCACGGAAAGCAGGGTGGAGCGCTGCACGGCATTGGCGTCGAAATGGGCGCGATGCACTTGCTGCGCCCGGTAGAGGAGATCGTTGAAGGGCAGGGCGAACAGCGCCTCGATCTCGGCGACGGTCCATTTGCGCTGGGTGTGCAAGTTCTCGCTCACCCGCTTGGCGGTCGGTGCGGTCATGGCTGCAAAGGAAGGCTGTTGGGGATCGGATAGAATCGGAGCGCATCATCGGGGAAGGGGGGGAGCTTGTCAATTTACCGGACGACAATTCGCAAGCTCGGTGCAAACCTGGCGGCGGCCCTGCTGCCCCAGGACTGCTACGTCTGCGGCAGCGGCGGCGCAGGCAGCCTGCTCTGCCCCGGCTGCAAGGCAGGGCTGCCGCACCTGGCCGGGCCGCATTGCCCGGTCTGCGCGGTGCCGACGGTGGGCGGAACCCTGTGCGGCGCCTGCCTGAAAACGCCGCCCCATTACGACGCCACCGTCGCCCTGTACGCCTACGCCTTTCCCGTCGACCGGCTCGTGCAGGGCTTGAAATACCGCGCCCGCCTGCCCCTGGCCGGCCACTTCGCCCAAGCCCTGGCCGCGCGGCGCGGCCCGTCCGTCGTCGACTGCATCCTGCCCCTGCCGCTGCACCCCCGGCGCCTGGCCGAGCGGGGCTTCAATCAGGCGCAGGAGATCGCCCGGCCGCTGGCACGTCGTCTCGGCCTGCCGCTGCTCACCTTCGCCTGCGAGCGCCGCCTGGACACCGCGCCCCAGGCCAGCCTGCCCTGGGAGGAGCGCCGGCGCAACGTGCGCGGCGCCTTCGAATGCCGCCTCGATCTTTCGGGCCGGTCCGTGGCCGTGGTGGATGATGTGATGACCACCG
This sequence comes from uncultured Rhodocyclaceae bacterium, assembly GCA_964479195.1. Classification (GTDB taxonomy): domain Bacteria; phylum Pseudomonadota; class Gammaproteobacteria; order Burkholderiales; family Rhodocyclaceae; genus Desulfobacillus. Next base: position 2,569 of record CAYZLI010000184.1, read on the forward strand.
GTGCGACCCTGAACGAACTGGCCCGGACGCTGAAGAAGCACGGCGCCGCGCGGGTCATCAACTGGGTAGTGGCGAGAACGCTGCCGGATTGACGCGGACTCGCAGCACTCCAGGCGAGAACGCTTGCGGGAAAAGAGGTTTCAGGGTAGCTTTTTCGGAATCAGTGCATTAGCGAAAAAAATTCGCGCACTACCTGCGCCACAGCGCAAATTTATCAGGGGGGTTCATGGCCCGACCGCCGGAGCGGATCCGCCTCGGGGACTTGCTGATCCAGCAGGGGCTGCTCACCGACGAGCAGCTGAAACTGGCGCTCGATGAACAGAAGCGCAGCGGCCGCAAGCTCGGCCGCATCTTCGTCGAAAGCGGCTACGTCACGGAAGAGGGCATCGCCAAGGCGCTGGCCCGCCAGTTGCGCGCCGAGTTCGTGGACCTGCGCACGTTCCAGCCGAAGCCCGATCTCATCAAGCTGCTCCCCGAGCCCCAGGCGCGCCGCTTCCGCGCCCTGGTGCTGGACGAACATGACGGGATGCTGCGGGTGGGCTTTTCCGATCCCACCGACCTGGCCAGCTACGACGAGATTTCGCGGGTCGTCAAGCGCGAAGTGCACCTGGCGGTGGTCATCGAGAGCCAACTGGTGCCGCTCCTCGACCACGTCTACCGGCGTACCGAGGAAATCACCGGCCTGGCCAAGGAACTCACCCAGGAGATGGGGGACATCCCCGTCGAGTTCGGCGCCGCGCTGGGCATCGCCCCGGGGGCGGAAGACGCGCCGGTCGTCAAGCTGCTGCAGACGGTGTTCGAGGAAGCCATGAAGACCCGGGCCTCGGACATCCACATCGAGCCCCAGGAAAAGTCCCTGCTCATCCGCTTCCGCATCGACGGCGTGCTCCACGTCCAGACGGAGGCCGACAGCAAGATCTCCACGGCCCTGGTGTTGCGCCTGAAGCTCATGTCGGGCCTGGACATCTCGGAAAAACGCCTGCCCCAGGACGGCCGCTTCAACATGAAGGTGCGCGGCCAGCCGGTGGATGTGCGCATCTCGACCATGCCCACCCAGCACGGCGAGTCGGTAGTGATGCGCCTGCTGGCCCAGAACACCGGCCTGCTGGAACTGGAGAAGCTCTACATGCCGCCGCGGGTGCTGGAGCGATTCCGCCATGCCATCGGGCGGCCTTCGGGCATCGTGCTGGTCACCGGCCCCACCGGCTCGGGCAAGACCACCACCCTCTACGCGGCGATGAACGCCCTCAACAGCCCGGAGAAGAAGATCATCACCGTCGAGGACCCGGTGGAATACCGCCTGCCGGGCCTGAACCAGGTGCAGGTGCACGAGAAGATCGACCTCAGCTTCTCGCGGGTGCTGCGCACCGCCCTGCGCCAGGACCCGGACATCATCCTCATCGGCGAAATGCGCGACCAGGAAACCGCCGAGATCGGCATGCGCGCCGCCATGACCGGCCACCTGGTGCTCTCCACCCTGCACACCAACGACGCGCTCTCCACGCCCATCCGTCTGCTCGACATGGGCGTGCCCCGCTACATGGTGGCCCTGTCCATCCAGATGGTGCTGGCCCAGCGCCTGGTGCGGGTGATCTGCGACAACTGCGCCGAGCCCTACGCCCTCGTTCCCCACGAGCACGAGTGGCTGCGCTACGAACTGGGCGAGCGGGTGGACAACTTCCAGTACCGCCACGGCCGCGGCTGCGCCCACTGCGCCAACACCGGCTACCAGGGCCGCCAGGCGGTGTATGAATTCCTGGAAATGACCAACGCCCTGGTGGAGGCCGCCAACCACGGCGACCCCAGCGAGTTCATCCAGAAGGGCCGCGACCAGATGGCCGGCAACACCCTGCGCCGCGACGCCGTGCGCCTGGTGGTAACCGGCCGCACCACGGTGGC
>CAYZLI010000184.1:4567-6913 GCA_964479195.1 uncultured Rhodocyclaceae bacterium
TGCCCGCCTTCACCTACCGCGGCCGCAACACCGCCGGCGATCCCGTCCAGGGGGTCCTGGAAGGGGCCACCGCGGCGGCGGTCGCCGATCTGCTCTTCGGCAGCGGCATCACCCCCCTGGAGATCAAGCCGGCGCCGGCCGGCGCCCTGGCGAAAAAGGATGGCGGTGGCCAGTTCAACCTCTTCGCCGAAAAGATCGAGCACGTGGACGTCCTGCTGTTCACCCGCCAGATCTACACCCTGCTCAAGGCCGGCGTGCCCATCATGCGGACCCTGGCGGGCCTGCAGGATTCCACCCAGAACCAGGCCATGAAGAGCGTGCTCGGCCAGGTCCGGGAAAGCCTCGACTCCGGCCGCGAGCTCTCCGTATCCCTCGCCCGCCACCCCAAAGTATTCACGCCCTTCTACCTGTCCATGGTGCGGGTGGGCGAAATGACCGGCCAGTTGGAGCAGATATTCCTGCGCCTGTTCGACCACATGGAGTTCGAGCGCTTCATGCGCGAACAGGTGAAGTCGGCACTGCGCTACCCCTCCTTCGTGGTCATGGCCATGGTGGCGGCCATCTTCGTGGTGAACATCTGGGTGATCCCCGCCTTCGCCGCGGTGTTCAAGGGCTTCGGCGCCGAGCTGCCGCTCATGACGCGCATCCTTATCGGTTTTTCCGACTTCATGGTCGCCTGGTGGCACGTGCAGATCGGCGCCATCGTCACCGCCGCCCTCGCCTTCCGCAGTTGGGTGGCCACCCGCGCCGGCCGCCACCAATGGGACGGGATCAAGCTGCACATCCCCATTGCCGGCAAGATCGTGCGCAAGGCCACGCTGGCCCGCTTCGCCCGCAGCTTCTCCCTGGCCTCCCGCTCCGGCGTGCCGGTGATCCAGGCCCTGACCACCGTCGCCCAGACCGTGGACAACGCCTTCATCGCCGGCAAGGTGGAGCGCATGCGCGACAGCATGGAGCGCGGCGAATCGGTGCTGCGCTCGGCCATCAGCGCCGGTGTCTTCACCCCGGTGGTGCTGCAGATGATCGCCGTCGGCGAGGAGTCCGGGGCGCTGGACGAAATGATGGAAGAGATCGCCGACATGTACCAGCGCGAGGTGGAGTACGAGCTGAAGACCCTGTCCCAGCAGATCGAGCCCATCCTCATCGTCATGCTGGGCATCCTCGTGCTGATCCTCGCCCTGGGCATCTTCCTGCCCGTCTGGGACCTGGGCAAGGTGGCCATCAAGAGGTGACGGGGGCGGAGCTTGCGTGATTAGCCAGCGCGGCATCGGCAAGTTCGAGTTCGCCCTCGTCGTCGCCCTGATCGGTGTCCTCGCCTTCCTGCTGTTGGAGCGGCTGGCGGACGTGGAACGGGAAGCCGAGCGGCTGGAGGTGGATCTCACCATCCGCAACATCCGGATCGGCCTGCAGCTCGCCATCGGCGAGCGCATCATGCACGGCGAGGAAGACCGCATGGCGGAGCTTCTTGACATGAGCCCGGTGCGCTTTCTCGGCCGGGTGCCCGCGCACTACACGGAAGGGCCAGTCCCGGAGACCAAGCCGGGAAGCTGGCGCTACGATCCCGCCAACCGGCTGCTGGAATACCGGCCGCGGCAGCCAGAAGCCTTCGATGGCCGGACCCTGCTGCGCTGGCGGCTCGCGTCGGTCTCCGAGCGTGGCGGACGGGTGACGGGCCTGAGCCTCGCTCAGGAAATGCCCTGAGGGCTGGTACCATGCCGGGAAGCGAAAAAACCCGGGGAGGAATCGTCCGATGAGTTCCAGGCAGCGGGGCTTCACGCTGATCGAACTGATCATCGTCATCACCATCATCGCCATCCTGGCGGCCGTGGCGATGCCGCGGCTGATCGAAGCCCAGCGGGACGCCCGCATCGCCAAGGCTACCGCCATCTACGGCTCCATGCGCTCGGCCGCCGCCCTGGCCCGCTCCCGCTGCGAGCTCGATCTTGCCGCCCAGCTCGCCAGCCTGCCGGCGGCCAACTGCCAGGCCAGCCCGCCCTTCGTGAACATGGACGGCGCGGCGGTCAAGGTCGTCAACCGCTACCCGGACGCCAGCGCCGACGGCATCGACGACGCCGCCGCCCTCAACCTCACCACCGACGGCCTGACGGCGAGCAACGCCGGCAGCGGCACGCCAACGCGCTTTTTCGACATCGCCGGGGGTACCTCGCCCAACTGCCGCATCACCTACCAGGAAGCGACCCTGTCGGGCACGGTGATCACCGCGCCGGTGATTTCGATTGTGACCAGCGGCTGCTGATCTCCGAGTTGATTTTGCGAAGAAAGGGGTTCTGGCCGGCAAGTTTTGCCAAGGTTTGTATTACCGGTTGAAATACATGCCCTTAGGAA
>CAYZLI010000185.1:0-2204 GCA_964479195.1 uncultured Rhodocyclaceae bacterium
CCCCACAGCTCGCCGTTGATGAAATTGCCGATGCGCCCGAAGCCCAGGCCCGGGGGCACCAGGGGCGCGATGAAGTCGGTCACCGCCAGCCAGGAAAGATGGCGCTTGCGGGCCCAGAGCACCATGGCCGCCAGCACGCCGAGGAAGCCGCCGTGGAAGGACATGCCGCCCTTCCAGACTGCCAGGATTTCCAGCGGGTGGGCCAGGTAGTAGCCCGGCTCGTAGAACAGCACCTGGCCCAGGCGCCCGCCCAGCACCACCCCCAGCACGCCGTAGAACAGCAGGTCGTCGATGTCCTTCGCCGTCCAGCCCAGATCGGGGCGGCGCGCAATCCGCAGGCGCCCGAGGAGCACGAAGGCCACGAAGCCGGCCAGGTACATCAGGCCGTACCAGCGCACCGACAGGGGGCCGAGGCTGATGGCCACGGGATCGATCTGGGGATAGGTCAGCATCGGCGGCGCATTGGGATAAAATAATTCGGCATTCTAACAACTGGCCCCGGCCCCACCCCATACGGAGCAGCAAATGCCTGAATATCGTTCCCGCACCTCCACCCACGGCCGCAACATGGCCGGCGCCCGCGCCCTGTGGCGCGCCACCGGCATGAAGGACGGCGACTTCGGCAAGCCGATCATCGCCGTGGTGAACTCCTTCACCCAGTTCGTGCCGGGCCATGTGCACCTGAAGGACCTGGGCCAGATGGTGGCCCGGGAGATCGAGGCCGCGGGCGGCATCGCCAAGGAGTTCAACACCATCGCCATCGACGACGGCATCGCCATGGGCCACGGCGGCATGCTCTATTCGCTGCCCTCCCGCGAGCTGATCGCCGACTCCGTCGAGTACATGGTCAACGCCCACACGGCGGACGCCATGGTGTGCATTTCCAACTGCGACAAGATCACCCCCGGCATGTTGATGGCGGCCATGCGCCTGAACATTCCGGCCGTGTTCGTCTCCGGCGGGCCGATGGAGGCGGGCAAGATGCAATGGCACGGCAAGCCGCGGGCGGTCGATCTCATCGACGCCATGATCGAGGCGGGCGACAGCCACAACAGCGACGCCGAAGTGGCGCAGATGGAACGCTCCGCCTGCCCGACCTGCGGCTCCTGCTCGGGCATGTTCACCGCCAACTCCATGAACTGCCTGGCCGAGGCCCTGGGCCTGGCGCTGCCGGGCAACGGCTCGCTGCTGGCCACCCACGCCGACCGCAAGGCGCTCTTCCTCCGGGCCGGGCGCCTGGCCGTGGAACTGTCCAAGCGCTACTACGAGGGCAACGATCCCTCGGTCCTGCCGCGCAGCGTCGCCGGCTTTGCCGCCTTCGAGAACGCCATCAGCCTGGATGTGGCCATGGGCGGCTCCACCAACACGGTGCTGCACCTGCTCGCCATCGCCCGCGAGGGCGGCGTGGAGTTCGGCATGAAGGACATCGACCGCATCTCGCGCCGGGTGCCCTGCCTGTGCAAGGTGGCGCCGGCCACCCAGGACTACCACATGGAGGACGTGCATCGCGCCGGCGGCATCATGGGCATTCTCGGCGAGCTGGACCGGGCCGGGCTCGTCAACCGCAACGTGCCGACGGTGCACGGCAAGAGCCTGGGCGAGGCCCTGGAGATCTGGGACGTGATCCGTGCCCACGACGTGCAGGTGTTCGACTTCTACCGGGCCGCGCCCGGGGGGGTGCCGACCCAGACGGCCTTCTCCCAGGAGCGGCGCTATCCGGAGCTGGATCTGGACCGCACCCATGGCTGCGTCCGGGACAAGGCCAATGCCTATTCCCGGGACGGGGGCCTGGCCGTGCTCTACGGCAACATCGCCCGGGAGGGCTGCATCGTCAAGACCGCCGGCGTCGACGCCAGCATCCTGAAATTCACCGGCCGCGCCCGCATCTGCGAGAGCCAGGAAGAAGCGGTGGAGAAAATCCTCGGCGACCAGATCATCGCCGGAGACGTGGTGGTCGTGCGCTACGAGGGGCCGAAGGGCGGGCCCGGCATGCAGGAGATGCTCTACCCCACCTCCTACCTCAAGTCCAAGGGCCTGGGCAAGCAATGCGCCCTGCTCACGGACGGGCGCTTCTCGGGCGGCACCTCGGGGCTGTCCATCGGCCACTGCTCGCCGGAGGCGGCCGAGGGCGGCGAGATCGCCCTGGTGGAAGAAGGCGACACCATCGAGATCGACATCCCCAACCGGCGCATCCATCTCGCCGT
>CAYZLI010000185.1:2304-6789 GCA_964479195.1 uncultured Rhodocyclaceae bacterium
CGGATTTCTGGGCGCGCATCGAGCGCGGGGCCGGCTGGTATCTCTACCATGTCGGCGAGGCGCTGCCCGCGCAGCCCGCGGCAACGGCCGAGGTCGAGGCCTTTATCCGCCGCATCGACGAGCTGCTGCGCCAGGAGCACCGCCACGACTACTGCGGCATCGTCTATGCGGACGACCTGGAGCGGCCGCGCATGGTGAAGATCTACGACCCCAACAATTTGGGCGTCTCCTGCGGCTTCAGCAAGAACCCGCCGCCGCCCGGCTGGGTGATGAGCCTGGTCCCGCCCGAGGCGCTGCAGCGGGCCGGGCCGCTGCCGGAAAACCGCCGGCGCTGGTGGCGCAACCTGTTCGGCGCGGACTGAACCGGTAGAAAGCCCGACAAAATTGGTCGGACTTTCGTGCTAGAGTGGGGTTCGGAGGCCCACTCTATGCCCAACCGCCTCGCCCAAGAGACTTCGCCCTACCTGCAGCAGCACGCCGATAACCCCGTGGACTGGTACCCGTGGGGAGAGGAGGCGCTCACTCTCGCCCGGCGCGCGGACAGGCCCATCCTGCTGTCCATCGGCTATTCCGCCTGCCATTGGTGCCATGTCATGGCCCATGAATCCTTCGAGGATCCGGAGGTCGCGGCACGGATGAACCGGCATTTCGTCAATATCAAGGTGGACCGGGAAGAGCGGCCGGACCTGGACCAGATCTACCAGACGGCCCACCAGCTCCTCGCCCAGCGGCCGGGGGGCTGGCCGCTGACCATGTTCCTGGCCCCCGACGGCGCGCCCTTCTTCGGGGGCACCTACTTCCCGAAACAGTCCCGCTACGGGCTGCCGGGGTTCGCCGATCTGCTGGAGCGCGTCGCCAACCTTTACCGCGTCCGGCGCAGCGAGATCGAACGGCAGAACGGCAGCCTGATCGAGGCGCTGGACGGCGCGATTGCCGCCGTACCGGCGGGGCCGGAGGAGCTCTCCGAAGAGCCGCTGGCCAAGGCGGTGGAGCTGGCTTCGGCCAGCTTCGACCCCCGCCACGGCGGCTTTGGCGCGGCGCCGAAGTTTCCCCATCCCGCCGACCTCGGGTGGCTGTTGCGCCGCTCCACCGGCCCGGCAGACCCCGGCGCGGACATGGTCCTCGCCACCCTGCGCCACATGGCGGAAGGGGGAATCTACGACCAACTGGGTGGGGGCTTCTGCCGCTACAGCGTCGATGAGCGCTGGGAGATCCCCCATTTCGAGAAGATGCTCTACGACAACGGACCGCTGCTGGCCCTCTACGCCGACGCTTGGCAGGTTACCGGCAGCCCGCTGTTCCGCAAGACCGCCGAGGCGACGGCCGCCTGGGTCCTGCGGGAAATGCAGTCTCCGGAAGGAGGCTACTACTCCTCCCTGGACGCCGATTCGGAGCACGAGGAAGGCAAGTTCTACGTCTGGTCCGCGGATGAAGCGCGGGCGCGGCTCCCCCCCGAGGAATTCGCCGTGGCCGAGGCGCATTATGGCCTCGACCAGCCGCCCAACTTCGAGGGCCGCTGGCACCTGCGCATCGCCCAGCCGCTCGAAGCGGTGGCCGCCCGACTGGGCAAGCCCCTGGAGGACTGCGAGCGCTTGCTGACTTCGGCCCGGGAAAAGCTTTTCGCCGTCCGGGCGCAGCGGGTGCGACCGGGGCGGGACGAGAAAATCCTCACCGCCTGGAACGCCCTGATGATCGAGGGCATGGCCCACGCGGCCCGCGTATTCGACCGCCCCGACTGGCTCGCCTCCGCCCGCCGCGCCCTGGATTTCGTGACGCGTGAGATGTGGCGCGACGGTCGCCTCTTGGTCACGTGGAAGCAAGGCCGCGCCCACCTGAACGCCTACCTGGACGACCATGCCTTCCTGCTTGCCGCCCTGCTGGAGGTGATACAGGCCGATTTCCGGGCCGTCGACCTGGATTTCGCCCGGCGCCTGGCCGATGTGCTGCTGGAGCGCTTCGAGGACCAGGAATCCGGCGGCTTCTTTTTCACCAGCCATGACCACGAACGCCTGATCCACCGGCCCAAGACCGGCCACGACAGTGCCATCCCCTCGGGCAACGGGGTTGCCGCCTTCGCCCTGCAGCGGCTCGGCCACCTTTTGGGCGAAACGCGCTACCTCGAGGCGGCGCGGCGCACCCTGCGGCTGTATTACCCGCAGTTGGCCCACACCCCGGCCGGCCATGCCACGCTCCTGGCCGCCCTGGAGGAGGAACTGGTTCCGCCCACCCTCGTAATCCTGCGGGGGCCGGATGAACCGGTGCGCGATTGGCAGCGGCGCCTGGGCCGCCGCTACCTGCCCCGGGTGCTGGTCCTGGCCCTGCCGGGCGAGGCGCGGGGACTGCCGCCAGCCCTGGAAAAACCCGATACGGGATCGGTCAACGCCTGGGTCTGCTGCGGCGTTAAATGCCTTGAGCCGATTGCGGATTTCGCTTGCCTGGAACGGGTTTGCAAGACTGCGGAATTGATTTAGTATCGGCCTTTTCCCAACTACGCCAAAGAGGACGTGATGAAGCTGCTGAACATTCTGGCCGTTGCCGCGCTCGGCCTGCTGGTCGCTGGACAAGCCTCCGCCAACGAAGCCCTGGCCAAGAGCAAGAACTGCATGACCTGCCACGCCATCGACAAGAAGGTGGTCGGCCCCTCCTACAAGGATGTGGCCAAGAAATACGCCGGCCAGAAAGACGCCGCAGCCAAGCTGGCCGACAAGGTCAAGAAGGGCGGTTCCGGCGCCTGGGGCACCGTGCCGATGCCGCCGAACCCCCAGGTCAGCGACGCCGACCTGAAAACGCTGGTGAGCTGGGTTCTGAGCCAGAAGTAAGCGTCCGGCTCGATGGAACGAAAGCCAGCCTTCGGGCTGGCTTTTTATTTGGATGTTAAAATCCTGTTTTGCTATTATTCAAACCTATCCGGATGTCAGGGTATTCGAAACACTAGCCGGGTGCTCCAACGACATGATCCTCTCCCGCACCAGCCAATACGCCATCCAGGCGCTCATCTATGTGGCCGCACACTCGCGCGACGAGCCGGTCCTGAACCGCACCATCGCCGAGTATCTCAGCGTGCCGCCGGCCTACCTGGCCAAGATCATGCAGATCCTTTGCCGCGCCAATCTGCTGCAGTCCTTTCGCGGCCGGGCGGGCGGGTTCTGCCTGCGCGAAGGGGCGGAGCAGACCGACCTCATGCAGATCCTGACCCTCATCGAAGGGCCCGGCCTCACCGAGAACTGCGTGCTCGGACTGAAAGTGTGCTCCGACGAGGCGCCCTGCCCCGTGCACACCCAATGGAAGCCCATCAAGGAGAAGATCGTCCAGTTGCTGCACCAGCACACGCTGGAAAAACTGGCCGTCGCAGTGCGTAGCGGGAAGTACCGCATCGCTGACCTGCCCCGGGCGCTGCTGGATACGGTGGTCCCGTCCGGCCGCTGAGCGACCTTCCCGGCCGCTCCCCTCCCCTCCTTCCCCCCGTCGCCCGTTCGGCGCGGCGGCTATTTCTTTGCTTGATTATTAATTACTTAGCAAGAGTTGCCGCCTGAACGTTTCATACCTATTGCAATTTGTCCGCAGATCGGTATTATTTGCGGACATGAGCATCTTCATATCCCGAACTCCGAATACTTCGCCATCGCCCAGCCCATGCCGGCGCCATGGCGGCGGAAGTTCCGGTGAACGCCTTCGAGTGCCTAACGATTCGCAAAACCCTTGATCTACAACTTCCCTGAAAGGAGCACCATGAAGAAGTCCGCAACCCTGTCCTTCCTCGCCGGCGCGCTGCTGGCCGCGGCCGCGATCAACGTCCACGCCGAAGAGGGCAAGTGGATGGTGCGTGCCCGCGCCGTCAATCTGGACATGGCGAACAAGTCCGAGCCCGTCGGCGGCGCCGGCGCCTCCGACCGCATCCACGTCTCGGACAAGACGATTCCCGAGGTGGACATCAGCTATTTCGTCACCAAGAACATCGCGGCGGAGCTGATCCTCACCGTGCCGCAGAAACACGACGTGCTGCTCGACGGCACCAAGATCGGCACCTTCAAGCACCTGCCGCCGACCCTGACCCTGCAATACCACTTCCTGCCCGACGGGCAGTTCCGTCCCTACGTGGGCGCCGGCATCAACTACACGGCCATCTCCAGCGTAAGCCTGGGTGGCCTCGATCTCGAGAACGACTCCTGGGGCCCCGCCCTGCAGGCCGGCCTCGACGTCAAGGTGGGGAAGAACCTCTTCCTCAACATCGACGTGAAGAAAATCGTCATTCGCAGCGATGTGCTTGCCGCTGGCGCCAAGGTCAGCGCCGTGAAGCTCGACCCGCTGGCCCTGGGCATCGGCCTCGGCTGGCGCTTCTAGTCGCTGCAGGAGAAGTTTCCTACGGGGTTTCGGGTGCGTGATCTCCCTCCGCACCCGTTTTTTTCTTTGAAAGGTGAGCACAATGCAAGAAGCTCAAGCGACCTACAACTACAAGGTCGTGCGCCAGTTCGCCATCATGACGGT
>CAYZLI010000186.1:0-3965 GCA_964479195.1 uncultured Rhodocyclaceae bacterium
TCCTGCCGCTCCTGGCTGACGATGAGGTATTCCTCCAGGGTGGGGAGCGAGCGGTAGGCCGCGAGCTTCTCGCGCCGGTCGGTGGCTTCCGAGCCCGGGGAGAGGATTTCGATGACGAGGCTGGGGTCGTCCACCACGCTGCCGGCGCCGGCTTGGCGCATGTGGTCGCCGCAGACGACCATCAGGTCGGGATAGTAGTAGGCGTTGGCCTTGGCGACCCGCAACTTGACCTCGCCGAGAAACACTTGGCAGGGCTTGCCTCGCAGGTGCTGGCGCAGGGCTACGGCGGCGTTGAGGGCGATGACGTTGTGCCGCTGGGTGACGCCCACCATGGCGTAGATCTCGCCCGCAACGTATTCGTGCTTGGTGGGCTGCCGGGCCTCCCATTCCAGGTAGGCCTCGGGGGTGAAGTAGGAGTACTCGGCGACACGCATGGCGGCCTCCAAAAGAATGGGCGCTCGCAAGCGCCCATTCTCGCACCATCCCGGATGATTACAAGTCGGCGCGCAAAGCCTCCACCTTGTCCAACGCCTCCCAGGTGAACTCCGGCTCGTCGCGGCCGAAGTGGCCGTGGGCGGCGGTCTTTCGGTAGATGGGCCGCAGCAGGTCCAGCGCCTGGACGATGCCCTTGGGCCGCAGGTCGAAGTGGCGGCCGATCAACTCGACGATCTTGTCGTCGCTGATCTTGCCCGTACCGAACGTATTCACCATCAGGGACACGGGCCTGGCGATGCCGATGGCGTAGGCGACCTGCACCTCGCACTTGTCCGCCAGGCCCGCCGCGACCACGTTCTTCGCCACGTGGCGGCAGGCGTAGGCGGCGGAGCGGTCCACCTTGGACGGGTCCTTGCCGGAGAAGGCGCCGCCGCCGTGGTGGGCCGCGCCGCCGTAGGTGTCCACGATGATCTTGCGCCCGGTCAGGCCGCAGTCCCCGTGCGGGCCGCCGATGACGAAGCGCCCCGTGGGGTTGATGAAGTACTTGGTATTCGCCGTGAGCATGTGGGGCGGCAGCACGGGCTTCACAATCTGCTCGATCACCGCCTCGGTGATCTGCTCGTGGGTGAGATCCGGGTGGTGCTGGGTCGAGAGCACCACGGTGTCGATCTCGGCGGGCTTGCCGTCCGCGTAGCGCACCGTGAGCTGGCTCTTGGCATCGGGCCGCAGCCAGGACAGGCGCCCGTCCTTGCGCAGCTCCGACTGGCGCTGCATAAGCCGGTGGGCGTAATAGATGGGGAAGGGCATGAGCGCCGGCGTCTCGTTGCAGGCGTAGCCGAACATCAGGCCCTGGTCGCCGGCGCCCTGGTCGAGATCCAGGCCCTGGCCTTCGTTCACCCCTTGGGCGATGTCCGAGGACTGCTTGTCGTAGGCCACCAGCACGGCGCAACTGCCGGCATCGAAGCCCAGGGTCGGGTCGTTGTAGCCGATCTTGCGGATGGTGTCGCGGGCGATGTCGATGAAGTCGATGTGGATCGGCTTCACCGTGATTTCGCCGGCCAGCACAACCAGGCCGGTGTTCACCAGGGTCTCGGCCGCGACGCGGGCGCGCGGGTCCTCGGCCAGGATGGCGTCGAGGATGGCGTCGGAAATCTGGTCGGCGACCTTGTCCGGATGGCCTTCGGAGACCGATTCGGACGAAAAGAGATACTCGTGGGACATGGAGTCCTGCTCCTTGTGTTTCCCGTATGGACCGACGTTACCGGCCCCGGGAAGTCGAGCAGGTGACGCTTTAGCAGTATTTGTTCTGCTTCCGGGCAGTCCCGGATCCGCCCTGCAAGTTGTCTAAATTAACTCGGCGGAACGATAATTATAATTTTTGATACGAATCCGGTCAAACCGGACGCATCCCTCCATGCTCCCCCTGTTCCGTCTGCTGGGCCGGCTGCCCCTGCGCGTGTTACACGCCCTGGGCGCGGCGCTGGGCTGGACCGCCTACCTCGGTTCGCCCGTCTATCGCCGGCATACCCGGGAAAACCTCGCCCTGGCCTATCCGGGCGGGCAGGCGGATGCCATCCTCCCAGCGGCGGTCGCCCATGCCGGCCGGGGCGTGCTGGAGTTGCCGCGCATCTGGATGCGGGAGCGGCAAGAGGTGGCGGGCCTGGTCCGGCGGGTGAGCGGCTGGGAACTGGTGGAACAGGCCTGGCAGCGCGGCGAGGGCATCCTCTTTCTAACGCCGCACCTGGGCTGTTTCGAGGTGACGGCCCAGTACTACGCCGCCCACGCGCCGATCACCGTGCTCTACCGCCCGCCCAAGCAGGCCTGGCTCAAGCCGCTGATCGAGGCGGGGCGCGGCGGCCCCAACCTGCGCCTGGCGCCGGCGGACCTCTCCGGCGTGCGGCAGCTCGCGCGGGCGCTGAAGCGCCGCCAAGCGGTGGGCATGCTGCCCGACCAGGTGCCGGGCGTGGGTGAGGGCCTGTGGGCCGGGTTCTTCGGCCGGCCGGCCTATACCATGACCCTCGCCGCCCGCCTGACGGAAAGCGAAGGCACCCGGGTGATCATGGCCTATGCCGAACGCCTGCCCCGCGGCGCCGGCTATCACCTGCACCTGTCCGCGCCCGAGCGGGAGATCAACGGATCCCTGGAAGAGCGCGCGCTGCTCCTGAACGCCGCCCTGGAAGCGCTCATCCGGTGCTGCCCCGAGCAGTACCTGTGGGGCTACAACCGTTACAAGGTGCCGGCCGGCGCGGAGCCGCCGTCGCCATGATGACCCGCCTGGGCCTCGCCCTGATCTGGCTGCTGCATTTCCTGCCGCTTTGCCTGCTCGCAAGGCTGGGTGCCGGCCTCGGCATGATCCTCTACGGGCTGGCCCGCGAGCGGCGCCGCGTGGCGCTCACCAACCTGCGCCTGTGCTTTCCCGAGCTGCCGGAGGCCGAGCGCGAGGCGCTGGCGAAGCGGCATTTCCGCGCCTTCGGCCGCAGCTTCCTCGAGCGCGGGCTGCTCTGGTGGTCGCCGCCGGAGTACCTCAGGCGGCTGGTGCGCATCGAAGGGCTGGAGCACCTGCGGCAGGCGGCCGGCCGCCCGGTGATCCTGTTCGTGCCCCACTTCGTCGGGCTGGACATGGGCTGGACGCGGCTCACCCTGGAGCTGGACATGGTGAGCATCTACGCCCAGCAGAAGAACTTCCTCTTCAACGCCGCGCTCTACAAGGGCCGCACCCGCTTCGGCGACTCCCTCCTGCTCTCCCGCCAGGAGGGCGTGCGCCAGGCCATCAGGGCCATGAAGGCGGGCCGCCCGTTCTACTACCTGCCGGACATGGACTACGGCCAGCGCGACACCGTCTTCGTGCCTTTCTTCGCCGTGCCGGCGGCCACCATCACGGGTCTGGCGCGCCTGGCGCGCATGACCGGGGCCGTGGTGATTCCCGTGCTGACGCGCATGCTGCCCGGCGGCGCCGGCTATGTGGTGGAGCTGCGCCCGCCCTGGGAGGCGTATCCGGGCGAGAGCATCGAAGCCGACACGCGCCGCATGAACGCCTATATCGAGGCCTGCGTGGCGGAAATGCCCGAGCAGTACTTCTGGCTGCACAAGCGCTTCAAGACCCGGCCGCCGGGCGAGGCGGGAATCTATTAACATTGCGCCATGTTCAAGAACCCGAGCCCCGAACAAATCTGCCCCATGCTGCGCGCGGTGAAGACCATCGCCGTGGTGGGCCTCTCCCCCAACCCGGCGCGGCCCGCCCACCGCATCGCCAAGGCCCTGCAGGGCTTCGGCTACCGCATCATCCCGGTGCGGCCCAAGGTGGAGGAAGTGCTGGGCGAGCGGGCCTACGGCTGCCTCTCGGAAGTGCCGGAGCGAATCGACCTGGTGGAGGTCTTTCGCGCCGCCGAGCATGTGGGACCCATCGTGGACGAGTGCCTGCGGCTGGGACTCACGCGCCTCTGGCTGCAGGACGGCATCGTCAACAAGGAAGCGGCCCTGCGTGCCCAGGCCGGCGGCATGACGGTGGTGATGGACCGCTGCCTGTGGCG
>CAYZLI010000186.1:4065-6682 GCA_964479195.1 uncultured Rhodocyclaceae bacterium
GGCTGCGACCAGATTCTCGTGGTGGAGAAGGCCGCGCGGCCGGACGTGGATTTCCGCTACCGCATCTTCAACGCCGACGGCGGCGAGGTGGAACAGTGCGGCAACGGCGCCCGCTGCTTCGCGCGCTTCGTGCACGAGAAGGGGCTCACCACCAAGCGCGAGATCCGCGTCGAGACCCGCTCCGGCGTCATCGCGCCGCGCCTGGAAGCGGGCGGCGACGTGACGGTGGACATGGGCGTGCCGCGCTTCGAGCCCTCCCATGTCCCCTTCCTCACCGAAAGCGACGCCCTGGTGCAGCCGCTGGCGGTGGGCAGCCGCACCGTGGAGATCACGGCCCTGTCCATGGGCAACCCCCATGCGGTGCAGGTGGTGGCCGACGTGGAAGCGGCGCCCGTGGCCGAGCTGGGGCCGCGGATCGAGAACCACCCGCGCTTTCCCCAGCGGGTCAATGCCGGCTTCATGCAGGTGGTGGACCGCCACGCCATCCGCCTGCGCGTCTTCGAGCGAGGCGCCGGCGAGACCCTGGCCTGCGGCACGGGCGCCTGCGCCGCGGTGGTGGCCGGGATCGTCCGCGGCCTGCTCGACTCGCCGGTGCGCGTGGCCACGCGGGGCGGCGAGCTCTCCGTCGCCTGGGGCGGCTACGGCCAGCCGGTGCTCATGACCGGCCCGGCGGTGACGGTGTTCGAAGGTGAGATAGAACTGTAGGGCGCAATAGCGGAGCGTATTGCGCCGGATGTTTTCGCACACACATCCGGCGGGTTACGCCTGCGGCTAACCCGCCCTACGAAACAAGAGCGAGAGGAAAAATGAAAGCCGACGAAATCGCGCGCTACCTGCAGGACAACCCGAAGTTCTTCGAGGAGTATTCCGAGCTGCTGGCGCAGCTCTGCATCCCGCACCCCCATGGCGGGCGCGCCATCTCCATCACCGAGCGGCAGATCCTCACCCTGCGCGAGAAGGCCAAGCAGCTCGAGGCCAAGCTCGCCGAGCTGATCCGCTTCGGCGAGGAGAACGATGCCATCGGCGAGAAAGTGCACCGCCTGGCCGTGGCCCTGGCCGGCGCCGCCGACTTCGCCGCCGTGCTGCGCGCCCTCTACTCCCATCTGGGCGAGGACTTCGCCGTGCCCCATGTCGCCCTGCGCCTGTGGAACGTGCCGGCCCGGCCGGGCGAAGCGGAGTTCGCCGAAGTCGCCGAGCAGACGCGCATCTTCGCCGCGGTAAGTGAACAAACCCGCATCTTCGCTGCGGGGTTGGCCCATCCCTTCTGCGGTGCGAACGCCGGCTTCGAGGCGGCCTCCTGGTTCGGCGAGGCCGGTGCCCACGTGCGCTCGCTCGCCCTGGTGGCGCTGCGGCGCGGGGCGGAGACGATCGGCCTGCTGGCGCTGGGCTCCGAGGACGTGCAGCGCTTCTATCCCGAGATGGGCACGCTCTACCTCGGCCACATCGGCGAGATGGCCAGCGCGGCGGTGCTGCGGGCCCTGGAATAGGTGTGAAAACCTATCCCCCGCCCCCTTTCCCGAGGAAAGGGGTGACGACGGTTCAGCCGCGCCTTGCGCGGCTTCCATGCGTTGACGCGCTGCCTCCTCGGGGGCCGCGCGGGAGCGTCGCGCCTCGGAACGTGCGCAGCGGAGCGCGGCAACAATTCGGCTTCACTGTGCAGCTACGCAGGCACGGGCGTTACGCCGAATTCCCAGCGGAGGCAGCATGACCGAGGCCGGGCTCGCCGGACAGGAGGCGCGGGCCGCTTTGTCCGGCTACCTCGACGAGTTGGCCCACCAGCGGCGCGCCAGCCCGCGCACCCTGGAGAGCTACGGCCGCGACCTGAATGCGCTGCTGCAACTGGCCGGCGAAGCGCCCTTGGCACGACTGCGCACCCATGACATCCGCCGCTTCGTTGCCCAACTGCACGGGCGCGGCCTCTCCGGCCGCTCGCTCGCCCGCGCCCTGTCCGCCTGGCGCGGCTTCTTCAACTGGCTCGGGCGCCACCGGGGCCTGACCCAGAACCCCTGCCTCACGGTTCGCGCGCCCAAGGCGAAGCAGGCCCTGCCCGCCGTGCTCTCCCCCGATCAGGCCCATGCCCTGCTCGAGGCGCAAGCCGACGATCTCCTGGAGCTGCGGGACAAGGCCATGTTCGAGCTGTGCTATTCCTCCGGCCTGCGCCTGGCGGAGCTGGCCGGCCTGGATTGCAACGCCGCCCGGGACATGGCGGAAGGCGAGGTGACGGTCACCGGCAAGCGCGCCAAGACGCGCACCGTCCCCGTGGGCAGCGCGGCGCGCCGGGCGCTCGCCGCCTGGCTCGCCCGGCGCGAGGAGATCGCCGCCGCCGACTGTCCGGCGCTCTTCGTCAGCCGGCGCGGCACGCGCTTGTCCATGCGCATGGTCCAGGCCCGTCTCGAGCGCTGGGCGAAGAAACGCGGCCTCGGCCAGCACGTCCATCCCCACATGCTGCGCCACTCCTTCGCCTCCCACGTGCTGCAGTCCTCCGGCGACCTGCGCGCCGTGCAGGAGATGCTGGGGCATGCCAGCATCGGCACGACGCAGGTGTATACCCATCTGGATTTTCAGCACCTGGCCAAGGTCTACGACGCGGCTCACCCGCGGGCCAAGAAGAAGTAGC
>CAYZLI010000187.1:0-6651 GCA_964479195.1 uncultured Rhodocyclaceae bacterium
CTGGGCATCGCCCTGGACGTGCTGGTGGGGATGGTCATCCTGGGCGTGTTCTTCTTCCAGATCCGCCAGCAGTTCGACAGCCTGGACATCCGGCACATGGAGAAGCTGCGTGAGGAATGAGATTTTGCAGGATGGGAGGCGCCGGGCATGGAACTGATGGCCGTGCTCGCCACTCCTTTGGCCGGGGGGCTGGCGCTCGCCCTCGTTGGACACCGCAAGGGGGCCGCCGAGCTGAACGCCGCCTTCAGCCTGGCCACCCTCATCGCCGCGGCGGTGCTCACCGCGAAGATCGTCGCCCACGGCCCCATGCGCGCCTACGACGACCAGTTCTTCGTCGATTCGCTCAACGTCTTCCTGGTGGCGCTGACGGCCTTCGTCGGCTTTACCACCTCGCTCTTCTCCCGCCCCTACATGCGGGTCGAACACGAGCACGGCAAGCTGACGGCGGCGCGGCTGCGCCTGTACCACAGCATGTTCCAGCTCTTCATGTTCACCATGCTGCTGGCTCTGCTCACCAACAACATGGGCATCCTCTGGGTGGCCATGGAAGCGGCGACGCTCACCACGGTGCTGCTGGTCTCCCTCTACCGCACGGCGGCCAGCCTGGAGGCCGCCTGGAAGTACTTCATCCTCTGCGGCGTGGGCATCGCCCAGGCCCTGTTCGGCACCATCCTGCTCTACTTCGCCGCGGAGAAGCTCCTCGGCTCGGAAGGCAGCGCGCTCCTGTGGACCCACCTGGACGCAGTGAAGGCGCAACTGGAGCCGACGGTGCTGTCGCTGGCCTTCGTCTTCCTGCTGGTGGGCTACGGCACCAAGGTGGGCCTGGTGCCCCTGCACAACTGGCTGCCGGATGCCCACGCCGAGGGCCCCACCCCGGTCTCCGCCGTGCTCTCGGGGCTGCTGCTCAACGTGGCGCTTTACGCCGTCGTGCGCTGCAAGGTGCTCGCCGACGGGGCGCTCGGCACCCACTTCGCCGGCAACCTGATGATGGGCTTCGGCCTGGTCTCGGTGACCGTGGCCGCCTTCTTCCTCTCGCGGCAGCGCGACATCAAGCGCATGTTCGCCTACTCCTCCATCGAGCACATGGGCCTGGTCACCTTCGCCTTCGGCATGGGCGGCCCGCTGGCGAGCTTCGCGGGACTCCTGCACATGACCGTGCATTCGCTGACCAAGTCGGCCATCTTCTTCGCCGTCGGCCACGCGGCCCAGAAGGCCGGCACCCAGCTCATGGAGGACATCCGCGGGCTGATCAAGGGCAACCCAACCGTCGGCTGGGGCCTGATGCTGGGGACGCTCGCCATCCTCGGCATGCCGCCTTTCGGCGTCTTCGCCAGCGAGTTCCTCATCCTCACCACGGCCATGCGCGAGCACCCCTGGGCCACGCCCATCCTCCTGGTGGCCCTGGGGGTGGCCTTCGCCGCCGTCTTCGGCAAGGTGCAACCCATGGTGTTCGGCGAGGCCACAGGGCGGCGGCTGCCCCACCCGCCGGCCATCCTGCCGGTGTTCGTGCACCTGGCGCTGGTGCTGATGCTGGGGCTGTGGATTCCCCCCTATCTGGCCGACTGGTACCGGCAGGCGGCGCGCTTTATCGGGTAAGCGATCCGAGCCATGTATCTCCACGAACAACCCATCGAATTCAAAGTCCTGCCAGGCGCCGTGCCCGCCGCCTGGGGCGAGGCGACGGCCGAGCAGCTCGTCGCCTTCTGCCAGGCCCTGCCCGACTCGGGCGGCCGCCTGGTTTCCCTCTGGGGCAGCGACGAGCGGGACCGGGGCCGGGGCTTCCGCCTGCACACCGCCTTCGCCGTGCGCGAGGGCCTCGCCTGCCTGTCCGTAGACCTGCCCGCCGCGCATCCGGTCTTTCCGGATCTTTCGCCCCATTTCCCGGCAGCGGCGCGACTGCAGCGGGCCGCCTTCGACATGCTCGGCCTGCGCGCCGACGGGCACGAGGGCTGCGATCGCCCCTGGCTGCGCCACGCCAACTGGCCGGCGGACTTCTTCCCCCTGCGCCGCGACGCGAGCCCGGACAAGAACTTCCCGCCCGAGCCCGAGGACTACGCCTTCGTGCGGGTCGAGGGCGACGGGGTGCATGAGGTTCCCGTCGGGCCGATCCATGCCGGCATCATCGAACCCGGGCATTTCCGCTTCTCCATCGTCGGCGAGAAGGTGCTGCGCCTGGAGGAGCGCCTGGGCTACACGCACAAGGGGATCGCCAAGCGCTTCGAGCGCCTGGCGCTGCACGAAGGCTACCGGCTCGCCGGACGCATCTCCGGCGATTCCACCGTCGCCTACGCCTGGGCCTACGCCCAGGCGGCGGAATCCATCACCGCGTGTCCCGTGCCCAGCCGTGCCCTGTGGCTGAGGGCGCTGCTGCTGGAGCGCGAACGCATCGCCAACCACCTGGGCGACCTGGGCTATCTCGGCAACGATGCGGCGCTGGCCTTTGGGCTGGCCCAGTTCATGCGCCTGAGGGAGGACTGGCTGCGGCTCAATCAAGCCTTGTTCGGCCACCGCTTCATGATGGATCGGGTCGTGCCGGGCGGCCTCTCCTGTGACCTGAAGGAAGAGGACATCGCCCGCCTGCTCGACCAGTGCGACACGGTGGAGCGGCAGGTGCACGTACTCAAGGCCATCTACGATGACCATGCGGGGCTGCAGGACCGCTTTCTCACCACCGGCTGCGTGCCGCCGCGGCTGGCGGCCCGACTCGGCGTGATCGGCCTGGCCGGCCGGGCGAGCGGCCAGTCCTGGGACTTGCGGGTCGTCGCCCCCTGCGCGCCCTACGACCGGCTCGACGTGAACAT
Source organism: uncultured Rhodocyclaceae bacterium (assembly GCA_964479195.1). Lineage (GTDB taxonomy): Bacteria > Pseudomonadota > Gammaproteobacteria > Burkholderiales > Rhodocyclaceae > Desulfobacillus. The sequence continues at coordinate 2,802 of CAYZLI010000187.1, forward strand.
GGTCACCCACCGCAACGGCGACGTGGCGGCGCGGGTCACGGTGCGCTTCGAGGAGGTGTTCGAGTCCCTGCGCCTCATCCGCCAGATCCTGGGACGGCTGCCCGCCGGCGAGACGCGCGCACCGCTGCCGCCGGCCGCCGCGGGCGCCCGCGGGCTGGGCTGGATCGAAGGCTGGCGCGGCGAGGTGCTGGTGGCCCTGGAGGCGGGCGGCAACGGGGCCATCCGCTCCTGCCATTGCCACGACCCGTCCTGGCAGAATTGGCCGGTGCTGGAACACGCCGTGATCGGCAACATCGTCCCCGACTTCCCGTTGATCAACAAGTCGTTCAACCTGTCCTACTCGGGACACGACCTTTAGGGCCCGTTCCAGCATGTACCAACTGCTCAGACAGATCGTGCGCACCGGCATCAAGACCGAGGCGCCGCCGCGGCCCGACGACGCGCTGCGCGCCACGGCGCAGCGGCTGGAGGCGGCGATGCTGGAAACCCTCGGCCGCGCCCTGGTGATCCGCCATGTGGATGCGGGCTCCTGCAACGGCTGCGAGCTGGAAATCCACGCCCTGAGCAACCCCTACTACAATCTGGAGGCGCTGGGCATCAAGTTCGCCGCCAGCCCCCGCCACGCGGACATGCTGCTGGTGACCGGTCCCGTGGCGAAGAACATGGAGATCGCCGTGAAGCGCGCCTTTGAGGCCACGCCGGAACCCAAGCTGGTGGTGGCGGTGGGCGACTGCGGCTGCACGGGCGGCATCTTCGGCGAGAGCTATGCCAGTTGCGGACGGGTGGCCAACGTGATCCCCGTGGATGTGGCCGTGCCCGGCTGCCCGCCCACGCCGCAGGCGCTGCTGCAAGGCATCCTGACCGCCATCAGCCCGCATAAAAAGACGGACTGATGGCCGCCCGGCGCCTCGTCATCCACGGCCTCGTCCAGGGCGTGGGCTTCCGCGCCTCGCTCGCCTGGGAGGCCGAGCGCCTGGGCCTCACCGGCTGGGTGCGCAACCGCCGCGACGGCACGGTGGAGGCGACGATCTGCGGGGACGACGAGGCCGTCGCCCAGCTCATCGCCTGGGCGCGGCGCGGCCCCCCGGCAGCGCGCGTCGCCCGCGTGGAAGTCGAACTGGGCGAGGGGGAGTTCGACCGCTTCGAGCAGCGGCCCTCCGTGTAGGGCGCAATAAGCCTGTCCTGAGTCTGGCGAAGGACGAAGCGCATTGCGCCGGATGCGCCCTACGCCAAGTCCTTCACCAAGGCGGCGCGCACCGCCTCGGACACCTCGGCACGGGCCTCGTAGTTGGGGTGGTCGACGCCCATCGTCAGGCTCGCGCCCGCCTTGACCGCCTCCTTCATCGCCGCCGTCAGCTCGAAGCGCAGGAAGTGCACGGCGGAGGTCTTCTCCGCGGTCTCCCGTTCCATGTCCTCGTCGGCGATGGCGTAGACCTTGTTGTGCCCGGCCACGCGCACCCAGACCCGGTCCTCGATGCCGATCAGGCGGGCCAGCGCCCGGCGGCGCTCGTCCACGTCCGGGTATTCGATCAGCATGGTCGCCTTCCAGTTGGAGCCGTCCGGCAGCAGCGCCCCATACACGTCGATCTCGGCCTGGATGCCGTCCTCCTCGAAGATGCGCTCGATGCGCAGCATCTCCTGGATCTGGTAGCGGACGGTCAACTCGTCCTCGAACTGCAGGGCGACATGCGCGCCCAGGCGTACCGTGCGCAGGTGCCGGTGCGGGATGACCCGGGCGCGGAACTCCTTGCGCGCCTTGGCGTAGGCTTCGAGGCTCAACAGGCTGTCACGGTCGATGCTCGCATTCATGATTGCTCCTTGTGACGCTTAAAGGCCGTAGGCCAGGCGCAGCAGCGTGAGCGGATGCGCCTTCTTCGCCTCGCCCGCCTGATCGGCCTCGGTCATGCCCTGCAGGATGTGGCGGCCGGCGATGGCGCAGTCCGAGCTCACCCAGTCCGGCGCGGCACCGGCCATGGCCTTGAACACCGGTTTGCCGATCTTCATGGACGTGGCGTAGTACTCGCGCTTCACGCCCCAGGTGCCGTCATGCCCGGAGCAACGCTCCACGGTGGTCACGGTGGCCCCGGCCAGGCGCAGCATCTCCTCGGTTCTTCGCCCCAGGTTCTGCACGCGCAGATGGCAGGGGATGTGGTAGCTCACCTTGCCCAGGGGTCGCGTGAAATCGGTTTTGAGCAGGCCATCCTTGCCGCGCAGGACCAAGTACTCGAACGGATCGAACATGGCCTCGGCGACCGCCTTCACGTCCTCGTCCTCAGGAAAGAGCAGGGGCAGCTCCGACTTGAACATCAGGGTGCAGGAGGGAATGGCGGTGAGGATCGCGTAACCCTGATACGCCAGGGCGGCGAGCCGGGGAATGTTGGCCTCCTTGTTCCTCGCCACCGCCTCCAGGTCGCCCAGTTCCAGCTTGGGCATGCCGCAACAGGCCTCCTTCTCGACGAGCACATAGGGAATCGCGTTGTGCTCCAGGATCGCCACCAGGTCGTGGCCGATGCCCGGCTCGTTGTAATTCACGTAGCAGGTCGCGTAGATGGCCACCTTGCCCGGCGTGCGCGCCCCGTCGCGCACGGGGTGATTCCGGCTTTGCGGCACGCGGTTGCGAAATTTTGCGCCGGCGTATTCGGGCAGCCAGCGCTCCTTCTTCACCCCTAGAGCCTTTTCCATCAGGGCGCGCGCCGGCCCCGACTTGTTGACGGCGTTGACGGTCTGCACGACCACGGGGATGGTGGCCAGCTTGCCCAGGGCGTCGGTGGCGGACAGGAGCTTGTCGCGCAACCGCACCTCGCCCTTCCGGAACTTGATCGCCTTGGCCCGCAGCATGGTGTGAGGGAAATCCACGTTCCACGCATGGGGCGGCACATAGGGGCACTTGGTCATGTAGCAGATGTCGCAGAGATAGCACTGGTCCACGACCTTGCCGTAGTCGGCCTTCGCCACCCCGTCCAGCTCGCCCGTCGGCCCGTTGTCGATCAGGTCGAACAGGGTCGGGAAGGTGTTGCAGAGGGACACACAGCGGCGGCAGCCGTGGCAGATCCCGAAGATGCGCCCGAGCTCGGCCGTACACGCCGCCTCGTCGTAGAACGCCGGCTCCCGCCACGCGATCGGGTGGCGGGTCGGCGCTTCCAGGTTGCCTTCGCGGGCGATCATGGTTAGTTCTTGACTCCGGCCGGGTTGCCGCCCTTAACCTGCCTTCGGCAGGTTAGCCTACGCCGCAACAAGCCGCTGCGCGGCGTGTTGTTCAGTCGGTCAACTGCTCCAGCGCTTTCACGTAGCGGTTGGCGTGGGAGCGCTCGGCTTTGGCCAGCGTCTCGAACCAGTCGGCGATCTCGTCGAAGCCCTCCTCGCGGGCGGTCTTGGCCATGCCCGGATACATGTCGGTGTACTCGTGCGTCTCGCCGGCGATGGCCGCCTTGAGGTTCTCGCGCGTGGGGCCGATGGGCAGCCCGGTGGCCGGGTCGCCGCACTGCTCCAGGTATTCCAGGTGGCCGTGGGCGTGGCCGGTCTCCCCTTCCGCGGTGGAGCGGAACAGGGCGGACACGTCGTTCTGGCCTTCCACGTCCGCCTTGTTGGCGAAGTACAGGTAGCGGCGGTTGGCCTGGGACTCGCCGGCGAAGGCCGCCTTCAGGTTTCCCTCGGTTTTCGATCCCTTGAGTTGCATGGTCGGTCTCCTTACATAGCTGTTGGGCATGAGCCCCGCTCGATCGGGGCTGATCTCATTTTAGACATCATGGGTAATAGGTGTTAGTTTTATTTCAAATCAACTTGATATGTTTTATATATCACTGCCCGACCCCTATCCGCTGGCCGCGCGGCGGCGCCGATTGACGCAGCG
>CAYZLI010000188.1:0-6605 GCA_964479195.1 uncultured Rhodocyclaceae bacterium
GAGACCTGGGACGTGGCCATCGTGCTGCCCGAGGTGCTGAAGAGCCTGGGCGGGCGGCTCACGGCCGGCGTGCTGGATGTGGTCTCCGCCCGGGCCCTGGCCGGCCGCTACGGCCTGCGCACCTGGCCGGCGCTCATCTTCCTGCGCGACGGCGGTTATGTGGGCGCCATCGAGGGCATGCGCGACTGGGGTGTCTACCTGCGCGAGGTGGCGGCCATGCTGGACAAGCCCATGGGCCGGGCGCCGGGCGTGGGCATCGTCGTGCGCGCCGAGGGCGCGTCCCAGGCCTGCCATTAGGAGCCAACATGAAATCCTTTCCCATCCCCGTCCATGTCCTCGGCCCCGGCTCCCAGCCGCAGGAGGAGGCGCTGGACTACCTGCCCATGCCCTCCGACATGGCGGTCTTCCGCCAGCCGCTGCCGCCGGAGGAGGCCGACCCGCGCGCGCTCCGCGAAGTGCGCGCGATCCTCGCACGGCTCATCGAAGCGTTGCGCAATGCGTCCGGCGGCGCCCGTTTCGAGTTGAGCGACCTGGATGCCGAGTCCCTCGACCTGCTCAATCAGACCCTGGGCGAAGGGGAGGTGAGCGCCATCGTGCATGCGCCGCGCCATCTGCGCATCCAGGAAACGGCCTTCGCGGGCGTGTGGCGCGTGCGCGAACTGCGCGAGGACAGCAGCCTCGCCGCCGACCGCATCGAGGCCTGTGCCATTCCATCGGTAGTGGGCGAAGCCGCGGCGTTCCTGGGCGCGCCCTCGGTGGCGCCGCCACCCCAAGGGGCGGAGCTCATGAACGCGCCGGCCCTGCTGGCGGAGATACAGGAGCACGCATCGGCCTATCGCCGCGGCGAGCCGGCCCATGCCATCAACCTGACCCTGCTGCCGGTGTCTCCCGAAGACCACGAATACCTGGCGCAGGCGCTCGGCACCGGGCCGGCGACCATCCTGTCGCGCGGCTACGGCAACTGTCGCATCACCAGCACGCGGCTGGCCTACGTGTGGCGCGTGCAGTACTTCAACAGCATGGACAAACTGATCCTCGACACCATCGAGGTGGTGGACGTCCCCGAGGTGGCGCTCGCCGCCCGCCAGGACTTCGAGGACAGCGCCGAGCGCCTGGGCGAATGGCTGGAAATCCTGGCGCAGGAGTAGCGATCATGTTCGAAGGCTCCTATCTCGGCGACGGCGGGCGCATCGCCGAGCAGGCCAAGCTGGAGTGCGGCATCTGCTGGTGGGTCTATGACCCGGAGGCGGGCGATCCCGTGTGGCAGGTGCCGCCCGGCACGTCCTTCGCGCGCCTGCCGGAGCACTGGCGCTGCCCGGAGTGCGACGCGCCGAAGCACAAGTTCATGGTGGTGAGCGAAACGTGAGGGCTGAGGGGGGAAATCCGGCGGCGCTCCTCGCAGGACGAGGCCCGCCAGGCCACCCGGGCCGCTCTGGATGCCCTGTTGGCGGCCGACCAGGGACGCAGGCAGGCCTTGTCCCGGCGCGCTTTCCTCGGCGGTATCCGGCGCAATGCGCTTCGCTTATTGCGCCCTACGGCGCCACAAGAAAATTTCGTCGAGTCTTGACTGCCCCGCTTGCCTGAAGGTCCGTTCCGGGGCAAAGTTCGCTGGTGGAATCCCGAGGAAAGCTCCCCCTGAATCTCGTCTGGCTCCAGTCCGGCGGCTGCGGCGGCTGCACCATGTCGCTGCTGTGCTCGGATGCCCGGGATATCTTCGGTCTGTTGCGCGATGGCGGCATCGAGGTGGGCTGGCATCCCGCGCTCTCCGAACAGACCGGCGACGAGGCCCTCGACGTGCTGGAAGCCTGGGCGGAAGGCCGCCTGCCCCTGGACATCCTCTGCATCGAAGGCGCGCTGCTGCGCGGCCCCAACGGCAGCGGCCGCTTCCACATGCTCTCCGGCACCGGCAAGCCCATGACGGACTGGGTGGCGCGGCTCGCCGCCCGCGCCCGCTACACCCTGGCCATCGGCAGTTGCGCCGCCTACGGGGGCATCACGGCGGCCGGCGTGAATCCAACCGACGCCTGCGGCCTGCAGCACGAGGGCGCGATCCGCGGCGGGCTGCTGGGCGCCGAGTATCGCTCCGGTGCGGGGCTCCCGGTGATCAACGTCGCCGGCTGCCCGACGCACCCGGGCTGGGTGACCGACACGCTGCTCTCGCTCGCCCTCGGCGCTTTCGGCGAGCAGGATCTCGATTCGGCCGGCCGGCCGCGCCTTTACGCCGACCAGTTGGTGCACCACGGCTGCGCGCGCAACGAGTACTACGAGTTCAAGGCCAGCGCCGAGAAGCCTTCGGACCTGGGCTGCCTGATGGAGAACCTGGGCTGCAAGGGCACCCAGGCCCATGCCGACTGCAATACGCGCCCCTGGAACGGCGTCGGCTCGTGCACCCAGGGGGGCTATGCCTGCATCAGTTGCACCGAACCGGGCTTCGAGGAACCGGGCCATCCCTTCGCCCGCACGCCGAAGGTGGCCGGCATCCCCATCGGCCTGCCCACAGACATGCCGAAGGCTTGGTTCGTGGCGCTGGCGGCCCTGTCCAAGTCCGCCACCCCGCGCCGCGTGCGCGAGAACGCCGTCGCCGACCACCTGGTGGTGACGCCGGCGGTGCGCAAGACGGGCTTGAAGTGACCCGACTCGTCGTCGGCCCCTTCAACCGCGTCGAAGGCGACCTGGAAGTCAGCCTCGACGTCGCCGAGGGCGCGGTGCGCGCGGCCCATGTGAATTCCCCCATGTACCGCGGTTTCGAGCAGATCCTTCTGGGCAAGGACCCGTTCGACGCGCTGGTGTTCGTGCCGCGCATCTGCGGCATCTGCTCCGTCTCCCAGTCCGCCGCCGCCGCCGACGCCCTGGCCGCGGCAATGGGCATCGCGCCGCCGCCCAACGGGCGGCTGGCCACGAATCTCATCCTCGCCAACGAGAACCTGGCCGACCACTTCGCCCACTTCTACCTCTTCTTCATGCCGGACTTCGCCCGCGAGGCCTATCGCGGCCGGCCCTGGTTCGAACAGGTGGCGACGCGCTTCAAGGCGGTGTCGGGCAGCGCCATGCGCGATGCCCTGCCGGCCCGTGCGGCCTTCCTGCAGCTCATGGGCTTTCTCGCCGGCAAGTGGCCCCACACCCTGTCCATCCAGCCGGGCGGCACGGCCCAGGCCGTGCAGGCCTCGGAGCGCATCCGCCTGCTCGTGCTGCTGCGCCAGTTCCGCGCCTACCTGGAGGCGACGCTGTTCGGCGATGCGCTGGAAACCGTCGGTGCGCTCGCCAGTGCCGCGGAACTGGCCGCCTGGCGCGATGCGCATCCCGCCGGGCACAGCGATTTCCGCCTGTTCCTGGAGATCGCGCGGGACCTGGAGCTGCACCGGTTGGGCCGCGCCACCGACGCCTTCATCAGCTACGGCAACTATCCGCTGGAGGAGGGTCGGCTGTTCTGCCCGGGCGTGTGGGACGGGGCGCTGCATGCCATCGAGCAGAAGGCGATCAGCGAAGACCTCTCCCATGCCTGGATGGACGGCGTGGAGACGGTCCAGCATCCCGCGGCGGGCACCACGCTGCCCAATATCGACAAGGCGGAGGCCTACTCCTGGTGCAAGGCGCCGCGCTGGAACGGGCGCGTCGTCGAGGCCGGGGCCTTGGCCCGCCAGGCGGTCGACGGCCATCCGCTCGTCCGCGATCTGCTGCGGGAGAGCGGCGGCAACGTGGCCAACCGCGTCATCGCCCGGCTGCTCGAGCTCGCGCTGGTGGTGCCGGCCATGGAGCAGTGGGTGCAGGGTTTCCGCCTGGGCGAGCCCTGGTGCCACCAGGGCGCCATGCCCGACGAGGCGCGCGGCGTCGGCATGGTCGAGTCGGCCCGCGGCGCCCTGGGCCACTGGCTGGAGGTGGGGCGCGGGCGCATCCGCAACTACCAGATCATCGCCCCCACCACCTGGAACTTCTCGCCCCGGGACAGCGCCGGCGTGCCCGGACCGCTGGAACAGGCCCTGGTGGGCACGCCGGTTCGTGAGGGCGAGAAGACGCCGGTGGCCGTGCAGCACGTGGTGCGCTCTTTCGATCCTTGCATGGTGTGCACGGTGCATTGAAAAATAATCAAGAAAAAACAATGCATAAGGGTGTGCTCTGTAAGTTGACATCAACGCTCAAGATGTTTGTCCAGGGCGGGGCTTCAATTACTCCCGCCACAGCCTGGTATCTAGCTGATCTCGGCGAATTCCGCGGCAAACAGGAGCTCTACACCCGGCAATCGCCGCAACGCCTCAAGGCCTTACGCGAGCATGCGCTAATCGAAAGCGCAGTCTCCTCGAGCAGAAAAAGGACCGCTACTACGAAACCCTGGAGCAAAGCTCGCAGGGCTGGCACGAGGGCAAGCACGATCCGTGGCCGTTCATCAACTATGTATTGTCGATTCTGAAAACCGCATATCGCGAATTTGCCGATCGGGTAGGGGAGATTAAAGCTCCCCGCGGTGCCAAACGTGATCAGGTGCTTTCTGGCATTGAGCGAGTTGCAGCCAAGACTGGCGGATTTACGATTAGCGAACTGGAGCAGACTTGCCCTGGCGTTAGCCGCGATATGGTGCGACGGGTTTTACGCGAACAGCAGGCAGCCGGCGCTGTGGAATGCCAAGGACGCGGACCAGGGGCGACATGGGTGAGGAAAAAGGGGTAATTACCCCTAAGTAAGGGTAATAAAGAGGGTAACGCATGGCACTCCCGATCAACATCAACGACCTCCTCAACGGCAAGCCCGTCGAATGGGAGCGCCTCGAATTCAAGGAAGGAGCCCAACCACGGCGTTATCGATAACGCTGCTTGCTGCTGGTGGGCTTGTCCGGGACCGTCATCTCCAGCAGGCCGTCGGCAAGCATGGGCTTGAGGACTTGGTCCAATGCTCGATGATCTGATCTCCCACGCCGCCCTCGAAGACCTCGCCGGAACCACTGCTTTCCGGCGTGGCGAAGAATACTTTTCCGTCGGCGCCGTTGGCCGCCTTCGGGCGACCGATGACAAGGTCACCGCCAAGGTCGAAGGCACCGAGACCTACCAGGTCGAGTTGCGCGACGACGACGGCGACCTGGCCTACGACTGCACCTGTCCGCGCGCCGCTGAAGGCTATTTCTGCAAGCATTGCGTGGCCGTAGGGCTGGCGTGGCTGGCAGAGCAGGCAGCGGAAACCAAACCCAAGGCCGGCAAGGCCAAGCGACGCGACCCGTGGCGCGACATCAAGGAATATCTGAGCACGCAAGCACCGGAAACCTTGATCGAGCTGTTACTGGACGTGGCTCAGCGCGACGATCGGCTTTATCAGTCGCTATTGCTCAAGGCTGAGCGCACGGGCGGTGGCGGCAACGTGGCCAAGGCGTTCCGGCGGGCTATCGACGGCGCGACGCGCATTCACGGCTTTGTCGACTGGCGGGAGGTAGGCACCTTCGCCGGCAGTATCGACCAGGTGGCGGAATCGCTCGCGGAACTGCTGAAACCCGATACTGCGGCGAGTTTGGTGGATCTGGCCGAATACGCCATCGAACGTGTAGAGAATGCGCTGGAGCAAATCGACGACTCGAATGGTGAAGTCAGCGGCACGGTCCATGGCCTGGGCGAATTGCACCGGAAGGCCTGCACCATGGCGCGGCCGGAACCCGCCGGACTGGCCGAGCGCCTTTTCCGCCTCGAAACCACGCTGCCGTTCAATGTGTGCAGCTTCGATGCCGCCACCTACCGCGATGTCCTCGGCAAGGAAGGATTACGCCGCTACCGTGAATTAGCCGAGGCGGAGTGGCGCAAGATCAAGCCACGCGACGGCAAGGACGGCCACGATGGCAATCGATACCGTATCACCCGCATCATGGAGCAACTGGCCGAGGCGAGCGGCGACATCGAGGAATTGGTAGCGATCAAGTCGCGGGATCTTTCGTCCGGTTACCGCTATCTCGAGATTGCCGAAATCTATGCCAAGGCCAAGCATCAGGAAAAGGCGCTGGATTGGGCGGAGCGAGGCCTGAAGGCGTTCCCCGAGCGTCCCGACAACCGCCTGCGCGATTTCCTGGTGGCGGCCTACCTCAAACGCAAACGCAACGACGAGGCGCTGCAACTGACCTGGATTCAATTCGAGGAACGGCCGATTCTCGATCACTACAAGAAGCTGCACGATGTTGCCGGCAAGCTCGGCGCCTGGCCGGTGCAACGGGGGCGTGCATTGATCAAGGTCGACGAGGTCATTGCTCGCGAGGCGGCGACGACGAGCCGATGGAAGCCGAAACCGTCGGCTCCGAACTATTCACTGCGGGTGCAGATTGCTTTGTGGGAGGGGGACCTGGATGCTGCCTGGTCGGCCGCACATGAAGGTACCTGTGATCATAGCCTGCTGATCACGCTGGCCGGGAAGCTCGAATCCGCGCGTCCAGATGACGCGGTCAGCCTCTACCGCCGCGTGGTGCCGCCCATCGTCGAGCAGACCAACAACGCTGCTTACGACGAGGCAATCAAACTGATTCGCAAGGTAGGTGGCTTGATGAAAACGCAGAAACAGCTATCGCAATTCGGCGACTACCTGGCCGAACTGCGTGTGCAGTTCAAGCCGAAACGGAATTTCATCAAGCTGCTGGATGGTGT
>CAYZLI010000189.1:0-6580 GCA_964479195.1 uncultured Rhodocyclaceae bacterium
TGCGGCGGCTGATCTTCGGCGCCCGCACGCCGGCCAAGCCGCTGGAAGTGACGCGGGATTTGACCAATACGCGGTTCTAAGGGCCCTGTCATTCCCGCGCATGCGGGAATCCAGCGGCGTCCAAAGTCTCTGGGCTCCCGCTTTCGCGGGAGCGACAAGGCTCAACTCACTGCCGGACTCACCGGAAGCCCGCACGCTTCCCGATACTCCTCCCCCAGCCGCGCCACCAATTCCGCCACCGTCGGAATGTCGTGGATCGTCGCCACGCCGTGCCCGGCGCTCCAGGTGTCGCGCCAGGCCTTGGCGCCGGTGCCGAAATCCTCCTTGCCCTTCGCCCCCGCCAGCGCCTCCCGGGTGTAGCCGGCCTGCTCCAGGCTGGGCCAGAGGAAGTTGGCGTGGGTGCCGGTGATGGCGTCCGTGTAGACGATGTCCTTGGCCGCCGCCTCGACGATCATCCGCTTGTACTCGGGCGGGGCCATGGATTCCTGGGTGGCGATGAAGCGCGTGCCCATGTAGGCGAAATCGGCGCCCATCACTTCGGCGGCGCGCACGGAGCGGCCGTCGGAGATCGCCCCGCCCAGCACCAGGGCGCCGTCCCAGAACTCGCGAATTTCGCGCACTAGGGAGAAGGGGCTTTGCGTGCCGGCGTGGCCGCCGGCCCCGCCCGCCACGCAGATGATGCCGTCCACGCCCGCTTCCATAGCCTTCCTCGCGTGGTAGGCGTGGATGACGTCGCTGAACACCACGCCGCCGTAGGCATGCACGGCATTAACCACTTCGCCCGGGTGGCCCAGGCTGGTGATGACGAAGGGCACCTTGTGCTTCACCACCAGGGCGAAGTCCTGCTCCAAGCGCGTGTTGGAGTGGTGCAGGATGAGGTTCACCCCGTAGGGTGCAATGGGCGCCTGGGGATCGGCGGCGAGCGCCGCGCCCAGTTCGGCGTTGATTTGCGTCAGCCACTCGTCGAGCACCTCGACGGGGCGCGCGTTGAGCGAGGGGAAGGCGCCCGCGACACCCGCCTTGCAGGCGGCGGTCACCAAGTGCGGGCCGGAGACCAGGAACATGGGCGCGGCGATCACCGGCACCGTCATGCGCCCACGGAAAATCTGCGGGATGGACATGGTTCAGGCGACGCGCAACGCTTTGCGGGCGCCGCGGGCGGTGGGGCGCGGCGCGGGCTTCTTGGCGGCCGGCGCCTGCAGGCCGCGCAGGTAGGCATCGACGATCGGCGGGGCGTAGCGGGCCAGGGGGAAGAGCTTGCGGTCCAGGGTCCAGTTGACGACCAGGCCGTCGGTGAGCGCCATCAGCCCCACCGCGGCCTGGCGCGGCACCAGGGCGGCGGGCAGGTAGCCGCGCCGCTGCGCCAGGCGCATGGCCTCTTCCATGATGCCCAGGTGGCGGTTGCCGCACTCCAGGTGCCGGTCGCGGATCTCGGCCATCTCGCCCACGTACTCGCACTTGTGCCAGGCGGTCTCCAGCACGCGCTGGTAGCTGGGACTCGCGGCCAGGCGCTCGATGAAGAACAGCACCAGGGCGCGCAGGCCTTCCAGCGGGTTGCCCTCGACCTCGCCCTGCAGTTCCGCGAGCTTCGCGTCGAGCGGCTCGATCAGTCGGCGCATCATGGCGTCGAAGAGATGGGCCTTGTCTTCGAAGTGCCAGTAGATGGCGCCGCGGGTGACGCCGGCCTCCGCCGCGATGTCGGCGAGCGAGGTGCGCGATACCCCCTCCCGGTGGAACACCCGCTCCGCCGCATCGAGGATGCGGCTGCGCGTTTCCAGCGCCTCTTTCTTGGTCCGTCTTGCCACTAGCGTTTTCCCCTTCCGATGACCGCATTCGCAGTGCGGGTTTGAAGTATACGTTTCATCGAAGTTTGCTTTACATACAGCCATGCATGTATGTATTATCGCCCTTCCGGAATTTCAATCAACCCCTGTCCCGCGCCGCCCCAACCGGCCTCTCACGGGACCACCGGAGAGACGTCTATGGATACGAACCGCCTGCAGCGGCCGATGCCCGTCCGTGCACTCGGCCTTCCCCTGCTCCTCATTCTTGCCGCCTGCGGCCGCGGCGCGGCGGACGCGCCGGCCAATCCGTTCGGTGCCGGCCCGGTGCCGGTGGCGGTGGTCACCGCCCAGCCGGAGGCGGTATCCGTGAGCCTGGAATACGCCGCGCAGACCATCGGCTCCCGCGAGGTGGAGGTGCGCGCCCGGGTGACCGGCATCCTGGAAAAGCGCAACTATGCCGAGGGTGGGCGCGTGAAGGCGGGGCAGTCCTTGTTCACCATCGACCCGGCGCCCTTCCAGGCGGCGGCGGCCCGCGCGGAAGCCGACGTGGCGGCCGCCGCGGCGCGCCACGACAAGGCGAAGCGGGATGCGGCCCGCTTCAAGCCCCTGTGGGAAGCGCGGGCGGTGAGCCAGAAGGACTACGACGACGCGGTTTCCGCCGAGGCGGTCGCGGCGGCCGACCTGCTGGCCGCTCGCGCCCGCCTGCGCGAGGCGCGGCTCAATCTCGAGTACACCCGCGTCGAGTCGCCGATCGCCGGCGTGGCCAGCCGCGCGCTCAAGTCCGAGGGCTCCCTCGTGTCCGGCCCGGACGTGCTGCTCACCACCGTGACCCAGGTGGACCCCATCCACGTGCTCTTCGGCATCTCGGACAATGAGAGCCTCAAGCTGCGCCAGGAGCAGGCGGCGGGGCGCGTGACGTGGCCCCAGGACGGGCGCTTCCAGGTCACCGTGAAGCTGGCCGACGGCAGCGAGCACGCCAAGCCCGGCGTGCTGGATTTCCGCGACGTGCGCGTCTCCCGGGAGACGGGCACCAGCGAGGCGCGGGCCGAGATCCCCAACCCGGACGGGGCGCTGCGCCCCGGCCAGTTCGTGCGCGTGAAGCTGAACGGCGCGGTGCGCCAGGCGGCCTATCGCGTGCCCCAGCGCGCGGTGCTGGAGGGCCCCCAGGGCAAGTTCGTCTATGTGGTGGGCAAGGAGGGCAAGGCGGAGATGCGCCCCGTCGAAGTGGGCGACTGGGACCGGGAGGACTGGATCGTCAGCAAGGGCCTGGCCGCCGGCGAGCAGGTGATCGTCGACGGCGTGCTCAAGCTCGGCCCCGGCGCGCCGGTGCAGGTGGCGCCGGCGAGCGCGCCCGCCGCCGAACCCGTCAAAGCCGCGGCGAAGTAGGAGGACACCATGTTCTCCCGCTTCTTCATCGACCGCCCCATCTTCGCGGCGGTGATCTCCTTCTTCATCGTCATCGCCGGCCTGGCGGCCATGCGCAACCTGCCTGTGGCCCAGTATCCGGAGATCGCCCCGCCCATGGTGATCGTGGCGGCGACCTACCCGGGCGCCTCCGCCGAAGTGCTGGAGAAGACCGTGGCCGCGCCCCTCGAAACCCAGATCAACGGCGTCGAGGGCATGATCTACATGAGCTCCACCTCCGCCTCCAACGGCCGCGTGGAGATCCAGGTCACCTTCGACATCGGCACCGACGCCGACCAGGCGGTGGTGGACGTGAACAACCGGGTCAGGCAGGCGGAGGCGCGCCTGCCCCAGGAGGTGCGCCGCCAGGGCATCTCGGTGGAGAAGGGCTCCTCCTCCTTCCTGCAGGTGCTCGCCTTCTACTCGCCGGACGGGCGCTACAACGACCTCTACACCAGCAACTACGTGACGCTGAACGTGCTGGATGTGCTGAAGCGCGTGCCCGGCACCACCAACGTGCAGATCTTCGGCGCCAAGGACTACGCCATGCGCATCTGGCTGCGCCCCGATCGCCTGGCGCAGTTGAAGCTCACCACGGCGGACCTGGCCCGCGCCATCGGCGAGCAGAACGCCCAGTTTGCCGTAGGCCGCATCGGCCAGCCGCCCACCGCCGGCGGCCAGGAGATGGCCCTCACGGTGAGCACCAAGGGGCGCCTGTCCGAGGTTTCCGAATTCGAGAACATCGTGCTGCGGGCCAACGGCGACGGCTCCATCCTGCGCCTGAAGGACGTGGCCCGCGTGGAGCTGGGCTCCCGCGACTACGATTTCATCGGCCGCCAGAACGGGCAGCAGGCCACCCTGGTCGGCATCTTCCTCAAGCCCGGCGCCAATGCGCTGGACGTGGCGGGCGACGTGAAGCGCACCATGAAGGAGCTCGCCGCGCGCTTCCCGGCGGGCCTCACCTACTCCGTGCCCTACGACACCACGACCTTCGTCGAGGTGTCCATCCGCGAGGTGCTGAAGACCCTGGGCGAAGCCATGCTCCTGGTGTTCCTGGTGGTCTACGTCTTTCTGCAGAACTGGCGCGCCACGCTCATCCCGACGCTCGCCGTGCCCGTGTCCCTCATCGGCACCTTCGCCGGCCTGCACCTGCTGGGCTATTCCATCAACACCCTCACGCTCTTCGGCATGGTGCTGTCCATCGGCATCGTGGTGGACGACGCCATCGTGGTGCTGGAGAACGTGGAGCGCATCATGCACGAGGAGCAGCTCCACGTGCGCCAGGCCGCCATCCAGGCCATGAAGGAGGTCACCGCCCCGGTGGTGGCCATCGTGCTGGTGCTCACCGCCGTGTTCGTGCCCATCGCCTTCCTGGGGGGCCTGGCGGGCGAGCTCTACCGCCAGTTCGCGGTGACCATCTCCATCGCCGTGGTGATCTCGGGCATCGTCGCCCTCACCCTCACGCCGTCCCTGTGCGTGCTCATCCTGCGCCACGAACACAAGCAGACCAACGCCTTCTTCCGCCGCTTCAACGACTGGTTCGCCCGCGTCACGGCGCGCTACACGGGGGGCGTGGCCTGGCTCATCCGGCGCGGCGTCCTCGGCCTCAGCCTCTTCGCCGGCATGGTGCTGCTGGCGGGCGGCCTGTGGCGGCTCACCCCGGGCAGCCTGGTGCCCGACGAGGACCAGGGCTTCTACATCAGCGCCGTGTATCTGCCCGACGGCGCCTCCCTGGAGCGCACCGACCGGGTGGTGCAGGAAGTGGACAAGATCATCCGCTCCAATCCCGAGGTGGAATACTCGGTGGTGTTCACCGGCTTCGATTTCATCGGCGGCAGCTTCAAGAACAACGCCGCCACCTTCTTCGTGGTGGGGCGCCACTGGGACGAGCGGCGCGCCCCCATGCAGGCGATGGTGGGCGAGCTCTTCATGAAGACGGCCCACATCAAGGAAGCCCTGGTGCTCGCCTTCAACCCGCCGCCCATCTTCGGCCTGGGCACGTCCGGCGGCTTCGAGTTCTACCTGCAGAACCGGGGCGAGGGCGACGCCAAGCGCCTCGCCCAGGTGAGCCAGGAGTTCGTCGGCAAGCTGCGCCAGGAGCCGCTGTTCATGGGCGTGTCCAGCCTGTGGCGGCCCAGCGTGCCCCAGCTCTACGTGGATGCGGACCGGGAGAAGGCGAAGACCCTGGGCGTGCCCGTGGATGCCATGTTCGATTCCCTGGCCGCCACCATGGGCACCCTTTACGTCAACGACTTCAACAAGTACGGGCGCACCTGGCAGGTGCTCATGTCCGCCGAGCCCCAGTACCGGCGCCGCCCCGAGGACATCGCCGGGGTCTATGTGCGCTCCGAGCACGGCGCCATGGTGCCCCTCTCGGCCCTGGCGCAGATCCGCCACGACACGGGCCCGGAGACCATGGAGCGCTTCAACAACCTCCCGTCCGTGAAGATCATCGGCGCGGGGGCGCCGGGGGTGAGCTCGGGCCAGGCCATCGCGCGCGTCGAGGCCCTGGCGCGGGAGGCGCTGCCGCCCGACTTCAGCTTCGACTGGGGCGGCGCCTCCTACCAGGAGAAGCGCTCCGGCGGCGCCTCGGGCATCGCCCTGGTGCTCGGCGCCCTCATGGCCTTCCTCATCCTTGCCGCCCAGTACGAGCGCTGGGCCCTGCCCTTCGCCGTGCTGCTGGCCCTGCCCTTCGGCACCTTCGGGGCGCTGGCCGCCGTATGGCTGCGCGGCATGGCCAACGACGTGTATTTCCAGATCGGCCTGGTGACCCTGCTCGGCCTCGCGGCCAAGAACGGCATCCTGATCGTGGAATACGCCATCTACAAGCACGGCGAAGGCATGAGCGCGGCCGCCGCGGCCATCGAGGCGGCACGCCTGCGCTTCCGGCCCATCCTGATGACCTCGCTGGCCTTCATCCTGGGCGTGCTGCCCCTGGCGATCTCCAGCGGGGCGGGGGCCGGGGCGCGCCGCGCGGTCGGCACGGGCGTCATGGGCGGCATGCTGGCCGCCACCTTCCTCGCCATCTTCTTCGTGCCCTTGTTCTTCCGCCTCATCGCCGAGCGGCGCCTGCGCGAACCGCGCTCCAGCGCCGAGCTCTTCGCCGAGGTGCGCGCGACCCACGAGGCGGCGCACCGGAAGCTGGTGGAGGACATGAAAGGAGAGCGCGATGAGGTTTGAGGAATACTTCTTGTCTCGCAAAGGCGCAAAGGCGCAAAGAAAGCGCAAGGCGAATCGGCATTTGTATTTCTCTGCGTCTTTGCGTCTTGGCGAGAGAGCCTTCAGGTTTTCGGGGTTGGCTTCGGCCGCCATAGCGGGCATGCTCCTCGCCGGCTGCGCGGCGGGCCCCGACTACCAGCGCCCGGCGCTGGAGCTGCCCGCCGCCTGGCGCG
>CAYZLI010000190.1:0-6564 GCA_964479195.1 uncultured Rhodocyclaceae bacterium
GTGCGCCCGGCCCCATTACACTGGAGGGCCCCAACCCCGAGGAGACAAGCATGAAAACCGCGCTTCCAGCCCTGGTCGCCGCCGCCCTGCTGGCCGCCCCCGCCTACGCCGGCATGCACGAGGCCGGCCACGCGATGGCCCAGGCCGCGGCCGCCACCGAGGCCAAGCTGGCCGAAGCCACGGTCAAGAAAGTGGACAAGGCCGCCGGCAAGGTCACCCTGGACCATGGCCCGCTGGAGAACCTGGGCATGCCCGGCATGACGATGTCGTTCCGGGTGAAGGATCGCGCCTGGCTCGAGCAGATGAAGGCCGGCGACAAGATCCGCTTTCTCGCCGAGCAGGTGGGCGGCGCCTACACCGTGGTTCGCTACGAGCCGGCGAAATAGCTACCATCCGGATTCCGTCGCGAGGACATCCCACGCCGATGCAACGAATCATCCGTTTCGCCGCCATCCTGCTGTTGGGCGCCCTGCCGGCCTGGGCCCTGGCCCAGGCCGATCAGCCCATCCACGAGGCCGCCCGCACCGGCAGCGGCGCCGACCTGGAGCGGCTGCTCAAAGCCGAGCCGAAGCTGCGGGACTTGCGCAATGCCTACGGCTCCACACCATTACACCTGGCGGCCATGAACCCCGAGCTGAGCGCCCTGAAAGTCCTGCTGGCCGCCGGGGCCGACCCCAATGCCCGCGACAGCGAGGGCGCCACGCCCCTGCACATGGCCGCCTATGCCAGCCGTCCGGCCCACGCCCGGCTGCTGCTGGAGGCGGGGGCCGATCCCAAGCTGAAGACCAACACCGGGCGCGACGCCACCTCCATGGCGCGCAAGGTGAAAAGCGACGAGACGGCGGGGGTGATCTCCCTGTGGATCCTCAAGGGCTGCCAGGCCCGCAAGCCGTGCTGAGAGCGTTGATGGATCGGCTCGTAGCGCAAGCCGTAGGGCGCAATAAGCGAAGCGCATTGCGCCGGATGTATTCGGCGCAATACGCCGCAAGCGGCTATTGCGCCCTACGCCGACTCGCCGCCGTACTGGCCCTCGCAGTCCTGCCTTGGGCTTACGCCGCCGAGCCGGAGTCGTTGCCGCCGGTCCAGGTTTGGGTACCCATGACCTGTCTCGCCTGCATCGACTGGGCCGACCATCTGCGCCAGCGGGGGTTCACCGTCACCCTGGAGCGCACGGAAGACATGGCCGCCGTGAAGCGCCGCCTGAAGGTGCCGCGCGACCTGGAATCGGTGCACACGGCCCAGGTCGCCGGCTACTTCATCGAGGGCCACGTCCCGGCCGAGGACATCAAGCTGCTGCTCAAGGAGAAGCCGAAGGCCCGCGGCCTGGCGGTGCCGGGCCTGCCCATGGGCGCCCCCGGGCGGGAAGTGTCGAACCCGAGCTGCGAAACCGGCTGCACCATGCTGGACAGCGACACGGGGGAACGGCCTGCGCGCCGGGAAATGTACGACACGCTGCTGGTCGGGCGCGACGGCAAGACGAGCATCTACTCCCGGCACTAAGAGCCCTAACGCCGCCCCCACTTGTTGTGGCGGGCCAGGTAGTCCGTCAGGAAATCCACCAGGGCTCGCACCTTGGCCGGCAGGTTGCGGGGATAGGGATAGATGGCGTAGATGTTGGCCTCCGGCGTGGTGTAGGCGTCGAGCACCGTGACCAGGGCGCCGCGCTGGATCAAGTCGGCCACGTCCCACCAGGAGCGCAGCATCAGGCCATGGCCGGCGAGCGCCCAGTCGCGCACCACCTCGCCGTCGTTGCAGGCGAGCGGGCCGTTGACGCGCACCGTCTCGCTGCGCCGCCCGTTCGAGAAGCGCCACAGGGCATAGTCCGCGTCGTCCTGGCGCAGGATGATGCAATCGTGCCCGGCGAGATCCCGCGGGTGCAGCGGCACGCCCCGCTGCTCGAGATAGCGGGGTGCGGCGCACACCACGCGGCGGTTGCCGGCGAGCTTGCGCGCCACCAGGGTCGAGTCGCCCAGCGAGCCGATGCGCACGCCCAGGTCGTAGCCCTCCTCCACCAGGTTGATCGGCCGGTCCGTGAGCACGAGTTGGACCTGCACCTCCGGATAGCGGCGGGAAAACTCCGACAGGGCCGGCGCGATGTGGCGGCGCCCGAAGCCGGGCGTGGCGTTCATGCGCACCAGCCCGCGCGGGGCTGCGCGCCGGCTGCCGACGAGCTGCTCCAGTTGGGCGATGTCGGCCAGGATGCGGCCCGCGTGCTGCATGTAGATCTCGCCTTCATCCGTCAGCGACAGACGCCGCGTCGTGCGATTGAGCAGGCGCACCCCCAGCCGCTGTTCGATCGCCGCCAGCCGCTTGCTCACGCTCGGTGTCGAAATCCCCAGCTCCCGCGCCGCCGCCGACAGGCTGCCCTTGTTGGCGACCAGGTGGAAGAGCTCCATGTCGGCGCTTTGCTTGTCGGACATTGTTTCCTTTCTGGAAAGACAAGATTGGCTGATTGTTGATTTACAGGCAATGTAGGGCAACTATAGACTTCGAGCAATCTCTGGAACATGGAAAGCTATGGCGGCCTACAGGATTGCGGTCATTCCCGGCGACGGCATCGGCCAGGAGGTGGTGCCCGAGGGCATGCGGGTGCTGGAGGCGGTCGGTGCGCGCTTCGGCATCCGCTTCCAGTGGGACATGCTGCCCTGGAGCTGCGAGCATTACGCCAGGACCGGCCGCATGATGCCGGAGGACGGCCTGGCCGGCATCCGGCATCATGACGCGGTGTTCCTCGGTGCGGTCGGCTACCCCGGCGTGCCGGACCATGTTTCCCTGTGGGGGCTGCTGATCCCCATCCGGCGCCAGTTCCAGCAGTACGTGAACCTGCGCCCGGTGCGCCTCATGCCGGGCATCGCCAGCCCGCTCGCCGGCCGCGAGCCGGGCGACGTGGATTTCTACATCGTGCGCGAGAACAACGAGGGCGAGTACTCCTCAGTGGGCGGGCGCATGTACGAGGGCACGGAGGCGGAGTTCGCCATGCAGGAGAGCGTCTTCACCCGCCGCGGGGTGGACCGCGTGCTGCGCTTCGCCTTCGAGCTCGCCCAGTCGCGCGCGAAGAAGCACCTGACCTCCGCCACCAAGTCCAACGGCATCTTCCACACCATGCCCTACTGGGACGAGCGCGTCGAGGCGATGGCGGCGCGCTATCCCCAGGTGCGCACCGACAAGTTCCACATCGACATCCTGAGCGCCCACTTCGTGCAGCACCCGGACTGGTTCGACGTGGTGGTGGGCTCCAACCTGTTCGGCGACATCCTGTCCGATCTCGGCCCGGCCTGCACCGGCACCATCGCCATCGCCCCCTCGGCGAACCTCAACCCGGAGCGCGAGTACCCGTCCATGTTCGAGCCCGTGCACGGCTCGGCGCCGGACATCGCCGGGCAGAACATCGCCAACCCGATCGGCCAGATCTGGTCGGGCGCCATGATGCTGGAACACCTGGGGCACCCCGAGGCCGCGGCGGCGGTGCTCGCCGGCATCGAGACCGTGTTGCGGGAAGGCCCGCGCACCCGCGACATCGGCGGGCGCGCCAGCACCGGGGAAGTGGGCCAGGCCATAGCCGAGGCGCTGGAGGGGCGCGTCGCGGCGACGTAGCGCAGTAGACGGCACCGAAGACATAAAACACCACCAACGGAGGAGAAGACATCATGAAACTCGCGCGTTCCAGCCTCATCGCTTTTGGCGCCGTTGCCATGCTCGGCTTCGGCCCCGTGCAGGCGGCCAAGTATCCGGAAAAGGCCGTGACCACGATCATCCCCTTCCCGGCCGGGGGCGAGTCCGACGTGGCCGCGCGCCAGCACGCCAAGCTCTTCAAGGAGAAGTTCGGCCACGAGATGGTGGTCATCAACAAGCCCGGCGCGGGCGGCGCGCTCGGCTGGTCGCAGTTGAACGGCATCGCCGGCGACGGCTACACGGTGATGGGGGTCAACGTGCCGCACATCATCCTGCAGCCGCTGGACCCCAACACCCAGTACAAGACCGAGGACATCAACCCGGTCTATTTCTTCCACTACACGCCGGACGCGATCGTCGTGCCGGTGGACAGTCCCTACAAAACCTACGCCGACCTGGTGAAGGCGGCCAAGGAGAACCCGGGCAAGATCACCCTTGCGGGCTCCGGCCAGAACTCCGCCAACCACATGGCCCACGAGCGTTTCAACAAGATGGCCGGGGTGAAGAGCACCTATGTGCCGTTCAAGGGCACGGGGGACCTGACCGCGGCGGTACTCGGCGGCCACGTCACCGGCGCCATGACCTACTCGATGTTCGCCGTGCAGCAGAAGGGCAAGGTGCGGCTGCTCGCCATCGCCGCCGAGAAGCGCATCCCGCAATACCCGGATGCGCCGACCTTCAACGAGGTCGGCCTGAACTGGGTGGGCGGCGCCTATCGCGGCATCGCCCTGCCGAAGGCCACGCCGGCGGAGGTGCGCAAGCAGGTGTCGGACATGATGGCCGTGCTCAACAAGGACCCGGCCTTCGTCAAGCGCATGACCGACGACGGCTTCGCGCAGGTGGACATTTCGGTGGAGCAGATCCCGGACTTCATGAAGCGGCAGATCAAGGACACCCTGGAAGACGCCAAGGCGGCCGGCCTGATCAAGTAGGCCCGGGGGCATGAAGATCAGCCCGCGCAACCCGAAGGACCTCTGGGCCGGGGTGCTGTTCCTCGCCATCGGCATCGGCGCCGTCGTGGTGGCGCGCCGCTACCCGTTCGGCGGGCCGGCGAACATGGGCCCCGGCTTCTTTCCGACCCTGCTCGGCGGGCTGCTCGTGGTGCTGGGCGCCATCACGGCGCTGCGCGGCCTGCGCTTCGCCCTCAGGCGGGAGGCGGCGCCGTCGTTCCAGTTCCGGCCCCTGTTCGTCGTCCTCGGCTCGGTCGTGCTCTTCGGCGTGCTGCTGCAACCCCTGGGCGTGGTGCTGTGCAGCGCGCTCCTGGTCGTGCTGAGCCGCTTCGCTTCGCCCGACTTCCGCTGGCACGAGGCGATCGTCTCGGCGCTGCTGCTGACGGCCTTCACGACCCTGGTGTTCGTCTGGGGGCTCAAGATGCCCATCCCCCTGTGGCCGGCCTTCCCGGGCCCCTGAGATGGAAGAATTGATCGCCAATCTCGGCCTCGGCTTCGCCACGGCCCTGAGCCTGCAGAACCTGCTCTACTGCCTGCTCGGCGTGCTGCTCGGCACCCTGATCGGCGTGCTGCCCGGCATCGGCCCCGTGCCCACCATCGCCATGCTGCTGCCCATCACCTACGCGCTGGAGCCGGTGACCGCCCTCATCATGCTGGCCGGCATCTACTACGGCGCCCAGTACGGCGGCTCGACCACGGCGATCCTGGTGAACCTGCCGGGGGAGGCCTCCTCGGTGGTGACCTGCCTCGATGGCCACCAGATGGCGCGCCAGGGGCGCGCCGGCACGGCGCTCGGCATCGCCGCCCTCGGCTCGTTCTTCGCCGGCACGGTGGCGACGCTGGTGGTGGCCGCCGCCGCGCCACCCTTGAGCCAGGTTGCCCTCTCCTTCGGCCCGCCGGAATACTTCGCGCTCATGGCCCTGGGCCTGATGGGGGCGGTGGTGCTGGCGCACGGCTCGCTGCTCAAGGCCATCGCCATGACCGTGCTCGGGCTGCTGCTCGGGCTGATCGGCACGGACGTCAATTCCGGCGCCTTCCGCTATACCTTCGGGTTCGCCGAACTGGGCGACGGCATCGGCTTCGTCGTCATCGCCATGGGCGTGTTCGGCTTCGCCGAGATCATCACCAACCTGGAAGGCGGCGGCATGCGGGAGGTGTTCACGAAGCGCATCGGCGGGCTGATGCCCAGCCGCAAGGAGATGCGGCAGGCCGCCCCGGCGGTGCTGCGCGGCACCGTGCTCGGCTCCCTCCTGGGCGTGCTGCCCGGCGGCGGGGCGCTGCTCTCCTCGTTCGCCTCCTACACCATCGAAAAGAAGCTCGCCGAGGACCCGAGCCGCTTCGGCAAAGGGGCGATCGAAGGCGTGGCCGGCCCGGAGTCCGCCAACAACGCCGGCGCCCAGGCCTCGTTCATTCCCATGCTCACGCTGGGCATCCCGCCCAACGCGGTGATGGCGCTCATGGTGGGCGCCATGATGATCCACAACATCCAGCCGGGGCCCCAGGTCATGACCGGCAACCCGGCGCTGTTCTGGGGGCTCATCGCCAGCATGTGGATCGGCAACCTGATGCTGGTGATCCTCAACCTGCCCATGATCGGCATCTGGGTGCGCATGCTGACGGTGCCCTACCGCCTCATGTACCCGACGATCCTGCTGTTCTGCTGCATCGGCATCTACGGCATCGGCAACAGCACCTTCGACATCTACCTCGCCGCGCTCTTCGGGCTCGCGGGCTACTTTTTCTACAAGCTGGACTGCCCGCCGGCGCCCCTGCTGCTGGGCTTCATCCTCGGGCCGATGATGGAGGAGAACCTGCGCCGCGCCCTGCTCATCTCCCAGGGCGACGCCACGGTGTTCGTCACCCGCCCGATCTCGGCTACGCTGCTTTTCGCCGCCGCGCTGCTGCTGGTCGTCCTCGCCCTGCCGGTGCTGCGCAGGAAGCG
>CAYZLI010000191.1:0-4511 GCA_964479195.1 uncultured Rhodocyclaceae bacterium
AGAACCGATCCGGGAAATCAAGGGCGGATGTTGGATTGGAGCTCGAAGGCCTCCAACTCGATCCGGGGCGCCGGCTTCCAGCCCTTCTCCCGGTGTTCGGCCACCACGTTGGTGAAAATGCCGCCGCGCACGAAAAACCTGGCCGTCAGGCGCATGAAGCGGGGCTCGGTGGCCTGGACCAGGTCGTCCAGGATGCGGTTGGTGACCGCCTCGTGGAAGTGGCCTTCGTTGCGGAAGGACCAGATGTAGAGCTTCAGGCTTTTCAGCTCGACGCAGGTCCGGTCGGGGATGTAGTCCAGGATCAGGGTGGCGAAATCCGGCTGGCCGGTTTTCGGGCAGAGGCAGGTAAATTCCGGAATTTCCATGTGAATCCGGTAGTCCCGGGCCGGTTCGGGATTGGCGAAAGTCTCGAGGGTTTTCGCGGGGCGGCTGGGCATGTCGCTCGGGTTCTGGGGGACTTGAGGATGATGGTATTATAAGCGCCCGATTCGCTGCGGCGCCGGGACAGATAACCAGAAATCGCGCCGCTCCCCATGGACGTTGCGCGCCCCGGCCTCGGGGCGCGAGGATTGAAACTGCAGACGTGCGTCTAACCAAGCTGAAACTCGCCGGGTTCAAGACTTTCGTGGACCCGACCGCGGTATTGACTCCCGGGCAGCTCGTGGGCGTGGTCGGCCCCAACGGCTGCGGCAAATCCAACATCATCGACGCCGTGCGCTGGGTGCTGGGCGAATCCAAGGCCACGGCCCTGCGCGGCGAGTCCATGCAGGACGTGATCTTCAACGGTTCCGGCCAGCGCAAGCCCGTGGGCCGCGCCAGCGTCGAGCTGCATTTCGACAACGCTCAGGGCCGCGCCGCCGGCCAGTGGACCCAATACGCGGAGATCGCCGTCAAGCGCGTGCTGGGCCGGGACGGGGAGTCGGCCTACTACATCAACAACACCCACGTCCGGCGCCGGGACGTGATCGACCTCTTCCTCGGCACGGGCCTGGGGCCGCGGGCCTACGCCATCATCGAGCAGGGCATGATCTCGCGCATCATCGAGGCGAAGCCCGAGGAGCTGCGCTTTTTCCTGGAGGAGGCGGCGGGCGTCACCAAGTACAAGGAGCGCCGGCGCGAGACCGAGAACCGGATCGCGGACGCCCGCGAGAACCTGGCCCGGGTCGAGGACATTCGCAACGAGCTGGGCCACCAGATCGAGAAGTTGGAAGGCCAGGCGGAGGTCGCCCGCCAATACCACCACCTGCACGCCCAGCTCACGCAGCGGCAGAGCCTGCTCTGGCTCTACAAGCGCAACGAGGCGCGCAACGACCGGGAGCGGCTGGCGCGCAACGTGGAGCAGGCGGTGAACCGGCTGGAATCCGAGACCGCCGCCCTGCGCGAGCTGGAGGCCAAGGTCGAGGCGGCCCGCAGCGCCCACTACGCGGCGAGCGACGCCCTGCATGGCGCCCAGAGCGAGATGTTCGCCGCCAACGCCGAGGTGGCGCGGCTGGAATCCGAGCTGCAGCACCTGCGCGATGCGCGCAGCCGCGTCGAGTCCCGGCTGGCCCAGCTTGCCGGCGAGGACAGCCATTGGCGCGCCCAGGCCGAGAGTCTGGACCGGGATGAAGCGCGCTGGCGCGAGCTGCTGGAGAACGCCGCCCAGCGGGCCGAGGCCTGCGCCGCGCGCCACGAGGAGGCGGCCGCCCGCCTGCCGGATGCCGAGGCGGCCCTCCAGGGCGCGGAAGCGGCGGCCGCCGACCTGCGCCGGGAGTTGGGCCAGGCCGAGCAGGGACTGCGCGTCGAGGAAGCCCACCAGAGCCATGCCGAGAAAACCCTGGAGAGCCTGGCCCAGCGCCGGGGACGGCTGGAAGGCGAGCGCAGCGCGCTCGACCAGCCGGACAGCGCGGCGCTGGCGGTGCTCCAGGCGCGGGTCGCCGAATTCGAATCCGGGCTGGAGGCAAGACGGGCTCGCGTCGCCGAGCTGCAGCGGCGCTTGCCCGAGCACGAGGCGCAGCGGCGCGAGGCGACGGAGCGCCAGGCCAGCGCCCAGAAACGCCTGACGGAGGCGAGGGCGCGCCGCGACGCCCTGAAGCAGTTGCAGAGCCGCGTGCAGCGGGAAGGCAAGCTGGGCGACTGGCTCGCACGCCACGGCCTGGATGCGGCCGAGCCGATCTGGTCCAGCCTGAAAGTGGAGCCGGGCTGGGAGACGGCGCTGGAGGCCGTGCTGCGCGAGCGCCTGGGCGCCCTGGCCGGCGTGGACCAGCCCACGGCGGGGCGCGTGCTGGCCGATCCGCCGCCCGCCACCCTGGCCCTGGTGTTTGCCGGCGAGGTCGCCTCCCTTAACGAATCCGTCGGCCTGGATGCCGACGTGCCCCTGCGCGACAAGGTGCGCTGCACCGATCCGCGCTGGCAGCCGGCCGTGACGGAATGGCTGGCCGGCGTCCAAGTGGCCGAAGACCTGGCCGCGCTGGCGGCACGCCGGGACAGCCTCCCCGCCGGGCGCCTGTGGGTGAGCCAGGCCGGGCACATTGTGTCGCGCCACAGCTTCGTGCTCTACGTGCCGGAGGCGCGCACCCACGGCGTCATCGAGCGCCAGCGGGAAATCGGGGAACTGGAGGCCGAGTGCGCGGGGCTGGAGGACGAGGCGGGCGTTGCCGCGGCCACCCTGGACGCGGCCGAATCGGGCCTGGCCGAACACCGCACCCAACTCGCCGATGCGCAGCGCGAGGCCCAGGAACTGCAACAGGGACTGCATGGCGTGCAGGTGGAAGCGGTCAAGCTGGACGAAGCCGTGCAGCGCTTTCAGGCGCGGGTGGCGCAGATCGACGCGGACCTGGGCGAGATCGCGGCGGGCGAGGCGGGCGAGCGCGGACGGCGACTCGCGGCCGAGGCCGAGGTGGATCGGCTTGCCGCGGTCGTGCAGGAGCTGCGCGCCCGGCTGGAGGCGGCCGTGGAAGAGAGCCGCGGCCGCGACGGGGCGCTACGCGAGCTGCGCGGCACGGAGCAGGCCTTGGCGCGGGAGCTGCAGGAGGCGCGCTTCGCCGAGCGGGAATGCACGGGCAAGCTGGATGAGATCGGCCGTTCCCGGGAAGTGGCCCGCGAGCAGGCCGAGCGCATCGCCGCCGAGCTGGACGCACGGCGCCAGGAGCGGGAGACCATCAGCGAAGGCGCCACCGAGGCCCAGTTGCAGGAAGCCTTGTCCCGGCGCCAGGAGCGGGAAGGGGCCCTGGCCACGCACCGGGATGCGCTGGAGGGGGCCGCCGGCGAGCTGCGCGGCCTCGAGGAGGCGCGGCTGAAGACCGAACAGGGGCTCAATCCCCTGCGCGACAAGATCGGCGACCTGCGCCTGAAGGAGCAGGCGGCCCAGTTGAACGAGGAGCAGTACGTGGCGCGGCTCGCCGAAGCCAATGCCAACGAGGAGGAACTGGCCCCGGCGCTGACCCGCGAGATCAAGGAGCCGCAGCTCGCGGCCGACATCGCTAGGCTCTCCGGCGAGATCGAGCTCCTGGGCCCGGTCAACCTCGCCGCCCTGGACGAGCTCAACGCCTCGCGCGAGCGCAAGGGCTTCCTCGACAGCCAGTCGGAGGACCTCAACCAGGCCATCCAGACCCTGGAGGACGCCATCCGCCGCATCGACCGGGAAACCCGCGAGCAGTTGCAGAACACCTACGACACGGTCAACCGGCATTTCGGCAACCTCTTCCCCCAGCTCTTCGGCGGCGGCGAGGCCAAGCTCATCCTCACCGGCGCGGAGATCCTCGATGCCGGCATCCAGGTGATGGCGCAGCCGCCGGGCAAGAAGAACGCCAGCATCCATCTGCTCTCCGGCGGGGAGAAGGCGCTCACCGCCATCGCCCTGGTCTTCTCCATGTTCCAGCTCAACCCGGCGCCCTTCTGCATGCTGGACGAAGTGGACGCGCCCCTGGACGACAGCAACACCGAGCGCTTCTGCGACATGGTCAAGCGCATGTCCCAGCAGACCCAGTTCCTTTTCATCAGCCACAACAAGATCACCATGGAGATGGCCCAGCAGTTGATCGGCGTCACCATGCAGGAGCAGGGCGTCTCGCGCGTGGTCGAGGTGGATATCGAGGAGGCTCTGCGGATGAGAGAAGAGGTGGCGGCATGAGCAGGGAGCAGGGGCCCCGCTTTGCGGGGATGCGACCGGCCGCGAGTGCCGCCAGCCGCCGACAGCGCGGCCTTGGTTTCCGCGACAATGGTTCGGAGGCGGCGGCGTGAGCGAGCTGCAGCTCTCGCTGATCGCCATCGGCGCCGCGGCCGTGGCCGTGGTGTTCGCCTACAACAAATGGCAGGAAAGGAAGCATCGCAAGCTGGCCGAGCGCGTGTTCCGCTCCGGGCACGCCGATGTGCTGCTGGGGGGCGAGGCTCGGGCGGCCGGCCCGGACGAGCGGATCGAGCCGGTCATCGGCGGGGGCGAAACCGCGCCGATCGCGGCGGGGGCGCCGCTCCCACCGCAGGAGCCGGATCTTGGGCATGGGGGTGGGAGCGCCGCCCTCGGCGCGATTGCG
>CAYZLI010000191.1:4611-6562 GCA_964479195.1 uncultured Rhodocyclaceae bacterium
GCGGCGGCCGAGCCGCCGCGGGAATTGATCGACGCCGCGGTCGATTGCGTCGTGCGCCTGGAATCGGCCGAGCCGATCGGCGGGGGCTATCTCTGGCAGGCGCAAAGCCAGGCGCTGGGCAAGCTCACCAAGCCCTGCCGCTGGGCGGGCCTGAACGAGCGCAAGGGCGCCTGGGAGAGTATCGCCGCCCACGGTGCCGGCGATTACCGGCGGCTGCGGGTGGGCCTGCAACTGGCCGACCGCCGCGGTCCCCTGTCAGATGGGGAGCTGAGCCTATTCTTCAACGGCGTCCAGCGCCTGGCGGACGAGTTTCTCGCCGTGGCCGATATCCCGCCGCGCGGGGAAATCCTGGTGCGGGCGGCCGACCTGGATCGGTTTTGCGCCGGAGTGGACATCCAGATCGGCGTCAATGTGGTGGCCAATGCCAGCGCCTTCGCCGGCACCAAGCTGCGCGGCCTGGCCGAGGCGGCCGGGCTCACGCTGCAGGAGGATGGCATGTTCCATGCGATGGACGACGAGGGTGCCGAGCTGTTCACCCTGTCCAACCTCGAGCCGGCGCTGTTCGCCGTCGAGGAGATGAAGCTGCTGACCACCCACGGGCTGACCTTCACCCTCGACGTGCCGCGCATCCTCAAGGGCGCTCAGGCCTTCGATCGCATGATCGTGGTGGCCCGCCAGTTCGCCCAGACCCTCGGCGGCAGCCTCGTCGATGACAACCGCATTCCCCTGGCCGGCAGCGCCCTGACGCTCATCCGCGACAAGATCGTCGAGGTCGAGGGCCGCATGGCCGGCTTTGGCATCAAGGCCGGCGAATCCCAGGCGCTGCGCCTTTTCTCCTAGATCCATGTCGCCGCACGAGGCTGCCGAGAGGGCCAGGGCGCTGCGGGCGGAGATCGAACGGCATAACTACGCCTACTACGTGCTCGATGCGCCGAGCATTCCGGACGCCGAGTACGACCGCCTGTTCCACGAGTTGATCGAGCTGGAACGGCAGCATCCCGAATTGGTCATGGCGGATTCGCCGACCCAACGGGTCGGCGCCCAGCCGGCGCCGGAGTTCCGCCAGGTCGCCCATCGTGTGCCCATGCTCTCGCTGGCCAACGCCTTCAGCGAGGAGGACGTGGTGAATTTCGACCGCCGGGTGCGGGAGGGCCTGGAAACGGCGGCGGTCGAATACGCCGCCGAGCCCAAGTTCGACGGCCTGGCCATCAGCCTGACCTACGAAGAGGGCCGCTTTGTCCTGGGCGCGACCCGGGGCGACGGCTATACGGGCGAGGACGTGACCGGCAACCTGCGCACGGTGCGCAGCATTCCGCTGCGGTTGCGCGGGGAGCCGCCGCCGCGCCGGCTCGAAGTACGCGGCGAGGTCCTGATGCTGCGGGAGGACTTCGACCGCATGAATGCACGGGCCCGGGCCGCCGGGGAGAAGGAGTTCGTCAATCCGCGCAATGCCGCCGCCGGCAGCGTGCGCCAGCTCGACCCGCGCATCACGGCCCAGCGGCCGCTGCGCTTCTTCGCCTACGCCCTGGCCGGGCTGGAGGGCCGAGCGATGCCCCCCACCCACTCGGAGGTGCTCGAACTGCTGCGCGCCTGGGGCTTTCCCGTCGCCGCGGAGCGGGCGGTGGTGGGGGGCGCCGCGGGCCTGATGCGCTACTACAATGATATCGGTGCGCGCCGGGGGCATCTCCCCTACGACATCGACGGCGTGGTGTACAAGGTGAACCGCCTGGCCGACCAGGATCGCCTGGGCTACGTGTCCCGGGCGCCGCGTTTCGCCATCGCCCACAAGTACCCGGCCCAGGAGGAGCTGACCGAGGTGGTGGACATCGAGGTGCAGGTGGGCCGCACGGGGGCTATCACGCCCGTGGCGCGGCTCAAGCCCGTGTTCGTGGGCGGCGTGACGGTGACCAACGCCACGCTGCACAACGAGGACGAGGTGCGGCGCAAGGAT
>CAYZLI010000192.1:0-6522 GCA_964479195.1 uncultured Rhodocyclaceae bacterium
GAGAACTACATGCCGCCCGAGGCGCAGCACGCGGTGGAGCAGGCCCATAAAGCAGCCCGGACGGTCCAGCAATGATCCCCGAACTCGGCCATTTCGCGTTGATCCTGGCGCTGTTCGTCGCGCTCGTGCAGGCCGTTTTCCCCCTGGCCGGCGCGGCCCGCGACAGCCACGCCTGGATGGCGCTGGCGCGCCCGGCGGCCCGCGCCCAGTTCCTGATGGTCGCCACGGCCTTCGGCTGCCTCACCTGGACCTTCGTCGCCAACGACTTCTCCGTCCTGTACGTGGCCCAGCACTCCAATTCGCACCTGCCGCTGCCCTATCGCGTCGCCGCCGTGTGGGGCGGCCATGAGGGTTCGCTGCTGCTGTGGATGCTGATGCTCTCCGGCTGGACGCTGGCGGTCTCCTTCCTCTCGCGCCACCTGCCCGAGGCCATGACCGCCCGCGTCCTGGGCGTGCTGGGCCTGGTGACGGTCGGCTTCCTCGCCTTCATCCTGCTCACCTCCAACCCCTTCGATCGCCTGCTGCCGGGGGCCGAGGAGGGACGCGACCTCAACCCGCTGCTGCAGGACCCGGGGCTGGTATTCCATCCGCCCATGCTCTACATGGGCTATGTGGGCTTCTCCGTGGCCTACGCCTTCGCCATCGCCGCCCTGCTCACCGGCCAGTTGGATGCCGCCTGGGCGCGCTGGTCGCGCCCCTGGACCACGGCGGCCTGGATCTTCCTCACCCTGGGCATCGCCTTGGGCTCCTGGTGGGCCTACTACGAGCTGGGCTGGGGCGGCTGGTGGTTCTGGGACCCGGTGGAGAACGCCTCCTTCATGCCCTGGCTGGTGGGCACGGCGCTGATGCATTCCCTGGTCGTGACGGAAAAGCGCGGCTGCTTCAAGAACTGGACGGTGCTGCTGGCGATCGCCGCCTTCTCGCTCTCGCTCCTCGGCACCTTCCTCGTGCGCTCGGGCGTGCTCACCTCGGTGCATGCCTTCGCCACCGATCCGCGCCGCGGCATCTTCATCCTCATCCTGCTCGCCATCGTCATCGGCGGCTCGCTCTTCCTGTTCGCCCTGCGCGCACCGAAGGTCGGCCTGGGCGGCAGCTTCGGCCTGGTGTCGCGGGAATCGCTGTTGCTGGGAAACAACGTGCTGCTCGTCGTGGCGGCCGGCAGCGTGCTGCTGGGCACGCTCTATCCCCTGTTCATCGACGCCCTGGGGCTGGGCAAGCTCTCCGTCGGCCCGCCCTACTTCAATTCCGTCTTCGCGCCCCTCATGGTGCCGGCGCTGTGTCTCATGACCCTGGGCCCCTTCGCCCGCTGGAAGCATGCGAGCTTCGCCGACATGGCCAGGCGCCTGCGCCTGGCCTTCATGGCGGCCCTGGCCGTGGCCCTGGTCGCCCCTTTCGCCTACGGCCAATGGACGCCGCTCGTCGCCCTGGGCCTGCTGCTCGCCGCCTGGATCGCCGCCGGCACCGTAGCCAACGTCATCGAGCGCCTGCGCGCCACGGGCCGCGGCCTGCGCGGGCAACCCCTGAGCTGGTGGGGCATGCACCTCGCGCACCTGGGCATCGCCGCCTTCGTCCTCGGCGTGACGCTGGTGAAGGGCTATGAGGCGGAGAAGGACGTGCGCATGGAGCCGGACGACACGGTAGCGGTGGGCGGCTACAGCTTCCGCCTCGTCGGCGTGCGCGAGCAGATGGGCCCCAACTACCGGGCCATGGTAGGCGAGGTGGAGCTGTCGAAGGACGGCAAGGTGCTGCGCACCCTCAAGCCGGAGAAGCGCAACTATTTCTCCTCGGCCATGCCCATGACGGAGGCGGCCATCGATACGGGCCTCACCCGCGACGTGTATGTCGCCCTGGGCGAGCCTGTCGGGGAAAAGGCATGGAGCGTGCGGGTCTATTACAAGCCGTTCGTGGACTGGATCTGGGGCGGCTGCCTGCTGATGGCCCTGGGCGGGGCGATTGCCATCAGCGACCGGCGCTATCGTCTGAAGAAGGAGAAGCTCGCCGCCGCGGGTGCGTTGGCGCAAGGAGTGAGCGCATGAATCGTTTTCTCCTGCCCCTGGGCATCTTCGTCGTCCTGGTGGTGTTCCTGGCCGTCGGCCTCGGTCTCAATCCGCGCGAGGTGCCCTCGCCCCTGGTCGGCAAGCCGGCGCCCGCCTTCGAGCTGCCGCAACTGCACCAGCCGACGGAGAGGTTCTCACCCAAGGACATGCAGGGCAAGGTGTGGCTGCTCAACGTCTGGGCCTCCTGGTGCGTCTCCTGCCGCGAGGAGCATCCGGTGCTGGTGAAGCTGGCCGAATCGAAGGCCGTGCCCATCTACGGCCTCAACTACAAGGACCAGCGCGAGGACGCGCTGCGCTGGCTGAAGCAGTTCGGCGATCCCTACGTCATGAGCATCGCCGACATCGAGGGGCGCGTCGGCATCGACTACGGCGTCTATGGCGTGCCCGAGACCTATGTCATCGACAAGGCCGGCGTGATCCGCTACAAGCAGATCGGTCCGGTGACGACCGAAGTGCTCGACGCGAAGATCCTGCCGCTCGTTGCGGAGCTATCGAAATGACCATATCTTTCACCGCAGAGGCGCAGGGGCGCGGGGGAATGCTGTTGCTGTTGGCCTTGCTCTGGGTTTTCTGTGTCTCTGTGGTTCAGCCGGTTTTCGCCAAGGAAGCCGCACCCATGGCCGAGAACGAGCAGGTGGAAAAGCGCCTGGTGGCGATCTCCGAGGAGCTGCGCTGCCTCGTCTGCCAGAACGAGTCCCTGGCCGGCTCCCGCGCCGACCTCGCCCAGGACCTGCGCCGGGAAATCCGCGAGCAGATCCAGCAGGGAAGATCGGACAAGGAGATCATGGACTTCATGGTCGGCCGCTACGGTGACTTCGTCCGCTACCGCCCGCCGCTCAAGGGCACGACCTTCCTGCTGTGGTTCGGACCGCTGCTGCTGTTCGTCGCCGGCATGGCGACGCTGGTGCTGTACCTGCGCCGGCGCGACCGGCGGGTGGCCGACGCCGCCCTTTCGGAAGAGGAGCGGCGCAAGGTGGACGCCCTGCTCCGGGACGAAGCCGGCGGCCCGGCGGAGGCGCCATGACGGGCTTCCTCGCCGCCGCCGCGGCGCTCGTCGCCGTGGCGCTCGCCATCCTCCTGCCCCCGCTCCTGCGCCGGCGCGCCCCGCAGGCCGAGGCCTCACGTGCGGCGGCCAACGCCGCCATCTACCGCGACCAGTTGGCGGAACTGGAGCACGATCTGGCCGAGGGCAGCCTGAGCCAGGCCGATTTCGACCAGGGCCGGCGCGAGCTGCAGCGCCGTCTGCTGGAGGATGCCGGTGCCGAGGGACAGGGCGCCGCGGCCAAGGTCTCGGCCAAGCGCAGCGCCCTCCTGGTCGGCGTCGCCTTGCCCATCGCCGCGGCGCTGGCCTACTTCACCCTGGGCAACCCGACGGCGCTCTCCCCTGAAGCCGTCGCGCCGCCGAAGGTGACCGCGCAGCAGATCAACGACATGGTGGCCAAGCTCGCCGCCCGCCTGGAGCAGAATCCGGACGATCCCAAGGGCTGGCTCATGCTGGCCCGCTCCTACAAGGCCCTGGGCCGCTTCGACGAGGCGGGCAAGGCCTTCGAGAAGGCGGGCGGGTTGGTGGATGAGGACCCTCAGCTCCTGTCCGACTATGCCGATGCGCTCGCCATGGCCGCCGCCGGTTCCCTCCGGGGCAAGCCGGGCGAGCTCGTCGAGCGCGCGCTCAAACTCGACCCGGACCATCTCCAGGCCCTGTGGCTGGCGGGCAGCGCCGCCTTCGAGCAGGAGGATTTCACCCTTGCGGTCCGTCACTGGGAGCGGGCGCTGAAGCAATTGCCCGCGGATTCCGAGGACGCCCAAGCCCTCGCCGGCGCGATCGAGCAGGCGCGCACTGCGGCTTCGCAGCGCAACCAGAAGAGCCGCAAGCCCGCGGCCGGCAAGTAACCGCCCCGTCCCTCTCTTCCCGCCCGCGGCGGGAAGCTTGTCTTGCGTCAATGTCCCGACCGGCCGACGCGCCGATGATTCGCCCTACCAAACATAAGGTCTTGGAGACTCATCATGGCCACAAGCCAAGAACGCGGTTTGATCGGACGCCTCTGGGACGCGCTGCGCCGGCCCAGCGCCCGGTATTCCCTGCTGACCCTGCTGGTGGTGGGCTTCATCTCCGGCATCGTCTTCTGGGGCGGCTTCAACACCGCCATGGAGGCGACCAACAGCCTGCAGTTCTGCATCTCCTGCCACGAGATGCAGGACACGGTCTACCAGGAGTACAAGAAGACCATCCACTACCAGAACCGCACCGGCGTGCGCGCCGTGTGCTCCGACTGCCACGTGCCCAAGGACTGGGTGCACAAGATGGCCCGCAAGGTCCAGGCCTCGGGCGAGGTCTACGGCAAGATCATGGGCACCATCGACACGCCGGAGAAGTTCGAGGCCAAGCGCCTGACGCTCGCCGAGCACGAGTGGGCCCGCATGAAGGGTTCCGACTCGCGCGAGTGCCGCAACTGCCACAGCTTCGAGGGCATGAACGCGGCGGTGCAGAAGCAGCGGGCGCGGAAGCAGCATGAACTCGCCCAGCGCGACCACCAGACCTGCATCGACTGCCACAAGGGCATCGCCCACCAGAAGCCCAAGGGCATGAAGGAAGACGACGAGGAATAGTTCTGCGGCAGTTGCCGGTTACCGGTTGCCGGCTGTAATGTAGAACCTCGTAGGGCGCATCAGGCGAAGCCGTAATGCGCCGGATGGGCTACAAGCTGACAACTGGCAACTGTTCATGGTCGATCTCAACCGCCGCCGCTTCCTGCGCGGCGATTTCTCCGGCGGAAAGAAGCTGGCGCGCATCGGACCCGAATGCCTCGCCTTCCGGAACGTGAGCTGCCGCAACTGCGGCGACGCCTGCGAAGAGCAGGCGATCCGCTTCCGGCCCGTGGTCATGGCCGCCGCGCAGCCGGAGGTTGATCCGGACAAGTGCACGGGCTGCGGCGCCTGTGTGGCGCCGTGTCCGGTTCAGGCGATTCGCATCGCGTAGGGCGCAATAAGCCTGTCCTGAGCCTGTCGAAGGGCGAAGCGCATTGCGCCGAACAGGCACAAGTCCGGCGGGTTATGGCTTCGCCTAACCCGCCCTACTCCTGGATGCTCGTGAGATAAGCCAGGATGTCCTGGATGTCCTTGTCCTTGAGGGTGTTGAGGATGCCGGTCGTGCCTTCCTCGTCGTGGGGCCGCTCGCCCTTCACGTAGGCGTCGGCCTGCTTCTTCAGGTAGTTCGTGTACTGCCCCACCAGCATGGGGAATTTTCCCCGGCCCATGCCGTTCTTGCCATGGCAGGAGGCGCACTCCTTCTGGTAGATCGCCTTGCCGGGCTCGACGTCGCCCTCGGCGCGGGAAATGATCATCACCTTTTCCATGGCCAGCAGGCGGGTCAGCGCATCGTCCGTGTCCTTGAACACCGGCGGCTTCGTGGGCAGCCGGATCGCCGCCAGGTACTCGGCGATCTCCTCGATGTCCTCGTCGGGCAGCTCCCGCTCCTGGGTATAGGGAAACATGGGCAGGTTGATGCGCTGGCGCGCACGAAAGGACTTGAGCTGTTCCTTGATGTACGCCGCCCGCTGGCCGGCGATGCGCGGGTATTCGCCGCGCTTGCCGCCCTGGCCGTAGTCGCCGTGGCAGGCGGCGCAGACGCCGTTGATCTCCCTGCCCTTTTCCGGGTCGGCGGCGAAGGCGCACGAGACGAGCAGCCAAGCCGCCAGCGCGAAAGCCGGCGCACGGGCGAAGCGGGGTGGGGAAGTCTTGCCAAGAACGATCACGGCCGGAATTTTGCGCGAACGATGAGCCCCGGGGCTTGATTCCTGTCAAGCCGCCTTCAACCCTGCCCGCTATCGAAGCGAAAGGGCACCGAGATGACTTCGCGGCCGGTGTCCAGCAGCACGGTCACCCACCAGGCCATGCGGCCCGTGACGCACACCGGCAGCGTGGCTTGGCCCGTGTAACGCCCGGCGCCCGCCGCCGCCAGCCGCACACCGATATGGCCCATGTTCATGTCCACGCCGGCGAAATCGATCTCCACCCTGTCCGCACGGATGCCGGAAAGGCTGACGCTGACGTTCAAGGGTTGATTGGAGGGGATCGGACGGGGCGAAATGGCCATTTCCATTCGGCCGCCGGGCAGTTCGGCAACGCAGGCCGGCTGACGATCCAGGGCACAGTCCGCAACGAGGGGAAGCCGCACGTCGGCTTTGGGCACGAACCGGTAGCCGACCACGGCGACCAGCACCATCGCCAAGGAGACGGCAGCGGCAACGACGAAACGACGGCCGGCCATCGGGGAACGCAGCTGCGCAGGCGGAAAAGCAAACGTCATTGGGACTCCGGGAAGACGGGAGGGATTATGCCTAAACCCTCCTCGGCCGACTCCATCGATACTCATTCTCAGTTCCGCTATACACACACTAGTTTGATATCCGTCAAGGATATG
This sequence comes from uncultured Rhodocyclaceae bacterium, assembly GCA_964479195.1. GTDB lineage: Bacteria > Pseudomonadota > Gammaproteobacteria > Burkholderiales > Rhodocyclaceae > Desulfobacillus. Next base: position 6,478 of record CAYZLI010000192.1, read on the forward strand.
CCGCCAGGAAGGGATAGAGTGCTGCGACAAACTGTCGCAGTGGCC
>CAYZLI010000193.1:0-6520 GCA_964479195.1 uncultured Rhodocyclaceae bacterium
CGGGACGAGCCCGCCAGTCTCCTCCGGCGCGGTCGTTGCCGCGCCCTGTTCTAGTTACTTACTCGCCTTCGCCGAAACGGTCGGCGATCAGCGCCGTGATGGCCTCCAGGGCGGCCTGCGCATCCTGCCCCTCCGCCTCGATGACCACCGTGGAACCCCGGCCCGCGGCCAGCATCATCACGCCCATGATGCTCTTGGCGTTGACGCGGCGGCCGTTGCGCTCCAGCCAGACCTCGCAGGGGAAAGCGGTCGCGATCTGAGTCAGCTTGGCCGAGGCCCGCGCGTGCAGGCCCAGCTTGTTGGTGATCTCGGCTTCGGCTCTCAGCATCGTTCCTTCCCGCCCTGCCCCTTCGGACTCACCCCTTCATCGTCAGCACGCCGTCGCGGCCGCCCGAGACGGCCTTGCTCACCAGGGTCTCCAGGTCCTTGTCCCGATAGGTGAGCGCCCGCAGCAGCATGGGCAGGCTGACCCCGGTCACCCCCTCCACCCGGCCCGGCTTCAACAGCTTGAGGGCGATGTTGCTCGGCGTCGCCCCGAAGACGTCGGTGAGCACCAGCACGCCCTCGCCTGAATCGACCAGCTTCACCAGGCCACGGGCCAGGGGCAGCAGATCGAGCGGATCGTCCTGGCCCGAGACGCCGAGCTGGATCACCTGCGGCGGCCGCTGGTTGAGCACATGGCAGGCGCATTGGATGAGCGACTCGCCGAGGCTGCCGTGGGTGATGAGGAAAATGCCGATCATGGTCGCGACGGCTCCATTCCGCCTGATTGTATCAGCCGGGTCGCCCGGCGTGGCGGCACGCGGCCCGCCGCGGCTGCCCGTCGTCGCTCAAGGCATGGTGGGCACGGTGACGATCTTCGTGTCGGGGGCCTGGATGGCAAGCCTTTCCCGCAGCGCCGCCGTCACCTGGACGGTGCCCTCGCCGTCGATGCGCAGGGCCTGCTCCACGCCGAGCCGGCGGGCGCGCTCGCGCCAGCCCGCACCCCCGGCAATGAACAGCGGCTTGCTGGCGGCATCGGACAGGGTGCCCGCCGCGCTTGCCCGGCCTGCGCGCGGCTGAATCAGCACCGTGACCGCCTGGGTGCCTTCAGCCGGCCGGCCGCTGCGGGGGTCGAGCAGATGGGAATAGCGCTTGCCGTCCAGCTCGAAGTAGCGCTGGTAGTCGCCCGAGGTGCCCACGGCTTCGCCGTCCTTGAGGTCCAGGGCGGCCAGGGGTGCGGCGGCGCGCGGATGCTGGATGCCCACGCGCCAGGGCTTGCCGCCCTTGTCGCCCAGGGCCATGACGTTGCCGCCGATATTCACCAGGGCGTTGCGGACGCCTTGGCCGCGCAGGATCGCCGCAGCCCGGTCCAGGGCATAGCCCTTGGCGTACCCCCCCAGGTCGAGTTGGACAGCCTTATTCCGACTGGTGACCCGATTGGCCTCGATGGTGAGATCGCTCATTCGCGGTCTGGCCTTGACCACCGCTTCGACCGCCGCCGGGTCCGGCAGGATGGGCTTGAACTCGTCGCTGTGGAAACCCCAGAGGGCCACCAGCTTGCCGATGGCCGGATCGAACAGGCCGTCGGAGCGCTCGGCGATGGCCGCCGCATCCTGGAGCAGCGCGGCCAGTTCGGGCGAGACGGGGATGTCCCGTTCGCCCCGGGCGATGGCCGCGTTGAGGGCCGTGAGTTCCGAGGGCTGCCAGGCGTGCAGCATGCGGTGCAGGCGGTCGAACTCCCGCAGCACCGCGGCGGTGGCCTCCCGCGCCCGGGCCCGCGGTTCGCCCCAGACCAGCACCTCGACCCGGGTGCCGAAGACATAGGCCTCCTGCTGGTGCAGCGGATCGGGGGCACAGCCTGAAAAAAGGGTGAGCAGGAAGCAGCAAGCGGTGAGCAGCAGGAACCGGCCTCGCCTGGACGCCCCGCCGCTCACCGTTCACCGCTCCCCGCTCACCGCTCTTTCGAGCGCGTCCAGGAACATGCCCGCGACGTGGAAGCCCGTCTGGGCCGTGATCTCGACGAAGCAGGTGGGGCTGGTGACGTTGATCTCGGTGAGGCATTCGCCGATGACGTCGATGCCGGCGAGCAGGATGCCGCGCCCGTGCAGGACGGGGGCCAGCGCCTCGGCGATCTCCCGGTCGCGCGCCGACACGGGCTGGGCCACACCCGTGCCGCCGGCGGCCAGGTTGCCGCGGGAGTCCCCCGGCTTGGGGATGCGCGCCAGGGCATAGGGCACGACCGCCCCGCCGATGAGCAGGATGCGCTTGTCGCCGCGGACGATCTCCGGCAGGTAGCGCTGGCCCATGACGGTGCGCGTGCCGTGGCTCGTCAGCGTCTCGACGATGACGTTGCGGTTGGGATCGGCGCGGCTCACCCGGAAGACTTGGCTGCCGCCCATGCCGTCGATGGGCTTGAGGACGGTGTCCCCGCCGTCTTTGCCCATTTCGTCGATGAAGGCTTGCAGGGCTTCCGGTTCGCGCGCCACCAGCGTGGGTGGGGCGAATTGGGGGAATTCCAGGATGGACAGCTTCTCCGAGTGGTCGCGCACGGCGCGCGGATCGTTGAACACCCGGGCGCCGGCGGCCTGCGCCCGCTCCAGCAGCCAGGTGGCGGCCACATACTCGATGTCGAAGGGCGGGTCCTGGCGCATGAGCACCGCGTCGAAGGCCGTGAGCGGCTGTTCGAGCCCCTCGCCGGCCTCGAACCAGTCGTGGTGGTCCTCGCGCACTGCGAGAGGCGCCGCCCCGGCCCGCACCGCTCCGTCCCGCCAGGTGAGCGCCGGGCGCGGGACGGCGAACAGCGCGTGGCCGCGCCGCTGCGCCTCGCGCATCATGGCCACGCTGGAGTCCTTGTAGGCCTTGAGGTGCTCCAGCGGATCGAGGATGAACGCCAGTTTCATGCCACGTCCGGCGCCGGCGCCGAGAGCTCCAGCTCGACCGCGGCCGCCAGCAGGGCGAGCCGCCCCACCACGCCATAGGCGAAGAAGCGGTTGGGCGGCGCGTCCGGCGCGCAGCAGGGATCGGGCAGCGAGCAGCAGGTCTCGAAGGCCAGCGGCTCGAAGCGCATGCCCGGGGCGTTGAGGTTCTCGTCGCGGCCGCGCTCCGTGTTCACCCGGTAGAAGCCGCCCACGACGTAGCGGTCGATCATGTACACCACCGGCTCGGCCACATTGCCGTCGATGGTCTCGTGGGTGTGCACGCCCTCCTGGATGATCACCTCGGTCACCTGCAGGCCTTCCTTCACCACGGCCATCTTCTTGCGCTGCTTGCGGTTGAGGTCGCGCACCTCCGAGGCGTCATGCACCGTCATGATGCCCATGCCGTAGGTGCCGGCGTCGGCCTTGACGATGACGAAGGGCCGCTCCGTGACGCCGTACTGGGCGTACTTGGCCCGCACCCGGGTCAGCACCGCATCCACGTTCGCCGCCAGGCATTCCTCGCCCTGGCGCTCCTGGAAGTTGATCTCGCCGCAGACGGCGAAATCGGGATTGAGCAGCCAGGGATCGACGTCCAGCACCCGGGCGAAGTCGGCCGCCACCCGGTCGTAGGCGGCGAAATGGCGCGACTTGCGCCGCGTTACCCAGCCGGCGTGGAGCGGCGGGATGACCACCTGCTCGTGCAGCTCCCGCAGGATGTCGGGCACGCCGGCGGAAAGATCGTTGTTGAGCAGGATGGCGCAGGGATCGAAGCCCTCCAGGCCGAGCCGGCCCTCGCTGCGCTGCAGGGGTTCCAGCACCAGCTTCTGGCCGTCGGGCAGGTCGAGGGGGGTGGGCGCCGTCACCTCGGGGATGAGGCTGCCGATGCGCACGTTCAGGCCCGTATAGCGCAGGATGGCCGCCAACTGCGCCACGTTCTGCAGGTAGAAGAGATTGCGCGTGTGGTTCTCCGGGATGAGCAGCAGGTTCTTCGCCTCGGGGCAGACCTTCTCGATGGCCGCCATGGCCGCCTGCACGCACAGGGGCAGGAGCACCGGGGAGAGGTTGTTGAAGCCGCCGGGAAAGAGGTTGGTGTCCACGGGCGCCAGCTTGAAGCCGGCGTTGCGCAGGTCCACGGACGCGTAGAAGGGGGGCGTGTGCTCCTGCCACTGGGCGCGGAACCACTGCTCGATGGCCGTGCGGGAATCGAGGAACTTGCGCTCCAGCTCGAGCAGCGGGCCGGTAAGGGCGGTGGTGAGATGGGGGACCATTCGATTATCCGTTCAGTACCTATCTGGACACGACCATGAAACCGCTATTGCTAATACCATGCTAATTGCCACACGAGTCAATAATGCTTACACGACAACCAGTTACACAACCGCAAAGATGGCAATCGCCCCAGCCTAGAAATCCGTTAGAGGCCTGTTACACCTACCCGTTCTTCGGGAAGTAACGCCGGTTTTGCGCATGTCCTTCCGCTACAAGAAACGCCTCCGGGCCGTTTGACCACGCCCTGAGATACCGCGACACCTCGACCTTCGCGGATTGGGACTCACCCAGCCCTAGCAATTCGCGACATTCCTGGGGCGAAACGGAATTGTGATCGCGCAAAAACTCCTTGACCATCTCGGCGTAGCGGATCGGGTTAAGGCCCCGCGTCCTGGTGTAGGCCGCCTTGCCGAGCAGTTCCTTTGCGACACCTTTCGCCAGATGGAAGGTGGCCGCCTTGGTGCCGCCACGGCGCTCCAGAAAACCGACACGGGGCAAGGCCATCTGGTCAAGAATGTCCCGCGCTTGCGCCACGCTCACCTGCAGCAGACGGCTTGCCGAACCACTGTCCAAGTAAGCATTCTGACGCAGATGGGCCAGAACCAGAAGGCCGTCCAATCCGACTTCACGCCCTTCCTCGCGCCAGCGGGCGGCGAGCTTCGCCATGCGCTCGTCGAAAAAGCCGTCGTAAATCCGCAACGTGACACTGTGCCCGTCGCTCTCATATACCGGGATCTTCTTGCCCAGCGAGAGCGACAATACGAATATCCGCTTCCGTCCGATGCCCGAAGATTCCACCAGCCCCAGCTTCAGGAAGGCATTCGCAAGCGCATTATTCCGCGTTTTCGGTTCGTGGCGCAGGATGTTCTGCGGCGTGATGCCCGGCATGAAGCCACCGGGGCTGGTGATCGCAAGCTCACCTCGCAATTGCCTGATCAGCACCTTGCCCGGATCGGAGTAGTCACGGTGCGTCACGGCATTGAGCACCGCCTCGCGCACCACGTCGATGTGATAGGCGGGGATGCGCAGTTTCTGCAGGCCGAGCGTGACTTCCTGCTCCGGGTTGGCGGGGCTCTGAAAAACCTGTTCGATCCGCTCCAGCACATGCAGCAGCCCGAAGCGGAACTGGTCGTTGCGGGCAATCTGGGTCTCACTCGGCTGCCAAACGTACTGCACCAGATGCTGCGGGCACAGCCGGGCCAGCACCGCCTCCTTGCCGAACAGCAACAGGCCCGTGTGCGTCACGCATCCGTCGCGCAGCGCGCCCAGCGCGGCGAGGAAATCCGCATCCGGCAGGCGCGATATCTCGGATTGCGGACGCAGCCTTTCCGCGATCTGCCTGCCTCGCGCAATCTCGATGGGGTCCAGATCAGCCGGTTGGACACCCTCGGCAATGGCCCCGCTCCAATCCACCGCCGCAGTCTGGATGGATTGCCGGGCAAACACCGCTGGATCCACCGGCATGCAGTTCTTGCCAACGCGGCGCTTGAACACGCCGCTGGCCGTGCCGTAGAGCGCGCCACCGCCTGCCGGCACTCTCACCACCACCAGCTTGCCCGTTCCCTCGGGTACGGCCAGTTCCGACACCTCCACCACCAGATTGGGCCGGGTGGCATCGAAGATTCCCCGGCGCCACACATCCAGGTCATAGCCTCTCGCGCCATGAATGGCGTTAGCCCGCCCGACCTTCTTGTCGTCGACGCCAAAGACCACTACGCCGCCCCTGGCGTTGGCGAAGCAGACGGCGTATTCCACCGCCACCTTCAGATCGTCTTTCGGTCCGGTCCAGGGTTTGAAGTCGAGATAGTCCGATTCGAGCGCGTCGGCCGGTTCGTTTTCGAGGTGGTCGAGCAGGGCGAGGAGTCCTGTGTTGTCCGGCGACGTCATGTCAGAAGGCATCCAGTTCTACACGCCCGGGTTGCGCCGGATCAGCAATATCGTTCAGTACTTGTTGAAGTGTGGGCGCGTTCAGCGTGCCGACAATCGCCTCAGCCACCTCATCTATCCAATAAGCCGCTGTGGGCGAGCTCGACCTTGGAGACAAAAGCCGCTGGAATGGGGTGAGCACCCGAAGGCGGATTATGGCATTGATCCGGTCTCACAAATTCCCTTAGTGCCTTCGGCCGCAGCGTTGCGGCAAGGCTGCCTAGCGAACGGGTAACTCCCGTCGCCAGCAAGCTCAACCCACCCAAACGAGCTCGCATCTGAATCGAGGAGGGTTCTTTTCAGTTCTGGAGGTGTATCCGACTGAGCGTTACGTCCTGTAACAAAAGATAACAGACTGTCGCCGGCCGGCTGCCTAGAATCCCACCATGCCGCTGCCAGGAAGGGCTTCCGTCCCCGAGGGCCGG
>CAYZLI010000194.1:0-6512 GCA_964479195.1 uncultured Rhodocyclaceae bacterium
GCCTGGTACATGGCGTTGTCGGCCCGGGCGACGATCTCCTCGCTGGTGGCGGCATGCTTGGGATAGACCGCTATCCCTAAGCTGGCGGTGAGCCGGGTTTCGCGCCCGTCGAACACGAAGTGCAGGTCGGCGATCTTGGCGCCGACGCGCCGCGCCAGGCCGATCATCTCCTCCTCGCCGGTATCGGGGGCGAGGACGGCGAACTCGTCGCCGCCGATGCGGAAGAGAATCTCGTTGCGGCGGACGATGGAACCGACCTCTTCGGCCAGGCGCGTCAGCGCCAGGTCGCCGGCCTGATGGCCGAATTCGTCGTTGATCGGCTTGAAGTTGTCCAAGTCGATGGCCAGCAGGCCCGCCTGCGCCTTGCGGCGGGAGGCGTCGGCGATCATGCGCTCCAGCTCCTCGTGGAAGCGCCGGCGGTTGTACAGGTTGGTGAGCGGGTCCCGTTCGGCGAGCTGGATCAGCTCTGCCTCGAGCCGCTTCTGGCGCGTGACATCCTCGTAGATCCACACCCGGCCGATATGCTGCCCGGGTGTCGCGCCCGGGACCAGGGAAGACATGTCGGTCACCGTGCGCCCGTCGCGCAGGGGGATCTCGAACGGCTCGCTCACCTCGCCGCCGGCCAGCACCTCCTCCAGGTGCCGGCGGTAGCCCGCATCGTCGGCGCGCAGGTCGGCCGTGCGGTCGACGAGGACCGTCTCGCGCACGCCGGTCAGGGCCTCGGCCTCGGCAATGCCCCAGATGCTGCGGCAGGGCTTGTTGATGTAGACGACGCGATGGCCGCTGTCCACGAACAGCACGCCGATCTTCATCGTGTTGAGCAGGGCCTCCAGCCGGGCGCGCTCCTCGTTGCTGTAGGTGAGGTAGTACTCCTTGAGCGCCTGGGCGCGGCGCAGCTCGACCACCGTGTCGAGCAGCTTCAGCTCCGCCTCCTTGCGGCTCTGGATCTCGCCCACCGAGACGCGCAGGCCCAGGTATTCGGCGTCGGTCCCGTAGATGGGCTGCCAGTTGGCGACGACCCAGAGGATGGAACCGTCCTTGCGCTTGAGCCGCACCTCGAAGTTGTCGCCGGTGCTGCCGCGCAGGGCCTCGAGGGCGATCTCCAGGGCGTGCTTGCGGTCCTTCTCGAACACCAGCATGTCCACCAGGTTGGCCGAAAGCAGGCATTCCAGCGGCGAGTAGCCGGTGATGCGCTCGACGGAGCGGTTGATCCAGATCAGCCGCCCCTGGGGATTGAACCAGGCCTCGACGCCGTAGGTGTAGTCGGCGATGGCGTGGAAGCGGGCCTCGCTCTTCTTCAGCGCCTCCACCCGCTCGTCGAGCGCCTGGGCCATGCGGTTGAAGGCCCGGGTCAGGGCCCCGACCTCGTCGTGGCCCGCCTCGGGCAGGCGCACCGTGGCCTCGCCGCTTTCCAGGGCCGCCACGGCCCGCTGCAGGGCGCGCAGGTTGCGCGTGAGCCAGTAACCGGCCAGGGAGAGCAGCAGGACGGCGACGGCGACGGCCGCCGCGCCGATGGCCACGCCCTGCCACAGCAGCGCGTCGGCCGCCTCCCGCACGAAATCGGTGCGGATGCCGTAATAGAGGTGGCCGAGCACCTTCTGGCCGAGGGCGAGCGGCGCCACGCCGTCGAAGCGCTCGGCGCCCGCGGGCAGCTCGGCGAAGTCCTTGGAACGGGGCGGCAGCGGCCGGTCCGGCTCCCAGCCTTCCGCAACGACGATGCGCTGGTTCTGGTCGGCCAGGACGAGATAATCCATCCCCCGGTTCTGGCGCAACTGCTTCGCCAGGCGCGCCAGGGTCACGTAGTCGCGCTCCGCCAAGGGCACCGCCAGCGCGGCATTGAGCAGCACCTGCAACTCGCCCAGGCGCTGGTTCTCCCGCGCCTTGAGCGCCTGATCCATCAGGCGCACGCCGTTCGCCACCAGCGCCGTCAGCACAACGACCAGTACGACGCTGGCCACCGCCACCATGCGGAAGCGCAGCGACCGGGCGATGCCTTTGAGGGGCTCAAGCACGGCTCATGTCCCCGTCGTCTTGCCGCTTCGCATCGCAGTCCTCCGAGCAAGGCTCCTCAGAGCGTCTTCACCAGCACCTTGGAGCGGCGCTGCCAGTTGTATAGCTCGCGCTTCTCGCGCGGCAGGGCCTCCACGCCGGCCTCCACGAAGCCGCGTTCGATGAACCAGTGCGCCGTGCGCGTGGTCAGCACGAAGAGCCGCTTGAGCCCGGCCTTCTTCGCCCGCCCCTCCATGTAGTGCAGCAGCCGCTCGCCGTAGCCGGCGCGGCGGTACTCGGGGTTGACCGCCAGGCAGGCAAGCTCCGCCGCCTTGTCCTTGCTGAAGGGGTAGAGCGCCGCGCAGCCAAGGACCACGCCGTCGTGCTCCAGCACGGAGAAGCGGCCGACCTCCATCTCCAGCAGCTCGCGGCCGCGACGCACCAGGGTGCCGTCCACCTCCAGCGGGGCGATGAGGCCGACGATGGAGCCCACGTCGTCGATGGCCGCCTCGCGCAGGCAGGCGAGGGGGTCGCGCGTCACCACCGTGCCCACTCCCCCGTGGGTGAACAACTCCAGCAGCATGGCCCCGTCGGCGCCCTGGCCGACGAAATGGGCGCGACCCACCCCGGCGCGCGTGGCCCGCACGGCGCAGGGCAGGCTGCGCGCCAGGTCCTCCGGCAGGGCGCGCTTGGCGGCGAGCTTTTCCGCCTCCTCGGCGGTGAGGGCCTCGATCAGCCCGCCGCGCTTGTCCGGCACGCCGGGCGCCGAGACGAGGAAGATCAGCTTGTCGGCCCGCAGCGCCACCGCCACCGCCGCCGCCACCTCCTCCATGGCCAGATTGAAGATCTCGCCCGTGGGCGAGACCCCGACGGAGGAGATCAGCACCACGTTCTGCTGGTCCAGGTCGGCCTGGATCTCCTCGGCAATGATCTTGCGCACGGCCCCCGTGTATTGATAGTCCACCCCCTCGACCACGCCCACCGGCTTCGCCGTGATGAAGTTGCCGCCCGTCACCCGCATGTGGGCGCCGGCCATGGGCGTGTTGGGCAGGCCCTGGGAGAGCAGGGCCTCGATCTCCAGGCGCAGCGCCCCGGCGGCGCTCTTGACGCACTCGAGGGCTGCCGCGTCGGTGACGCGCAGGCCGCGGTGATACCGGGCCTTCAGGCCGCGGCGGGCAAGCTCGGCCTCGATCTGCGGGCGCATGCCATGCACCAGCACCAGGCGGATGCCCAGGGCCGCGAGGAGATTGCAGTCGTGGGCCAGGGCCTGCGCCCCTTCGCCGCCGGCCAACTCGCCGCCGAAGGCGATGACGAAGGTGCGCCCGCGAAAGGCGTGGATGTAGGGCGCCGCCTGGCGGAACCAGGCGACGAACTGGCGCATGAGGTCGGGCGAGGCCATGGTTGAATTTGGGCAAATGTATGTTTTTGGCTTCGGCCGGCCGCGGCTGCGGCCTTAACTTGCCTCCGGCAAGTTAGCCTCCGCCGCAATAAGCTGAAGCATATTGTCTTGGATTCTAGCCTAAAGCCGCTTCCAGGCGCTCGCACAGGGTCTTCAGCACCTTGATGCGGGCGTAATACTTGTCGTTGGCCTCGACCAGCGTCCAGGGCGCGATCTCGGTGCTGGCGCGATCGATCATGTCGCACACGGCATGCTCGTAGTCGGCCCATTTCTTGCGGTTGCGCCAGTCCTCCTCCGTGATCTTGAAGCGCTTGAAGCGGGTCTTCTCCCGCTCCTTGAAGCGGCGCAACTGCTCCTCGGGCGTGATGGCGAGCCAGAACTTCACCACGACCGCGCCGCTGCGCACCAGTTGTTCCTCGAAATCATTGATCTCCGCGTAGGCCCGCATCCAGTCGGCCTCCGGGGCGAAGCCCTCGACCCGCTCCACCAACACGCGCCCATACCAGGAGCGGTCGAAGACGGCCACGCGCCCGACGCGCGGCACGTGGCGCCAGAAGCGCCACAGGTAGGGCTGGGCGCGCTCCTCCTCGGTCGGCGCGGCGATGGGCACCACCTGGTACTGGCGCGCGTCCAGGGCGCCGGTGACGCGGCGGATCGCCCCGCCCTTGCCGGCGGCATCCGAGCCCTCGAACACGAGGATTGCCGAGCGCTGCCGGAAGCCCGGCTCCCGGATGAGCAGGTTGAGCCGCCCCTGGTATTTTTCCAGCTCCTTCTCGAAGCGCTTTTTCGGCAGGGCCAGGCCCATGTCCAGGGTGTTCACCAGGTCGCGCCGGTCGGTGGCCGGCGGCAGGGGCGCGGCGAGACTGCGGGCACGCCAGCCGCGGTCCTTCTCGATGGCGAGCCGCTTGCGCATCGCCTCCAGCAGGATCTTGCCCACGGTGAGGGAGCGGTAGCGCTCGTCCGCTCCCTCCACGACGATCCAGGGCGCATGCCCGGTGCTGGTGTGGCGCAGCGCCCGCTCGGAAACCGTGAGGAACTTGTCGTACAGCTCGAAGTGCTCCCAGTCGGTCTTGGTCACCCGCCAGCGCGTGGCCTTGTTCGCCGCCAAGGCCTCGAGCCGCTGGCGCTGCGCGTCCTTCGACAGATGGAACCAGAACTTGAGGATCAGCGCGCCCTCGTCGGCCAGCATCTTCTCGAAGCGGTTGATCTCCTCCACCGCCTGGTCGAGGTCGGCGCTCTTCGTGCGCTTCAGCGCCCGGTCGACGATGGGCTCGGTGTACCAGTTGCCGAAGAGGATGCCGATCTTGCCCTTGGGCGGCAGCGCGCGCCAGAAGCGCCACATGAAGGGCCGCTCCCGCTCCTCATCGGAGGGCGGCGGAAAAGCGTGGGTGTGGATGTGGCGCGGGTCCATCCAGGCGTTGAGCAGATTCACCGTCTCGCCCTTGCCGGCGCCATTGACCCCGTTTACCAGGATGATGATGGGAAACTTCTTCAGCTCGCCCACGTCGAACTGGGCGTCGAGCAGGTCGGCGCGCAGCTTGGGCACCTCCTTGTCGTAGGCCGCCTTGTCGATCTGGTGCCCCAACTCCGCCGATTCGAACATCGCGCCCCCCTCATTGGTTTTTTTGGAAGTCTAGCGCGTCGCGCGTAGGGCGCAATAAGCCTGTCCTGAGCCTGGCGAAGGGCGCAGCGCATTGCGCCGGATGGCTAGAAGTCCCCGTGCAGCGCCCCCAGGGCGGCGAGCGCCGCCGGCCCCGCCGTCTCCGTGCGCAGGATGCGCGGGCCCAGGGCCACGCCCTGGAAGCCGCAGGCTTGCGCCGCCGCTTCCTCCTCGCTGGTCAGCCCCCCCTCCGGGCCGATCAGCAGCACCACACTGCCCTGCGGCGTCGCGCCGCGCAGCCGCAGGCGCGCCCCCGGGGAGAGCAGCAGCCGCGTCTCCTCCCGCTGCGGCGCCGCCGCCGACAGCCACGCCCGCAGGTCGGTGAGCGGCGCAATCCCGGGCAGGCGGTTGCGCCCGCTCTGCTCGCAGGCCGACACGGCCACTTGGCGCCAGTGCTCCACGCGCCGTGCCGCCCGCTCGCCGGAGAGCCTCACCACGCAGCGCGCCGCCGCCAGCGGGACGATGCGCGCCACTCCCAGCTCCACCGCCTTCTGCACGATCCAGTCCATCTTGTCGCCCGAAGGCAGCGCCTGCGCCAGGGTGACCGCCAGGGGCGACTCCCGGTCCACGTCGCGCCGAGCCTCCAGCACGACGCGCACCGCCCGCGCGTCCTCGACGATGCGTCCCGGGTATTCTCCCCCCTCGCCGTTGAACAGCACCACCGCGTCGCCCGCCTTGAGCCGCAGCACCCGCCGCACATGATGGGCGGCCGGCGCCGGCAACTCGACGATATTGCGCGGTGCCAGGACCTGGGCGCAATAAAAACGTGGACTCATTTTGCTATTATATGCATCCGCGTTTTCGTTCCGGCGTATCCTGGAGGTTGGCCGGCACTGAAACTTCGTCTTGGGAACTCCGCCATGGTCAGTCTCACCACCCCCATCTGCGATTTCGGCTGGAAGGCGCGCGACTTCGATCTTCCGGCCACCGACGGCAAGGGCTACAGCCTCGAATCCGTGCGCGGCCCGAACGGCCTGCTGCTCATGTTCATCTGCAACCACTGCCCCTACGTCAAGGCGGTGATCCATCGCATCGTGCGCGACTGCAAGGAGCTCGCGGGCCACGGCATCGGCTCGGTGGCCATCATGTCGAACGACCCGTCCGACTACCCCGAGGACTCCTTCGACCACATGGTGCGCGTGGCCCGGGAGCTTGCCTTCCCCTTCCCCTACCTGCTGGACGAGACCCAGGAAGTGGCCCGGGCCTACGGGGCCGTGTGCACCCCGGATTTCTTCGGCTTCAACGCCGGGCTCGGACTGCAGTACCGCGGCCGGCTCGACGCCTCGCGCAAAGAGACGGTGCCGGACGCCCGGCGCGACCTGTTCGAGGCCATGGTGCAGGTGGCCCGCACGGGCCAGGGGCCGCGCGAGCAGATCCCCAGCATGGGCTGCTCCATCAAGTGGAAGGCGGGCTCTGCGTGAGCGCCCGGGAACCGGGCGCTCACTTGCCCGCCGGCGAATTAAC
>CAYZLI010000195.1:0-1593 GCA_964479195.1 uncultured Rhodocyclaceae bacterium
CCGCCGGTCATGGACATGAAGCGCACGACCCGGGGCTGCAGCATCTGCTCGTTGAACTCATGCCCCTTGGGCTTGATGCCCATGGAGTCCACGATGGCCTGGCGCAGGGGGGCGTCCTCGTCGGGATGCTCCCGCAACGCCGGCATGAGGTTCAGGGCGTCGTTCTGGCCGAGGCAGGGGTAGAGCTCGCCCTTGCAGGTGATGCGCACCCGGTTGCAGCTCTCGCAGAAGTTGTGGGACTCCGGCGAAATGAAGCCGACCTTGGTGTGCGTGCCGGGAATGCGCCAGTAACGGGCCGGCCCGCCCGTGGTCTCGGCCGAGCCGACCAGCTCGAAGCGGCGCCGCAGGTGATCCAGCGCCTCGTCGGCGCTGTACCAGGTGTCGGCGCGGGCGTGGTCCACGCTGCCCAGGGGCATCTCCTCGATGAAGGAAAGGTCGATGCCGTGGTTCACTGCGAACTGCACCAGGTCGCCGAACTCATCGTCGTTCACGCCGCGCATCATCACCGTGTTCAGCTTGATGCCGGGAAAGCCCGCCTGCCGCGCCGCCTCGATGCCGCGCAGGACCTTGTGGATGTCGCCGACCCGGGTGATGGCCTTGAAGCGCTCGGGGCTGAGGGTATCCAGGCTGATGTTCACCCGCTTCACGCCCGCCTCGCGCATCTCAACCGCATAGCGCTCCAGTTGCGAGCCGTTGGTGGTCATGACCAGCTCTTTCAGGCCATCCAGCTTGCCGATCTCGCGCAGCAGCCACATGGCGTTGCGGCGCACCAGGGGCTCGCCGCCGGTGATGCGCACCTTGGTCACGCCCATGCCGACGAAGGTGCGGACGATGCGCAGGCATTCCTCCAGGCTGAGCACCTGGTCGCGGGGCAGGAACTCCATCTCTTCCGCCATGCAGTAGTGGCAGCGGAAGTCGCAGCGGTCGGTGATGGACAGCCGGATGTAGGTAATGTGCCGGCCGTACTTGTCCACCAGCGTGCCCGGCGCGTGGATGGAGGTGGCGGCCGTGGTCGGCGGCGTGAAGCCCTGCAGGTGCTGCGGCACGACTTCAGGCGTCAGCGACTCGTTGCGCATTGTCTTTTGCCTTTGTAAATGCGATTGACTACGATCAATATAGACCGAAATCTAGCAAGGAACGTTCCGGCCCCCCTTGTCTTGCGTCAGGAAAACCCATGACCGAAACAGGTCTTTGTCTCGCGGTAATTATGGAGCGCCGGCGGCTCGCCAACAAGTGGGCGGACTGCCAGTGGGAGGCGGTGGGGGTCGTGCCGGACGGCGGCCGGGAGGCCGTGCCGCGCCTGATCTACCAGGACGAGCACCGCGCCCAGTGGCTGTTTCCCGGCTTCAGCCTGCAACTCTACACGGACGAGGCGGAGGGATATATCGGCAATGTCACATCGCCCGAGCCGCGCCTGTTCGTCATGTGGCGGCTGGAGGAGGGGCTGGCCCGGCCGGTGCTGATCACCGTGAGCTACGCCGAGGCCGCCCGCATGATGGATGCCAGCGAGCAGGTGGACGGGGTGCCCCTGCCCGCGGACATCCGGGAGTGGGTGGCCGGATTCGCCGCCCGGCATTACCGGCCGGAACCGAA
>CAYZLI010000195.1:1693-6461 GCA_964479195.1 uncultured Rhodocyclaceae bacterium
ACATCCGGGAGTGGGTGGCCGGATTCGCCGCCCGGCATTACCGGCCGGAACCGAAACATAAGGGCCGGCATGCGGACAGCCGGAAGCGCGAGGGCTGATATGGGCAAGGAAAGCTTCCTGGCGCGCTGGTCGCGGCTGAAGCGGGCCGCGGCGGTTGAAGCGCCCGCGGCCACCTCGGCGACCGCCCCGACCCCCGCCGCCCCGGCGGCCGCCACGACCTCGGCGGTGCCGGCGGAGCTGCCCCCCGTGGAGGGCCTCGATTTCGGGTCCGACTTCTCCGCCTTCCTGCAGCCCGAGGTCGAGGAGTCCGTGAAGCGTGCCGCCCTGAAGAAGCTCTTCCACTCGGAGCACTTCAACCGCATGGACGGGCTGGACGTCTATATCGACGATTACAGCCGGTTCGAGCCCATCCCCGAGGAGATGCTGGCGCAGTTGGAGCACGCCCGAGACCTACTGTTTTCCCCCCGGCAAATGGAGGGGAATACCCCATCCCCTGGGGAGGGGAACACCCCATCCCCGGAGCCCCAGGAGGCCGCTAGGGTGGACGAAAACCAGCCACCCGCAGCGGGCACGGCCCCGACCGATCCCCCCGCCAGTTGAGTTTTGGCCCATGCCCATCCAGGAAAAGACCCTCAAGCTGTGCACCTGCAACGGCACCGTCGCCATCGACGCGGCGGCGCTGTCGCAAGTGCTCAAGACCGGGACACCTGTCTCAGTCGCGAACGCTCTGTGCCGCAAGGATCGGCATCAGCTCGATCCGGTCCTCAGGGGCAGCGGGGACGTGGTCGTGGCCTGCACCCAGGAAGCGCCCCTGTTCCGCGAGGTGGCGGGCGAGGCGGGCCATGCCGGGCGGCTCGACTTCGTCAATATCCGCGAGCAGGCCGGGTGGTCGGCGGAGGCCGCCGGGGCGCAGCCCAAGATCGCGGCCCTGCTGGCCCAGGCCGGGGTTCCTCGGCCGCAACCCGTGCCGGCGGTCTCGTTCAAGTCGGCGGGGGCGCTGCTGGTCATCGGCCCGGCGGAGGCGGCGATTTCCTGGGCGGAACAGTTGCAGGAGCAGTTCGATGTGGCCGTGCTGCTCACCGCCAGCCGCCACGGGGAGCTGCCGGTGCAAACGGCCTACCCCATCTTCTCGGGCGGGAAGGCGCGCGTGAGCGGCTACCTGGGCGCGTTCGAGGTGGCCTGGGAGCAGGACAACCCCATCGACCTGCAGGTCTGCACCCGCTGCAATGCCTGCGTTCGCGCCTGCCCCGAGAGCGCCATCGGCTACACCTACCAGATCGACCTGGACAAATGCCGCGACCACCGCGCCTGCGTCGCCGCCTGCGGGGCGATCGGCGCCATCGACTTCCAGCGGGCGGACCGGGGGCGGCAGGAGCGTTTCGACCTGGTGCTCGATCTCTCGGAGCCGCCCGTCATACGGCTGCCCCATCCGCCCCGGGGCTATCGGGCGCCGGGGCGCGACCCCATGGAGCAGTTCAAGGCGGTGCAGGAGCTTGCCGGCTTCGTGGGCGAATTCGAACAGCCCCGCTATGCGGAGATCGAGCCCAAGCTTTGCGCCCACAGCCGCAACCGGATCGTCGGCTGCACCCGCTGCCTGGATGTGTGTTCGAGCAACGCCATCCGCCCGGCGGGGGACCACGCGGAGATCGATCCCCACCTGTGCCTGGGCTGCGGCGGCTGCGCAGCCGTTTGTCCGACCGGGGCGGTGCAGTACGCCTACCCGCGCCCGGCCGACTTGGCGGCGCGGCTGAAGGCGATGCTGGGCGCCTATGAGGAGGCGGGCGGCCGCGAGGCCTGCCTGCTGTTCCACGACGGCCGCGCCGGGACCGAGCTGCTGATGCAACTGGGCCGCCGGGGCAGGGGCCTGCCGGCGCGGGTGATCCCGGTGGAGGTCTATGACGTCGCCTCGATCGGGCTGGACGTGCTCCTGGGCGCGCTCGCCTTCGGGGCCTGCCAGTGCGTGATCCTGCACCAGTCGGAGGAGCCGGCGGCTTACCTGGAAGCCCTGCGCCGGCAGATGGACTACGGCCAGGCGATCCTCGCCGCCCTGGGCTACGCCGGCGAACATTTCCGCCTGGCCGAGGCGGACGAGTATCCGGCGCTGGAAGCCCTCCTCTGGAATCTTCCGCCCGCCCAGGGGCCGGGCGAGGCGGCTGTGTTCGCGCTGCCGGCGGAAAAGCGCCGCGCCCTGGAGTTCTGCCTGGAGCATCTGGCCGCCCAGGCGCCCCAGGCCCGGGAGCAGATCCCTTTGCCCGCGGGCGCTCCCTACGGCTCGGTGCTCTTGGACAAGGGCAAGTGCACCCTGTGCATGGCCTGCGTCGGCGCCTGCCCGGCCAGCGCCCTGATGGACAACCCCGAGCTGCCGCAACTGCGCTTCGTCGAGCGCAACTGCGTGCAGTGCGGGTTGTGCGTGAAGACCTGTCCGGAGGACGCCCTGGCCCTGGAGCCGCGCCTGTGGCTGGCGGCCGGGGTGCGCCAGCCCCGGGTGCTGAACGAGTCGGAGCCCTTCCGCTGCGTGCGCTGCGGCAAGCCCTTCGGCACGAAGCAGACCATCGACGCGATGCTGGCGCGGCTGGCCGGGCACTCCATGTTTTCCGGTAATGCCGCGGCCCTGAAGCGGCTGCAGATGTGCGCCGACTGTAGGGTCATCGACATGATGCAGGACAAATCCGACGAATTGACGATTTTTGACCTATAAGTTGAATATGGGCGCGTCCGGGCAAGCCGTTGCCATCCATGCCGTCGATCCCCAGGATCGGGCTCGCGCCGATTTCTATGCCCTGGTGGCGCGGCTCTTTTACGGGCCGCCCGATGCGGCACTGCTCGAAGCCCTGGCGGGGGGCGGCGAGCTGGCCGGCGAGCCGGGCGGGGTGCCCGAAGCCTGGAGCTGCCTGCGGCGCGCGGCGGCGCGGGCGGTGCCCGAGACCCTGCGCGGCGAATACGACGACACGTTCATCGGCGTCGGCAAGCCGGAGGTGATGCTCTACGGCTCGTACTACATGGCGGGGTTTCTTCACGAGAAGCCCCTGGCCCACCTCCGCAGCCACCTGGCCGCGCACAGGTTTGCGCGGCGCGCGGGGGCCGACGAGCCGGAAGACCATATCGCGGGTCTGGCCGACGTCATGCGCCAGCTCATCGTGGACGAGGCTTGTGCGCCTGCCGAGCGGGATGCGGCACAGCGGGAGTTCTTCACCCGCTACATCGAGCCCTGGTACGGGGCGTTCTGCGCTGCCGTCGAAGCGGCACCCGGCACGGATTTCTACCGGAACGCGGCGCGTTTCGCTCGGGCGTTCCTGGATGTGGAAAAAGAGGCGTTTCGAATAACGTAGTCACGTAGTCGCGGAGGAGCGGTCATGGACAAGACAACGAACCTGAAGCGCAGGGGCTTCCTGATTTCGGTGGGGCTGGGCGGGGCCGCGGCGGCGGCCGTCCTGGGCGGCGGGAAGCTGGTCGAACAGCAGCCAAGCGACGGCGAGAAGCGGGAAAAGAACGCCGGCTACCGGGTGACCGAGCACGTCAAGAGCTACTACCGGACCACCAAGGTATAGGAGGGCAGCCATGTTGATCAGGAAATCGGCGGCGACGGCGGCGCGCGGCGGGCGCCTCAGCCGCAGCGTGGCCGGCATGCAGCCGGACACCCTGGACCGCCGCGCCTTCCTCGCCCGCTCCGGCATCACCTTGGGCGTGGGCGCCGCTTTTTCCTCGTTGCCCTTCGCCCTGGTGGGTCGGGCCGAGGCGGCGGAAGCGAAGCCCGAGGGCAAGATCGAGGTCCGGCGCACCGTCTGCACCCACTGCTCCGTGGGCTGCGCCATCGACGCCGAGGTGCAGAACGGCGTGTGGATCGGCCAGGAGCCGGTGTTCGACTCGCCGCTCAACCTGGGCGCCCATTGCGCCAAGGGCGCCTCGGTGCGCGAGCACGGGCACGGCGACATGCGCCTGAAGTACCCGATGAAGCTGGCGAACGGCAAGTATCAGCGCATCTCCTGGGACCAGGCCCTGAACGAGATCAGCGCGAAGATGCTGGAGCTGCGCAAGGCCCATGGCCCGGATGCCGTCTATATCATCGGCTCCAGCAAGCACAGCAACGAGCAGTCCTTCCTGCTGCGCAAGTTCGTCTCCTTCTGGGGCAGCAACAACTGCGACCACCAGGCGCGCATCTGCCACTCCACCACCGTGGCGGGCGTCGCCAACACCTGGGGCTACGGGGCCATGACCAACTCGTACAACGACGAGTGGAACTCCAAGGCCATCCTGTTCCTCGGCTCCAACGCCGCCGAGGCCCACCCGGTGTCCATGCTGCACACCCTGCATGCCCGCGAGCACGGCGCCAAGGTGGTGGTCGTCGATCCGCGCTTCACGCGCACCGCAGCGAAGGCCGACCTGTTCTTCCGCATCCGCTCCGGCACGGACATCCCCTTCATCTACGGCATGCTCTACCACATCTTCAAGAACGGCTGGGAGGACAAGGAGTACATCCGCGCCCGGGTCTACGGCATGGACAAGGTGCGCGACGAGGTCGCCAAATGGACCCCCGACAAGGTGCAGGAAGTCACGGGCGTTTCCGAGCAGGATGTGCGCACCGTCGCCGAGATCATGGCGAAGAACCGGCCCAGCACCATCGTCTGGGCCATGGGCCAGACCCAGCACCACCACGGCAACGCCGTGGTGCGGGCCTCCTGCATCCTGCAACTGGCCCTGGGCAACGTGGGCGTCTCGGGCGGCGGCACCAACATCTACCGCGGCCACGACAACGTGCAGGGCGCGACCG
>CAYZLI010000196.1:0-6448 GCA_964479195.1 uncultured Rhodocyclaceae bacterium
CTCATACCAGGGCCTCCTCCTTGATGCAGGATTTCACCAGGTCCGTGCGGCCCTTCTGGAAGAGGGAGAAGGAGCCCAGGGCGTCCACCACGCAGTCGTAGGACGCGCTGACGAAGATGGCGGTGGTCTCCTGCTCGATCATGGCCGGGCCGGCGATGCGGTTGCCGTAACGCATGCGGTGGCCGTCATAGACCGGGACCTCCGCGAACAGCTTCGTCTCCGGGATGTACATGCTGCGCCGGCCCTTGAGGGCGTGCCCGGCGTCGGTTCCCGCCCAGGCCTCCTCCCGATAGACCGGCTTGTCGGTGAGGCCGATGGCCTGCACCCGCACGTTGATGATCTCGACCGGCGTGGCCTCCTGCTCCAGGGAATAGCCGTAGAGCCGATTGTGCTCGGCGTGGAAGGCGCGGGCGATGGCTGCCGAATCGCGGCCGTCGATCGACCCGCGGGGCACCACGAAGGACACCTCGTGGTACTGCTTGATGTAGCGGCAGTCGAGCTTGATGTCGTAGCGGCGCCGCGCCTCGGGGATGCGCTCCTCGGCGAGCTGGCGGGCGCCTTCGCGCGCCATCTCGTCGATCATGGTGGTGAGCCGCGCCCAGTCGAGGGTCGCCAGGCGCGCGACGAAGGTGCGCACGAAGTCGTGCTTGAGCTCGCTCATCAGCATGCCGAAGGCGCACAGCACGGAGGACTCGCGCGGCACGATCTGCAGGGGGATCTCCAGCTCCTGGCAGATGAGGCAGGAATGGATCGGTCCGGCCCCGCCGGCCGGGATGAAGGGGAACTCGCGCGGGTCGAAGCCGCGCTTGATGGTCACTTCGCGCACGCCCTGCGCCATGTTGTTGCAGGCCACGCGGTACATGCCGGCGGCGGCTTCCTCGATGGACAGGCCCATGGGCCGGGCGATGTGCTCCTCGATGGCCTGGCGCGCGGCGGCCACGTCGAGCTTCATTTTCCCGCCGGCGAAGAAGTCGGGATCGAGGTAGCCCAGCACCACGTTGGCGTCAGTGGTGGCGGGCAGCTTGCCGCCCTTGCCGTAGCAGGCCGGGCCGGGATCGGCGCCGGCGCTCTGCGGGCCCATGCGCAGCAGGCCGCCTTCGTCCAGCCAGCCGATGGAGCCGCCGCCCGCGCCGATGGTGTGGATGTCGAGCATGGGCAGGGCGATCTTGTGGCGGGCGATCTCGCCGTCGTTCTTGATCATGGGGCTGTCCACCGCCACGGAGGCTTCGAAGCTGGTGCCGCCCATGTCGGTGGTGATGCACTTGTTCTGGCCGTGGGCGCGGACGTAGAACAGCCCGGCGCCGGGCCCGCCGGCCGGGCCGGAAAGCAGGGTGAGGGCGGCCTTTTCGCGGGCCAGTTGCGGCGAGATGACGCCACCGTTGGACTGCATGATGAGCAGCAGGCCCTTGAAGCCGATGCCCTTGAGCCGGCCGACGAGCTGGTCCAGGTAGTGGTTGAGCTTGGGGCCGACGTAGGAGTTGAGGGCCGTGGTGCTCACCCGCTCGTAGAAGCGGATGGAGGGCAGCAGATCGGTGGATACCGAGAGGTAGGCGCCGGGCATCTCGCCGCGCACCAGCTCCGCCGCCGCCTGCTCATGCAGCGGATTGGCGAAGGAGTTCATGAAGCAGATGGACACCGCCTGCACGCCTTCCCGCTTGAAGAGCTCGATGGCCTGCCGCACCGCGTCGAGATCGAGGGGCGCGATCTGCCTGCCGTTGCGGTCGAGCCGTCCGGCGACGCCGGCACGCAGGTAGCGGGGCACCAGCGGCTTCACGTTGGTGTAGCGGTTGTTGTACTGCTCCTCGCGGATGCCGCGGCGCATCTCCAGCGCATCGCGCACCCCCTGGGTAGTGATGAGGCCGCACTTGGCGCCGGTGCTGGTCAGCGTGGCATTGGTCGTCACCGTGGTGCCATGGACGATGGTGTCGATGCTGGGCGCGAAGGCTTCCAGCGACAGCGCCGGGCCCATGCTTGCGGCGATGTCGGCGAGGCCGTTCACCACGGCGATCGAGGGATCGGCGGGCGTCGACAGCGTCTTGAAGATCGCCGGCTCGGCGCCGTCGCGGGTTACGACGAAGTCCGTGAAAGTGCCGCCGACGTCGATTCCGATCTTTAGCGCCATGAGGCGTGCTCCAGTGTCATGGGTTGAGCTTCCTTAATGGGTTTCGGAAAGTGATTGACGGAGCCGGGGCGTGACATGTCATTCCCGCGAACGCGGGAATCCAGCGTCGTGATTCCGAGTCGCTGGGTCCCCGCGTTCGCGGGGATGACAAAGCAGCGTCAATCATTTTGCGAATCCTCAATAGTTCGTTGCTCCGCCCTGGACCAAGGCGCGCAGATCTTCCTTGCGGACCTTGCCGAGGGCGGTCTTGGGCAACCGACCGACGAACTTCACTTCCTTCGGGTGCTTGTAGCGGGCGATGCGGCCATCGAAGAGTCTCAGCACCTGCTCGGCGGTGAGTTCGCGGCCGGGCTTCGGCACCACCACGGCGACGACGATCTCGCCCCAGCGCGTGTCCGGCCGCCCGACTACGGAGGCTTCGGCGATGTCCTGGCACTCCACGAGCACGTGCTCGATCTCGGCCGGATAGATGTTTTCGCCGCCCGAGATGATCATGTCCTTCTTGCGCCCGTCCACGTAGAGGTAGCCGTCCCCATCCCGGTGGCCCATGTCCCCCGTATGGAACCAGCCGTCGATCAGCACCGCGTCCGTTGCCTGCGGGGCCTGCCAATAGCCGGCCATCACGTTGGGTCCGCTGACGATGATCTCCCCGGTCCTGCCCTGGGCGACATCCCGGCCGAAGTCATCGACGATCCGCACCCGGCAGTGCGCCGCCGGGCGGCCGGCGGAGCCCGGCTTGCGCACCGCCTCCTCGGCCTTGAGGTAGGTGGCGATGGGGCAGGTCTCGGTGGCCCCGTAGACCTGGGTCATCGGCACGCCGCGCGCATGCACCGCTTCGATCATGCGCGGGGGCACGATGGTCGAGCCGATGCTCATCATGCGCAGGCTGGAAAGATCTGCGCCGGCCCAACGGGGATGCGCCATCATCATGTCGACGATGGCGGGCACCACCACGGTGAGGGTGATGCGCTCGCCTTCGATCGCATCGAGCGCCGCCTCCGCCTCGAAGCGCGGG
Organism: uncultured Rhodocyclaceae bacterium; assembly: GCA_964479195.1. Lineage (GTDB taxonomy): Bacteria > Pseudomonadota > Gammaproteobacteria > Burkholderiales > Rhodocyclaceae > Desulfobacillus. Next base: position 3,138 of record CAYZLI010000196.1, read on the forward strand.
TGCAGCACCACGGTGGCGCCCGCGTGCAGCGCCGGGGTGGTCTGGATATTGAGCCCGCCGACGTGGAACAGGGGCAGGGTGGTGAGGATGCGGTCTTCGGGCGTCAGGCCATGCATGTCCGCGCTGTTGGCGGCGTTCCAGGCCAGGGCATCCTGGGTCAGCAGCACGCCCTTCGGCTTGCCGGTGGAGCCGGACGTATAGCAGATGAGCAGCGGCAGTTCCGGGCCGACCAGCGGATCGCGGGGCGCGGGACCGCGCGCCCGCGCCAGGAAGTCGCCGTAGGCGAGCCAGCCGTCCCGGGGCCGGTCGAAGGCGACGAAGGCCGTGGCGGGAAAGGCGGGGCGGAAGGCGTCGGTCTGTTCGATGAACTGCGGCTCCACCAGGAGCACGGCCGGCGGGCAATCCTCGAGCATCTGCCGGTGTTCGGGTCCGGCCAGCCGCCAGTTGAGGGGCATGAAGAGCGCGCCCAGCCGCGCGCAGGCGAAGAGCAGCGCCAGCATCTCCGGGCTGTTGAAGCCGAGGAATGCGGCGCAGCCGCCGCGCCCTACGCCGGCGGCGGCCAGCGCCGCGGCGAGCCGGTCCATCTGCGCCGCCAAGTCCGCATACGACACGTCGCGTCCCGGAAAACGAATGGCCGTCTTGTCGGGCGTCAGCCCGGCATGATGGTCGATCCACTCGGACACGTCCATCCTGCTCCTCCTCATTTACCGTCATGGACGCTGCTGCGCCTCTTGTCGGTTATTCCCGTCTCTGTCGGGGAAGAGCGCTATGCGTCACATACCTGCAGCACCACCGCCATGGCGGTGTCGCCGGCAGCGCAGCCGGTGAAGAGCCCGTAGCCGCCGCCGCGCAGGGCGAGCTCCTCGATCAGTTCGATGATCGCCCGCGTGCCCATCGGCGCCTGGGGATGCCCCCAGACCAGCGAGCAGCCGTAATTGTTCATGTGCATCAGGTCGGCGCCCGTCTGTCCGGCGAAGAAGATGTCGTTCACCGCGAAGGGATTGTGCGTCTTGATCGCCGCCAACTGGCCGACGGCGAGGCGCGCCTGATCCAGGGCGCGCCGGGCCGCCGGCAGGGTCGCTTCCGGCATGTGGGCGAGCGGGGCGCGGGCGAGGCCGAAGCCATGCAGGCGGACCGCGATCTTCGGGTTGGAGGACAGTTCGCGGGCCTTTTCCGGGCTGGCGACGATGATCGCCGCATTGCCATCGGCGGGATGGGTCTGGCCGCCGTAGGTGACCGTGCCGCCTGCCATGACGGGTTTCAGCCCGGCCAGGCCTTCAGGCGTGGATTGCGATACGCCCTCGTCGCCTTCCATCGTGCCGGCGGCCTTCTTGAAGTTGGGCGCCGGCACCTCGAAGGGCAGGGTCATGTAGCGCTTGAGGAAGGCCGAGCCGTCCTCCAGCGCCCGCCGGTACTGCTCCTCCCGCCGCAGCACCACCTCATGCTGCTGCGCCGTGGAAATCCCATGTTTCGCGGCGACGTTCTCCGCCGTCTGCAACATGGCGTGGCCGCCGAGCGGATCGCAGGCGAAATTGCCCATCACCCAGTCCTCCGAAATGCCGGTGCCGCCGGGACCCTTCGGGTTCGGGTAATAGAGGTGCGGGCCGTTGGAAGTGCGGTCGCAGTTGATCGCCAGGGCGGCAGTCGCCATGCCCGTCTCGATCTCCTGGGCCGCCGCCAGCAGGGTACGCACGCCGGTGGCGCAGGCCTGCATGAGCGTGGGGCCGCCGGCCTGCCCGGCACCGATCAGGCCCATCAGCCAGGGCAGGCCGTAGAAGGAGTGCTTCTGCGGCACGGAGAAGCCGAGCACGCCGTAGTCGAAGCTCTTCGGGTCGATCCTGCGCCTGGCGAGCTCGCTGCGTGCCACATGCGCGGCGAACTCGATGCTGTGCAGGTTGGCGAAGCTGCCCTGCCAGCGGGCGAAAGGCGTGCTCCAGTAGGCACCGTAGGGAATCTCGGCCTTGTAGCTCATCCTCGTCCTCCCCGTTTCTTGTCGATCATCGCGCTTGCGCTCCCTCGATCAGTTGCCGTTCTCTTGCGCCAGGTCGAGGGCGGCGATGTACGCCCGCTTCGCCTCGGCCAGGTGCTCGCGCATGGCGGCGGCCGCCGCGTCCCCATCCGCGGCCGCGAGGGCCGCGGCAATGCGCTTGAGGCCGCGCAGCACGATGTTGCGCACCTTCGGGCTGCCCAGCGTGAGGCTGCGCAGGTGCTGGACGTGGTCGGCGTAGAGTTCGACCGCATGCACCAGCCGGCGGTTGGGCACCAGGGCCAGCCAGGCGGCACGGAAGCGCGCGTTGGCTTCCACAAAAGCGTCGTCGTCGCCGGCCTTGTGCGCGGCGAGGCTGGCCTCGAGGGCCTGGACGATCGGCGCTTGGGCGATCGGGTCGGGGCCGAGTTCAGCCACGTGGCGCAGGGCCTCGGGTTCGAGCAGGAAGCGGACCTCGTATACATCGTCCACGTCCTTCAGGGTCAGCTCGGGGACCACGAAACTGCGCCCGACGGCGGCGACGAAGCCCTCGCTGGCCAGGCGCGTCAGGGCTTCGCGGATCGGCGTGCGCGAGACGCCGAGCTGTTCGGCGAGCTGCACCTCCTGCAGCGGCTGCCCGGGCAGGATGGTGCCGCTGCGCAGATTGGCGCGCAGGGTGCGGTAGACCTGGTCGCCCAGCCCAAGGGGGCGTTCGACCGGCTTCAAGGCTGAGACCAAGGGCAGACCTCCATCAGAACGTCGTCATTCCCGCGAAAGCGGGAATCCAGTGTCGTTATCCAGAGCCACTGGGTCCCCGCTTTCGCGGGGACGACAAGGAGCAACCTCATATCCGGACGCCCAGGCGATAGCCTTCGTGGATGGCGGCATCCAGGCCGCGCGCGATGACCGCGTCGCCCGCGCCCTGCAGCTCGTCCACCATCCACTGGAACTCGTGGAACAGATCGTGGTTGGGCTTGCGCGGACCGGAGGCGATCACCGTGTCGGCGGGCAGGAAGGTCTCCTCGCCCTTCGCGTTGCGGATCGCCGCTCCGCCATCACTGACTTTCACCAGGCGCGAGGACGTGTGGCACTTGATCTCCAGCTCCTCGATCCAGGCCGTGTGGCGCCATTTGAAGGAGGGCATGACGTCGCCGGCGATGCGCTTCTCTTCGTCCACGATCACCACTTCGTGACCCTGCTTGGTGAGGGATTCGGCCAGGGTCAGGCCGATCTTGCCGCCGCCGACCATCACGACGCGCTTGCCCGGCTTGACCTTGCCGTGCGCCACGTCGAGGGCATCCACCAGCAGCTTGGCCCCCTCCACGTCCCGGTAGGCCTGCATGTC
>CAYZLI010000197.1:0-1851 GCA_964479195.1 uncultured Rhodocyclaceae bacterium
ATTCCCGCGTTCGCGGGGATGACGTTTCGCTCCGGGTGTACAACCCGGTTTTTTGCGAGCCGTTGAGGCTTCAAGTAAACTGCCAACCTTTCCTTCCCGGGTTTTTCCATGCCCTTCTCCGGCCTGTTCGACCTCCCCTGGTGGGGTTACGTGCTGGTGGCGCTCGCCCTCACCCACGTCACCATCGCCGCCGTCACCATCTTTCTGCACCGCCACCAGGCGCACCGGGCGCTGGATCTGCACCCGCTGCCCAGCCATTTCTTCCGCTTCTGGCTGTGGCTCACTACGGGCATGGTGACGAAGGAGTGGGCGGCCATACACCGCAAGCACCACGCCAAGTGCGAGACGGCGGAGGACCCCCACAGCCCGCAGGTGCTGGGCCTGAACCGCGTGCTCTGGGGCGGGGTCTTCCTCTACGTGAAGGAATCCAACAAGCCCGAGACCATGGAGCGCTACGGCCACGGCACGCCGGACGACTGGCTGGAGCGGAACCTCTACACGCCCCTGCACAAGTGGGGCATCGTCCTCATGCTGGCCATCGACCTGGCCCTCTTCGGGCTCGTGCCGGGGGCGCTGATCTGGGGCGTGCAGATGGTGTGGATTCCCTTCTGGGCGGCCGGAGTCATCAACGGCGTCGGCCATTACCTGGGCTACCGCAATTTCGCCTGCGCCGACGCCAGTACCAACATCGTCCCCTGGGGCATCCTCATCGGCGGCGAGGAGCTGCACAACAACCACCACGCCTTCGCCGCCTCGGCGCGGCTGTCGAACAAGTGGTACGAGTTCGACATCGGCTGGGTGTACATCCGCAGCATGGAGCTGCTGGGCCTGGCCAAGGTGAAGAAGCTGGCGCCCAAGCTGCGCCTCACGGCCGCCCGGGCGGCGGTGGACCTGGAAACGCTGCAGGCGGTCATCACCCACCGCTACGACGTGCTGGCCCGCTACATGAAGTCCCTCAAGCAGATCTACCGGGAGGAGGCGGAGCGGCTCAAGGCCACCGTGGATGCCAAATCCCTCAAGGGCCTCAAGCGCTGGCTGCGCCACGACGCGGAGCAGTTGCCGGCCCAGGAGAAGGCGGCCTTCGCGGCGACGCTGCAGAAGAGCGCGCGGCTGGCCACCGTCTACGAAATGCGCCGCGAGCTCACCGCCCTGTGGCAGCGCTCCACCGCCACTCACGAACAGTTGCTGGAGCAGTTGCGCGACTGGTGCCGGCGCGCCGAGGCGAGCGGAATCCGCCAACTGCAGGAATTCTCCTTCCGCCTGCGGCGCTACGCCGTCTGAGCCACGGAAGTCCGCCGTCCGTAGGGCGCATAGGCGAAGCCGTAATGCGCCGAATGGCCCATCCGGCGCAATGCGCTGCGCTTATTGCGCCCTACATTCGGGACCAACCTCCCGGGCGGCCCGTTCCCCTTCCCGCGCCAGCGCAAGGCACATAGCGCAGGCCAGCAGGCATTCGCCCACCAGCACCTCCGCCAGCCCCCACCGCTGCGCCGCCCAGCCCGTCAGCAGCGTGCCCACGGGCATCAGTCCCAGGGAAGCGGCGGACATCAGCGCCAGCACCCGGCTGCGGTATTCCACGGGCACCGTGGTCTGTACATAGACGTTGCCCAGGAAGCCCCCCGCCAGGAAGAGGCTGCCGGATAGCACAAGCAGGAGTTTCGCCAGGGCGGGCTGCGCCGATGCCGCCAGGATGAAGCCGGCCACGGCCAGCGCCCCGAGGGCCATGCCCAGGCCGCAGAGCCGCGGCAGCCCGGCGCGCGGGCGGCGCAGGGCCATGGCCAGGCTGGCGGCAAAGGAGCCGATGCCGGAGAGGGTGAACAGCCAGGCGTAGTCCTGGGCCTGGCCGTGGAA
>CAYZLI010000197.1:1951-6346 GCA_964479195.1 uncultured Rhodocyclaceae bacterium
AGCCGATGCCGGAGAGGGTGAACAGCCAGGCGTAGTCCTGGGCCTGGCCGTGGAACAGCTCCCGGGCGATGGCCGGCAGCAACTGGATGTAGGGGGAGGCGAGCAGGCTGGTCACGGCCATGACCAGGAGCACGCGGCGGGTGTCGGCGTGCCCCCAGGCGTAGCGGAAGCCGTCCAGGAAGCCGGTGGGCGCTCTCTCCGCCGGCCCGCCCGGAACCGGGCGCAGGTGCAGGAGCAGCAGAAGGGGCAGGCCCAGCAGGCCGAGGAGCAGCAGGCCCCGGCCGGCGTCCAGGGTGGCGAGCACCAGGCCGGCCAAGGCGGGGCTTACGAAGCGGGAAGCGTTGAAGGCCAGGGAATTCATGGCCACCGCCTCGCCCACTAGCGTCCGCTCGCCCACGACCCGCTGCATCAGTGCGGGGCGCGGCCCCGCGTCCAGGGCGGCGAGCAGGCCGTAGGCGGCGGCGCCGGCGAGGAGCAGTGGCAAAGTCAGGGCCCCCGCCAGGTGCAGGCCGGCGAGGACCAAGGTCACCAGCATGAAGCCCGCCTGGGTGTAGCGCACCAGCCGGGCCTCGTCGTAGCGGTCCCCCAGCCAGCCGCCGAGGGGGCCGACCGCCAGCAGGGGCAGTTGCATCAGGGCGGCGGCCAGGCCCAGGGCGGTCAGTGACCCGCTCAGCTCGTAGATCATCCAGGAGAGCACGATCCACTGGGCCTTGTTGCCCAGCATGAACAGCACCTGGCCGGCGTACCAGAGGGCGAAGGGGCGGTGGGCGAGGACGGAGAAGGCGGAATCGCGCATGGGCCCCCGCAGTGTAGCGCCGGGGGCCGAACAACAAGAAGCCCGCCACGGGGGCGGGCTTTGGTTGATACAGGACAGGGTAGCAGGACAGGTAGGGCGCAATAGCGCAGCGTATTGCGCCGGATCTTGCGCCGGATCAGCCGTCCGGCGCATTACGGCTTCGCCTAATGCGCCCTACACGTCATACGCAGCCCGTCGGCTTGGGCAGGCCGGCGATGCGGCAGGCCTGCTTGGCCGGGCCGTAGGGGAACAGCCCGTAGAGGTACTGCTTGTCGGCCTTCTCCGGGCCGTATTCCTCGCCCAGCGCCTTCTGCAACTGGCGGATGTTCGGCACGACGCCGAACTCCTCGTAGCCGCGGCGCAGGAAGCGGACGATCTCCCAGTGCTCTTCGGTCATGGTCAGTCCTTCGCGCTCGGCGATGGTCAGGGCCAGATCCTCGGACCACTGGGACAGGTCGCGCAAATAGCCTTCGGGGTCCGTTTCGACGGCGCTGCCGTTGATGACGAGTTCCATTGGGGTCTCTCCTTTAGAGTTGAAGTTATGATGCCCGGGTTCGACCGGGCACGGAGCCGAAGGTTCGCATACTTTCAGGCGTAAAAAAACCCGCCTATGAGGCGGGTTTTTGAGGAGTGAAACACTCGTTATTTCAACTTGGTTTCCTTGTACAGGACGTGCTTGCGCGCCTTGGGATCGAACTTTTTGATCTCGATCTTTTCCGGCTTGGTGCGCTTGTTCTTGGTCGTCGTGTAGAAATGGCCGGTACCGGCGGTAGATTCCAGCTTGATCTTCTCGCGGGGCATGGCTTACTCCTTAAGCGGCTTCGCCGCGGCTGCGCAGTTCGGCCAGCACGACGTCGATGCCCTTCTTGTCGATGGTGCGAAGCCCCGCGTTGGACACGCGCAGGCGCACCCAGCGGTTCTCGGACTCGACCCAGAAACGGCGGGACTGCAGGTTCGGGAGGAACCGGCGCTTGGTCTTGTTGTTGGCGTGAGAGACGTGGTTCCCCACCATCGGGGCCTTACCGGTCACTTGGCAAACGCGGGCCATGTTGTGCTCCAGAATTCGGATTTCGCAAAGCCAGGCATTATACGCGGCTTTCGGCCGGAAAATCAAGCAAGTTAGATTAGCCCACGCTCGGCGAAAGAGAGCGGGGCGGTGTTGCCGGCGACGATGAAATGGTCCAGGACCCGCACATCGACCAGGGACAGCGCCTGTTTCAGGGAGGCGGTCAGCGCCTCGTCGGCGCGGCTGGGTTCGGCCACGCCCGAGGGGTGGTTGTGGGCGAGGATCGCCCCGGCGGCGTTGTGCGCCAGGGCGAGCTTCACCACCTCGCGCGGATGCACGCTGGTCTGGGTGAGGGTGCCGCGGAACAGCTCCTCGCAGGCGATGACGCGGTTCTGGGCGTCCAGCAGCAGCACCATGAACACCTCGTGGGGCAGGGCGCCGAGGGTCAGCCGCAGGTAGTCGCGCACCGCCCGCGGCGAGGCGAGGGCGACGCCTTCGGCCAGTTCCTCCCGCAGCGCCCGGCGGGCGAGCTCCAGCACCGCCTGCAGTTGTGCGTACTTGGCGCCGCCCATGCCATGGATCGCGGCGAACTCCCGCTGCGGCGCGGCGAACAGGGCGTTCAGGCTGCCGAAGCGCTGGAGCAGGTCGCGGGCGAGGTCGACCGCGCTCTTGCCCGTCACGCCTACGCGCAGGAAGATGGCCAGCAGTTCCGCATCCGAAAGCTTGTCGGCGCCGTGCCGGAGCAGCCGCTCCCTCGGGCGCTCGGTTTCGGGCCAGTGGTTGATGCCCATGGTCGGTGCAATCCAGTAGAATCGTTTAATCGCAGACCACATTGTAGCGCAATGTCATGGCGGAACTGAACGGAAAGCGGCTGGTGCTGGGCGTGACCGGCGGCATCGCGGCCTACAAGGCGGCGGAGCTGGCCCGCCTGTTCGTCAAGGAAGGCGCCCGGGTGACCGCCGTGCTGACGGAATCCGGCGCCCGCTTCGTCACGCCGGCCACCTTCCAGGCGCTCACGGGCAATACGGCGTGGAGCGACCTGTGGGACGCGCGCATGCCCGACAACATGGCGCACATCGACCTCAGCCGCGGTGCCGATGCCATCGTCGTCGCGCCGGCCTCCGCCGACTTTCTCGCCAAGCTGGCCCATGGCCTGGCCGACGACCTGCTGTCGACCCTATGCCTGGCGCGGGACTGTCCGCTGCTGGTGGCGCCGGCCATGAACCGCCAGATGTGGGAGAACCCGGCCACGCAGCGCAACCTGCGCCAGCTTGCCGGGGATGGCGTGCTCGTGTTCGGTCCGGCCGCGGGCGAGCAGGCCTGCGGCGAGACGGGCATGGGGCGCATGCTGGAAGCGCAGGAGCTGTTCGAGGCCATCGTCGGCTTCTTCCAGCCGAAAGTGCTGAAGGGCCGCCGCGTGCTGCTCACCGCCGGGCCGACCTTCGAGGCGCTGGACGCCGTGCGCGGCCTCACCAACCTCAGTTCCGGCAAGATGGGCTTCGCCCTGGCCCGGGCCGCCCGGGACGCCGGGGCGCAGGTGACGCTGGTCTGCGGGCCGGTGGCGCTGCCCACGCCGACGGACGTGGCGCGGGTCGACGTGACCAGCGCGCTGGAGATGCACGCCGCGGTCATGGAGCGGGTGGCCGACTGCGACATCTTCATCGGCGTCGCGGCGGTGGCGGACTACCGCCCCGCCCAGCCGGTGAAGGGCAAGATCAAGAAGGAGTACAAACCGATGAACGTCGTGCTCGAGCCCAATCCGGACATCCTCGCCGAGGTGGCGGCGCGGCCGAAGCCGCCGTTCTGCGTCGGCTTCGCGGCGGAGAGCCGGGACCTGGAAGCCTATGCCGAAGGCAAGCGCCAGAAGAAGAAGCTGCCCCTGGTGGTGGGCAACCTCGTGCACGAGGCCCTCGGCGCGGATACGAACACCGTGGTCCTGCTCGACGACCTGGGGCGCCACCAGCTCGCCCCGGCGCCGAAGCTGGAGGTCGCCCGCAGCATCGTCGCCCACATCGCCCACAGGCTGGGCGCGAGCGGCGACGAATCCGAAGAACATCTGCCCGTTTGAACCATGCATCGTATCGACGTCAAGATCCTCGATCCCCGCCTGAAGGACAGCCCGCCGCACTACGCCACCGCCGGCGCCGCCGGTCTCGACCTGCGCGCTTGCGTCGAGGCACCCGTGAAGCTGCATCCGGGCGACACCCAGCTCATTCCCGCCGGCATGGCCATCCACCTGGCCGATCCCGGCCTGGCCGCGCTGATCCTGCCCCGCTCGGGCCTGGGCCACAAGCACGGCATCGTGCTGGGCAACCTGGTCGGCCTGATCGATTCGGACTACCAGGGCGAGATTTTCGTCTCTACCTGGAATCGCGGGCGGGAAACCTTCGTCATCAATCCCATGGACCGCCTCGCCCAGTTGGTCGTGGTGCCGGTGCTCCAGGTGGCCTTCAACCTGGTGGATGAATTCGAGGAATCCCACCGCGGCGACGGCGGCTTCGGCAGCACGGGGAAGAATTGACGGCGAAAGCCGGGATCCAGGGCTGCCGGTATCGAGATGCGGAGACCAGCGTCGTAGGGTGCAATAGCGGAG
>CAYZLI010000198.1:0-6307 GCA_964479195.1 uncultured Rhodocyclaceae bacterium
GGATAAGACGCTGGATCCCCGCTTTCGCGGGGATGACCGCCTGCGGCGGTCACTTCGGGCGCTTGTCGGCCTGGCGGCCCGCGTTACTTGGGCCGCTTGTCCACTACCCGCTTCGCCTTGCCGACCGAGCGCTCGATGCCGCCCAGCTCGACAATGCGTACCCGGGTGGATACCCCGATGTAGGACTTGACGTGGTGCTGCAGGTCCTCGGCCGCCGCCTCGCGCTCGGCCTGGGGTGCCCGGGCGAACTCCGGCTTCAGCTCCACCAGCACGTCCAGTTCGTCCAGGTGTTCCGGACGGGAGACCTCCAGCACGTAGTGGGGCGCCAGCTTCGGCTGCTTGAGGATCAGTTCCTCGATCTGGCTCGGGAAGACGTTCACGCCGCGGATGATGAGCATGTCGTCGGAGCGGCCGGTGATCTTGGCCATGCGGCGGAAGCTGCGCGAGGTGGGCTCGAGCAGCCGGGTCAGGTCGCGGGTGCGGTAGCGGATGATGGGCAGGGCTTCCTTGCTGAGGGAGGTGAACACCAGCTCGCCCTGGCTGCCGTCCGGCAGCACCTCGCCCGTGGCCGGGTCCACGATTTCCGGATAGAAGTGGTCCTCCCAGATCACCGGGCCGTCCTTGGATTCGATGCACTCGCTGGCGACGCCGGGGCCGATCACTTCCGACAGGCCATAGATGTCCACCGCGTCGATGCCCATGCGGTGCTCGATCTCGGCGCGCATCTGGTTGGTCCAGGGCTCGGCGCCGAAAATGCCGATCTGCAGGGAGCACTGCGCCGGGTCATGGCCCTGGCGCTCGAACTCGTCGGCGATGGCGAGGCTGTAGGACGGCGTCACCATGATGATGTCCGGCTTGAAGTCGAGGATGAGCTGCACCTGCTTTTCCGTCTGCCCGCCGGACATGGGGATGACCGTGCAGCCCAGGCGCTCGGCGCCGTAATGGGCGCCCAGGCCGCCGGTGAACAGGCCGTAGCCGTAGGCCACATGTACGATGTCGCCCGGGCGACCGCCTGAAGCGCGGATGGAGCGGGCCATGAGATCGGCCCACATGTCGATGTCGTTTTTCGTGTAGCCCACCACGGTCGGCTTTCCGGTGGTGCCGCTGGAGGCGTGCACGCGCACCACCTTTTCCCGCGGCACGGCGAACATGCCGAAGGGGTAGTTCTCGCGCAGGTCCTGTTTGGCGGTGAAGGGGAACTTCGCCAGGTCGGCGAGCTGCTTCAGGTCTTCCGGCCGGACGCCGGCCGCGTCGAACTTCCTGCGGTAGTGGGGTACGTTCTCATAGGCGTGCTTGAGCGACCACTTGAGGCGCTCCAGTTGCAGCCCGGCCACCTCGTCGCGGCTGGCCTTCTCGATGGGCTCCAGATCGCCCGGGGCGGGTTTTTTGGCTGGCATTTCGGTCTCCTCCTAGCGGTTAGCCGGTAGGGCGCAATAAGCGAAGCGCATTGCGCCGGATGGGCTTTCGGCGCATTCCGCCGCAAGCGGCGAATGCGCCCTACGGTTTTCTAAACCCTTTCGATGATCAAAGCGATGCCCTGGCCGACGCCGATGCACATGGTGCACAGGGCGTAGCGGCCGCCGCGCCGATGCAGCTCGTACATGGCGGTGGTCACCAGGCGTGCGCCGCTCATGCCCAGGGGGTGGCCCAGGGCGATGGCGCCGCCGTTGGGGTTCACGTGCGGAGCGTCGTCCGGCAGGCCCAGGTCGCGGGTGACGGCGAGCGCTTGCGCCGCGAAGGCCTCGTTCAGCTCGATCACGTCCATCTGGGCGAGGCTGAGGCCCGTCCGCTCCAGGAGCTTCCCGGTGGCCGGCGCCGGGCCGATGCCCATGATGCGCGGCGGCACGCCGGCGGTGGCCATGCCGGCGATGCGCGCGCGCGGGGTGAGGCCGTGGGCTTTCGCCGCGGCCTCGGAGGCGAGCAGCAGGGCGCAGGCGCCGTCGTTCACGCGGGAAGCGTTGCCGGCCGTGACCGTGCCGTCCTCGCAGACGATGGGCTTGAGCTTGGCCAGGGTCTCCAGCGTGGTGTCGGCGCGGGGATGCTCGTCGGCGGCGACGATCTTCGGTTCCCCCTTCTTCTGCGGAATCTCCACCGGGATCATCTCGTCCGCGAACCGGCCCGCCGCCTGGGCCGCCACGGCCCGCTGCTGGCTCCGGAGGGCCAGGGCATCCTGGTCGGCGCGGGCGATGGTCAACTCGCGCGCCAGGTTCTCCGCCGTCTCCGGCATGGAGTCCGTGCCGTGCAGCTTCTTCATGAGGGGGTTCACGAAGCGCCAGCCGATGGTGGTGTCGAACACCTCCGCGCTGCGCGCGTAGGCGCTCTCCGCCTTGCCCATGACGAAAGGCGCGCGGGTCATGCTCTCCACGCCGCCGGCGATCATGAGTTCCGTGTCGCCGGCGCGGATGGCCCGCGCCGCGCTGCCCACGGCGTCCATGCCGGAGCCGCACAGGCGGTTCACCGTCGCGCCGGGCACCGTGAGCGGCAGGCCGGAGAGCAGCGCCGCCATGCGGGCGACGTTGCGGTTGTCTTCGCCCGCCTGGTTGGCGCAGCCGTAGATGAGGTCGTCCAGGGCGCCCCAGTCCAGTTCCGGGTGGCGGCGCATGAGCGCCTTGATGGGCAGCGCGGCAAGATCGTCGGTACGGATCGAGGCCAGGGCGCCGCCGTAGCGGCCGATGGGTGTGCGCACGGCGTCGCAGATAAATGCTTGCTTCAATGAATTCTCCTCACTTGGGGCCGGCGTCGGCCGGCACGACCTCTCCCTGGATGCGATGCGACTTGCCGCGGAACAGCGCGATGCGCTTGCCGTGCTGGTTGGTCACCTCGATGTCGTACACCCCGGTGCGACCGGCGAGCGAGCGTTCCTCGCCCACGGCGGTCAGGACGTCGCCCGCATGGGCCGGGGCGAGGTAATCGATGGCGCAGCCCGAGGCCACGGCGGTGTGGTTGTGGCTGTTGCACGCGTAGGCAAAGGTCGCGTCGGCCAGGGTGAAGATGATGCCGCCGTGGCAGATGCCGTGGCTGTTCGCCATCTCGGAGCGCACGGTCAGGCCCATGCGGGCGTAACCGGGCCGGATTTCTTCCAGCGCAATGCCGAGAAGCTGGACGGCGCGGTCGCGGGCATAGAGTTCCTGGCCGACAGCGTCGGCGAGCTGCTGCGGATTCATCCGATCAGTCATGGCCTTTTTCGGTAGTTGGGCTTTAGCGGAGTCTAGCGCCCCTTGAAGCGCGGCGCGCGCTTGGCCATGAAGGCTTCGACCCCCTCGCGATAATCCTCACTGCGGCCCAGCTCCCGTTGGGCGTCCCGTTCCAGCTCAAGCTGCTGCTCCAGCGTGTTGCCGGCGGAGGCGTAGAGGGCGCGCTTGGCGGCCGCATAGCCTTGGGTCGGGCCTTGGGCCAGGTGCGCCGCCAGGGCCTCGGCTTCCGCCATCAGTTGGTCGTCGTCCACGCACTTCCAGATCAGCCCCCAGGCTTCCGCCTGTTCGGCGGACACTTTGTCGCCGAGCAGGGCGAGCCCCAGGGCGCGCGCCGTGCCCACCAGGCGGGGCAGGAAGAACGTGCCGCCGCAGTCGGGCACCAGGCCCAGCTTGCAGAAAGCCTCGATGAACGCGGCGGAGCGCGCCGCCAGCACCAGGTCGCAGGCCAGCGCCAGGTTGGCACCGGCCCCCGCCGCCACGCCATTTACCGCGCAAACCACCGGCATCGGCAGATCGCGCAGGGCCAGCACCAGCGGCTTGTAATGGGTTTCGATGGAGTGCCCGAGATCCGGCGGTGGTGCGCCCGGCGGCACGACGCGCTCGGCCAGATCCTGCCCGGCGCAGAAGGCCCGGCCGGCGCCCGTGAGCAGCAGCACCCGCGCACCCTCGGCGCGGGTGCGGGCGAGGGCCTCGCGCAGCTCGCCGTGCATGGCGGCATTGAAGCTGTTGAGCTTCTCCGGCCGGTTGAGGGTGATGCGGGCGACGCCGTCGCGCAGCTCGAAAAGCAGGTTGTCCATCGTTAGCCGCGCCGGTCGTGATGTCCAAAGGGATTCGGTAGTTGAATCTCAAACGGTTTGCCACGTATCATGCTACATAAAGCAGGAATCCAAAACAACATGCACCATATTGCAGCCAACAGAGAAACCTCATGAGCCATCCGTTTTTCGAAAAGCACCGTCTCCAGCTCGACTCCGCCGTCGCGGCCATCCAGGGCCGCGGCTATTGGGCCGCCTATCCCGAAAGCGCCCGCGCCTATGGCGAGCCCGCCATGGAAGCGGGGCGCCGGGCCTTCGCCGCCTATCGCAACGCCGCCTTCCACCTGGACCAGCCGGGGGTGGTTGGCCGCGCGGGCGGGGAAATCTCGCCCTTCGGCCTGCCCCTGAACATCGGCTACCCCAAGTGTGATCCCGCCGTGCTGGTGGCGGCGGCGAAGGCCGCCATGCCGGCCTGGGCGAAGGCGGGGGCGGATGCCCGTGCCGGCGTTTGCCTGGAAATCCTTGAGCGTATCAACGCCCGCAGTTTCGAGATCGCCCATGCCATCCAGCACACTACGGGCCAAGCCTACATGATGGCTTTCCAGGCGGCGGGCCCCCACGCCCAGGATCGCGGCGTCGAGGCGGTGGCCTATGCCTGGCGCGAGATGAAGCTGGTGCCCGAGACGGCCCTGTGGGAGAAACCCCAGGGCAAGAACCCGCCGCTGCGCCTGGAAAAGACCTTCCGCATCGCGCCCCGCGGCGTCGCCCTGGTGATCGCCTGCTCCACCTTCCCGACTTGGAACGGCTATCCCGGCCTCTTCGCCAGCCTGGCGACGGGCAACGCCGTGATCGTCAAGCCGCACCCGACGGTGATCCTGCCCCTGGCCATCAGCGTCGCCATCGCCCGCGAGACCCTGAAGGAGGCCGGCTTCGACCCGAACCTGGTGTGCCTGGCGGTGGACGAGCCGCAAGCGCCCGTCGCCCAGGAACTCGCCCTGCATCCGGACGTGCGCATCGTCGACTTCACCGGCAGCCCGGCCTTCGGCGATTGGCTGGAACGAAACGCCCGCCAGGCGGTGGTATTCACCGAGAAGGCGGGCGTGAACTGCGTCGTGGTGGATTCCACCGACAACTACCCGGGGATGCTGGCCAACCTGGCCTTCACCCTGGCCCTCTACTCGGGCCAGATGTGCACCGCGCCCCAGGCCCTGTTCGTGCCGGCCGGCGGCGTGGCCACGCCCGAAGGCGCGAAGTCCGCGCAGCAGTTCGGCCGGGACCTGGCGGCAGCCCTGGACCAGTGCCTCGCCCGGCCCGAGCGCGCCGTGGAAATCCTCGGCGCCATCCAGTCGCCGGCCACCGCCGCGCGCATCGAGGCGTCCCGCGAGCTGGGCGAAGTGCTGCGGGAGTCCGCGCCCCTGGCGCATCCCCAGTTCCCCGAGGCGCGCATCCGCACGCCCCTGCTGCTCAAAGTGCCGGCCAGTGCCGAGGCGGCCTACGCGGAGGAGCGCTTCGGCCCCATCAGCTTCGTCGTCGAGACGGCCGCGACCGCCGAGAGCCTGGCCCTGGCCGAGCGCATCGTTCGCGACAAGGGCGCGCTCACCCTCTCCGTGTATTCCAGCGCCGAGGCGGTACTCGCGCAGGCGGAAGAGCTCGCCCTGCGTGTGGGCGTGGCCCTATCCTGCAATCTCACCGGAGGAGTCTATGTGAACCAGTCGGCGGGCTTCTCCGATTTCCACGCCACGGGCGCCAACCCGGCCGCCAATGCCTGCCTCACGGACGCGGCGTTCGTGGCGAGCCGCTTTTTCGTCGTGCAAAGCCGGAGGCACCTCTGATGGTCAAGGTCTATTCGATTGATGGCGTGACGCCGGTGGTGCACCCGAGCGCCTACGTCCATCCCTCCGCGGTACTGATCGGCGACGTGATCGTCGGGCCCGACTGCTACATCGGCCCCGGCGCCTGCCTGCGCGGCGACTTCGGCCGGCTGCTCGTCGAGCGGGGGGCCAACATCCAGGACTGCTGCATCATGCACGGCTTTCCCGAGCGGGACACCATCGTGGGGGAGAACGGCCACATCGGCCACGGCGCCGTGCTGCACTGCTGCCGCATCGGCCGCAATGCCCTGGTCGGCATGAACGCCGTGGTGATGGACAAGGCGGAAGTGGGCGAGTCGGCCATCGTCGCCGCCATGGCCTTCGTCAAGGCCGGCATGGTGGTGCCGCCGCGGACCCTCGTGGCAGGTATTCCAGCCAAGGTGGTGCGGGAGCTGACGGAGCAGGAAATGGCCTGGAAGGTCGAGGGTACGGTCCTCTACCAGCAGCTCGCCCGGCGCTCGGCCGCCACCATGCGGGAGACCGTGGC
>CAYZLI010000199.1:0-2158 GCA_964479195.1 uncultured Rhodocyclaceae bacterium
GCCTGACGCTGGCCACCCGCAACGTGCGGGACTTCGAGGCCATTGACGGTTTGTCGGTGTCGAATCCCTGGTCAGATACCACCGGCAAAGCCGGGGGCTTGAGCGGGGTTGCCCGATAAGCGTCCTGATCCAAGACGAACTTGACACGCTGCGCCGCTACCGCCGGGAACTGATCTACGACGGCCGGCGCTATCTTCCCGCTTACCTCGTCCTCGCCCTCGAGCCGGTGCTGATGGTGCCGCTGCTCATGGCGTTCATGACGTCCGCCGAAATCGGCGTCCTGGGCGCCGTCGAGGCGCTGATGACCGTGCTCGCCGGGCTGGCGCAACTGGGCGTGAAATTCGCCTATCTGCAAGAGGTGGCCGACGACCGGCCGGGCGATCGGGGGGTCGCCTTCTGGACCGCCACGACCCTGACCTGTGTTGCGGGCTTCGTCATCGGTTGCGCGGGTGCGCTGGCGCTCGCCTCCGGGGCGGCCGCGCGCTTTCTCGGGATGCAGCTCGCCATCCACTGGGCGATCCTGGGCGGGCTGCTGCTGGCGATGAACCTGCAGATGATGCTGGTCACGGACTTGCGCGCCAACCGCAACCCGCTGCCCTTCGCGTTCGCCAGCGCGGCGCGGGTGCTGGTCGTGATCGGTGCGACCTGGATGCTGTTCCGGCTGACCGAATCCCGCGTCGAAGCCGCGCTGCTGGCGCAACTGGCGTCGCTTCTCGTCTCGATCGCCCTGCTGTTCGGGACGGCGCACCTGCCCCGGCGGGTGGGGTTTGCGGCTCCGCTGGCGCGCAAATTCGTCCGCTACGGCGCGCCCATCGCCGCGGGCGGGATGCTGAAGTACGCTACCGACGCCCTGCTGCCGTGGCTGTCCATTGCGCTGGTGTCGCCCGTCGCGGGGGGTGCGGTGGTGCTGGCCTTGAAGGCGTCCGCCGTCTTCGATGCCTGCTTCGGCCTGCCCTTCCTCATGGCCTGGGGCGGGCGGGTGTACCACCTGATCAAGGAACGCACCGTCCGGGTCGTGGCCGGCCGGCTTTTTTTCGAGAGCCTGCGCGCCGCGGCGGTTGCGGCCCTCTTGTCCGGGGGGATCGCGGCGCTGCTCCTGGTTTCCAGGAACGACTATGCCGCCCTGGCTGCCATGGCGCTGACGCTGCTGCCCCTGGCGCTGCTGCAGCGGATGGCGTTCATGCTGAGATCCCCGGCCTCGGCGGGCCTGTTCCTGACCAGGAAGATGGATTGGAACGTGGCCTACGGGGCCGCCGGCTTGCTCGCCTACGGCTTGGTGGGCCCGTGGCTGTACCTGGGGTTCGGTGCCGCCGGGGGCTGGTTGGCCCTGGTGCTGATCGATGCGATCACCGTCGCCCACATGTACCGCCGGAGCAGCCGGCTGCTTGGGGAGAGTCCGACGCGATCCGGGGCGCTGGCTTGAGTGGCGGCCAAATCAGCTATAATAGCCGCAACAGCCATGGAGGGTTTATGCGAGTCGTTCCGGCAAGTGAGGTAAAAAACCGCCTGGGGGCTTATATCGAGGCAGCCCAAGCCGAGCCCGTAGTAATCGAGCGGTCCGGGCGGCCTTCCGTCGTCATGGTGTCGGTGGCCGAGTATGAACGGCTCAAGGCCCTTGAGCAAACCCAATGGGCGGATCTGGATGACGGTTACCGAGCGATGGCTGCCGACCAGGCGCGAGAAGGCGAGGCCTTGGAATGGGCCAATGCTCTTGCGGCGGACATGACCGATGAAGCGCGGTGAGGTCTGGTGGGTGGAGTTCGACCCGGCCGTGGGAAGCGAGATTCGGAAGACGCGGCCAGCCGTGATCATGAGCAACGACTCGGCGAACCGGAATCTCGGCCGGGTCGTCGTCGTGCCGGTGACGGGCAGCACGGATAGGCTCTACCCTGGGGAGGCCTACATCGAGGTCGACGGCAAGCGCGGCAAGGCGATGGCCGATCAGATCATGGCGGCGGACAAGCGGCGGCTCAAGAGCCGGTTGGGTGCCATCTCACGAGTGGACATGGTCGCGATCGAGGACGCGATCTTGGTCCATCTCGGAATTCGGCGGTGACCAGCACGCCGTCCTTCGCCCGTAGCGCTACGGCGTGATAGAAACAGAGGGGCCAGGGCGTCAGAACAACCTCGCCGCGAATTCCGCGGGCGAGAGGATCGC
>CAYZLI010000199.1:2258-3949 GCA_964479195.1 uncultured Rhodocyclaceae bacterium
CAATGTCCGCCACCACGGTTTCAAAGCGCAGCAGGGACACGAACCAGTCGATCTTCGGAGCATCCCAGCCAAGGCGGCGGACGATTTTCGGATAGGCCAGCACGCGCGCTATCTCCGCAACGAGCGGTTCCGACACCACCAGGTCGTACTTGCCGGCGCGCCAGGCGGCGACGATCTTCCCCGGCACGCTCTCCGGCAGCATCAGGCCGGAAACCAGCACGTTCGCGTCGAGCACGACGCGCATCGACTTACTTCTTGCGTGCCGCTGCGACTGCTTCGACTATCTGCGCCTGGGCAATTTTCGGATCAACGCCCCGATAGGCGTTCGCCAGTTCCGCCGTGAGGCGGTCGAATTCACCCTTGAGCACGCGAATCTTCTCGAACAGTTCGATATCCACCATGGCCGCGACCGGCTTGCCGGCTTTCGTGATTAGGACCTGATCATGCCGGTACTGAATCTCATTGAGCAGTTCGCCCAGGTTCTGTCGCACAGTCATTGCGCTCGCTTCACGAATCATACCAATTACCTCAATTGAGTTAATTGACAGTATAGGTTGGGGCGCCCATTCCGGCAACGGTTCAGGTTCGGTGGTCGGCGATCAGGGCCGATATCGGACTGGATACCCGCGTCCCTGCCGGCTACTATATGCTCTGTTCTGTCCCGCCTGGGCATCGTCGCGGGGCGGGCCAAGCGGTTGGGCTCATGCTTGGCGTCACGATACCGAGGTAGTTTTTTATGAGCGATACCCCTTCCGATCAGGTGCCCGCCGCCGTGCCCCCGCCGCCGGACCGTGCCACCGACCTGTTCCACACGGTCTTTGTCCTGTCGCGCTCGGCGAATGCCGAGCCGGGGCAGCCAGTTGTGGTCGAGGCGCGGGCCTACGGCACCTACGTCCAGCAGCTCGCCCTGCGCCTGGAGGGCGAATCGCGCCGCCTCGCGGCGCGGCTGCAGGACGAGGAGGCCTTGGCGCGCGCGGCCCGGGAGCTGATGCAGATCGAGGCGCAGCGCGGCGCAACCCTGCAGCCCTACCTGGTGGCGCCCCCGGCGCCCGCGGGCGGCGCCAAGGCCGCGGCCGGCTGGCCGGTGCTCATGGCCCGGCTGCGGGACGATATGGCCCGCGAGCTGGAGGCGCTGCGGGATGCGCGCCTGCGCCTGGAGCTGCGCAAGGCGGAGCTGATCAACCAGCGCAAGGGGCCGCAGGTCCGTATCGTGCTGCGGGGCGGCGCCCAGGTCCGGCTGTTCTTCGGCAGCCGCGCGGGAAATGCAGGCGAGAAGAGTTGAAATCCTGCCGTCCTTCGAGGCGGCCTACGACGCGCTGGCGCCCGACATCCAGGAGCGCACGCGCGACGCGCTCGTCCATTTCGCCGAGCGCAGCGCCGACAATTCCCTGCGCCCCGAGCTGAAGAACGGCTTCGACAACGTCTGGAGCATCCGCATCACGAAAGGCTACCGCGCCTTCTACAAGAAGCTGCGCGACAGCGAGGGCGCCATCTTCTGCATGTTCCACGTGGGCCACCACGACGACTACCGCGCCCTGAAGAAGCTGGCGGCCCGGGTGTCCATCACGGCCGGGCCGGGGCAGAGCGTGGGCGTGTCCGCCGGGCCGGAGGGTCTGCGGGTCGTGTTGCAGGGGCGCGGCGGGGCTGCGAAACCGCGGCGCTAGAGTTGCCGTCATGCCGGCGCAAGCCGG
>CAYZLI010000199.1:4049-6285 GCA_964479195.1 uncultured Rhodocyclaceae bacterium
GGCTTTCAATCCTTTTCGAACCAGAAGCTGTACAGATCGCACTTCTGCATCTCGAAGAGCAGGGCCACCTTGCGGCCGCGAAAGGGCTTTAGCACCTGCAGATCGGCCACCAGCTCCGTGCCGTTCCCGTGCCGGATGGGAGCCGCCCGGGCGAGCACGCTGTCGTCGTGCGCATCGAGCACGGTGAGCGCCAGCGCGCCATGCCGGCAATCGGCGTTGAGGCGGATGCGAGCCCCGGTGGCCTTCACCGGCGCCGTTTTCAGCCAGCCCTTGAAGTAGCCGGCGCGCATGGCCGCGAAGCCGTCCAGGCGCAGGCGCGCGAGGCCGATGGACCACTCCTTGTAGCGCATGTCGTCGTGCCGCGCGCTGATGCCGCTGTAGTAGAGCCAGAGCTCTTCGGGTGTGCCCGGCGGGGCGATGAGCGGCGTCGAGGCGACGTAGATGCCCCCGGCATCCCACTGGCCGCGGCTGCCGATCGGGATCAGCGCGGCGCGTTCCAGGCAGCGCTGCCAGTTCGTGCCGTCGGGCGCGCTGGCGAGCTGGATGTCCAGGGACTTGTTGTCCGGGCTGTTGTGGTAGACGCAGATGAGGCCGAGCAGGTTGCCGAAGTATTCGAAGCCGCTCATGCCGTAGAACTCGGTGCCGACGGGGTCGTGCCAATCGGGCTCGAGGATGATGCGCGTGGGCGACCATTTCAGGAAGTCCCGCGAAGTGGCGCAGCCGACCACGCGGAAATGGCGCTCGGGATGCCGGCTGGTCTTGAAGGTCGCCAGGAAACTGCCGTCCGAGCGCTGGCTCACCGAGACCACGTCGTTGGGCCCGCCGATGACGGGCAGGGGATGGCGCTGCCAGCGCACGCCGTCCTCCGAGAAGGCCACGAACACCCCTTCGCCGTCCACCGGCCGCCAGCCCTGCACCGCCGGGTCGGGGGGGAAGGGCGAGCCGCGGGCCTGCAGCGTTTCCTCGTCCATGGCGTCGTAGAACATCATCTTGTAGCGGCGATCGGGCTTGACCCGCCGGGTGTCGCGCACGACGGAGGGGCTGCACAGGTGGGCCCGGCCGCTGCTCAGCACGACCCAGTGGGTGTCGCCGTGCAGCGGGTGCTTAACGCCCACAAGGGGGCGCTCCCAGCGCCGGCCGTCGCCGCTCTCGGCGTAGCCCACCGCCGTCTCGAAGGCCGGATGGATGCGGCGGCGAAAGGCGAGCGCCTGGTACCACAGGCGGAATCGTCCCTCGTCGTGCAGGGCCGTGCCGTAGCACTTGAGCCCTTCCTCCCAGGGATGGGCGGCGACCAGCAGGGGATTGTCGGGGTCCTTGCGCACTTCGCCCGGCACGCGATGCACGGCGTGGGTCATGGCTATGTGCCTGTCATCGACAAAAAGGTGCTTGAACAGCATTTGGTTCGTCACGGGGGAGTTCAAAATCGGTATGGTCAGCTACGCGGCCGGCCGAGATAAGCGTTCAGGCGGCCGACCTCTTCATGGTTCAGCCCGCCGACCAGGCCGAGCAGGCGCAGGCGGGCGACGAGATACTGGTAGCGGGCCTGGGCCAGGTCGCGCAAGGCATTCACGCGCTGTTGTTCGGCATTGAGCGCGTCGAGCGAGGTCCGCGTGCCGGCCTGGATGCCCTTTTGCGTTGAGAAAAGCGCCCGCTCGGCCGAGCGGCGGGCCTGCTCCAGGGCGCGCACCCGCGCGACCCCTTCGTCCACGCTCTGAAATTCCCGGCGGATCTGCAGGCCGAGGTTGCGTCGTGCCGCCTCGTACTGCTGGTTGATCTTTTCCAGGTTCGCCTGCGCTTCGCGCACCGAGGACGCGACGCCGCCACCGGCATAGAGGGGGATGGCGAGCTGCAGGCCGACCTGGGTGTTCAGGTACCGGGTTTCGGGGGCGGTGACATTCTCGCTCGCGCTGCGGGAGCGCTGGGCGATGAGGTCCAGGGTCGGATAATGGCCGGAGCGGGCCTTCTCGATCTGCTGCAGGGCCATTCCCCGCTGCGCGGCGAGGCTCTTCAGTTCCGGGCTGGCCGCCTCGCCGCGGGCGATCCAGTCCTCGAGCCGGGGCGGTTCGGGCGGCAGCAGTTGCACCAGACGTTCCTCCAGGGGCGCGAGCGTGTCGACGGGCCGGTTCACGTACACCTGGAGCTGGCGGCGGTTGAACTCGACGCGCTGGCGGGCCTCGACTTCCTGGGCCAAGGTCAGGTCATAGCGTGCCTGGGCCTCGTCGATCTCCGTCAGCGT
>CAYZLI010000200.1:0-6182 GCA_964479195.1 uncultured Rhodocyclaceae bacterium
TGGGCGCTGGTGAGCGAGGGCAGCGAGAAGGCGCCGGCGATGGCCGCGGCAAGAAGGGTCTTACGCATACTTGTTCTCCCTAATTGGTTAAGAAAAAAGAAACTTGCAGGGCAAACTCTGCATCAACCGTGCCAAGCATATTTCATACAACAGAAACAATAACTTGCTACGTTGCTGCGATGGCGGCCCCGGGCGGGCGCACCATTTCGTCGCGCCGATTTCGCCCCCTGCACCGATCTGGTGCGGCCCAGTCGGGGGCAGACGACGGCTGTGCTAGACTGAGGAGGAGTTTTTCATTCCTCATGCCATGCTGAACCCCAAAGCCCTGGAAGACCTGGCCGCCAAGCTCTCCGAGCTGGCCGCCACCAGCCCGGCCAAGGACCTGGAGAAGAACGCGCGGGCGCTGCTCGCCGGCCTATTCGGGCGGCTGGACTTGGCCACCCGCGAGGAGCTCGAGGTGCAGCGGCAGGTGCTGGCCCGCACGCGGGAGAAGCTGGCCGCCCTGGAAACCCGGGTGGCCGCCCTGGAAGCCCGCCTCGCCGGCGGCGATCAGGCCGACTGAGCGGCCGGCGCCGCCCCCGGGGTCCTTGCGCAGGCCCGCGACGGAACCCGCCCCGCCCGGGGCCGGTCGGAAGAAAACCGGCCCACCGCAGGAAGGGGCGCTCGAGATGCCGTCCGCCACCGATTACAGCCGATCCGCCATCGCCCTGCACTGGGCAATTGCCCTACTTGTGTTCGCCCTGTTCCCGCTCGGCATCTACATGGTTGACCTACCCCTGTCGCCCCAGAAGCTGAAGCTCTATTCCTGGCACAAGTGGGCCGGCTTCACCGTCTTCCTCCTCGCCGTTCTGCGCGCGGCGTGGCGCGCCACCCATGCGGCACCGCCGCCCCCCGAGACCATGTCGGCCTGGCAGAAGCGCGCCGCCAACGTCACCCACGCCCTGCTCTACGTGCTGCTCTTCGCCGCGCCCTTATCCGGCTGGCTGATGAGTTCGGCCAAGGGCTTCCAGACGGTCTACCTGGGCCTTATTCCGCTGCCGGACCTGGTGGGCAAGGACGAGGCCCTGGGCGAGGCCCTGGCCTGGCTGCACCGGCTGCTCGTCTTCAGCCTGGGGGCGCTGGTCATCACGCACATTACGGCGGCGCTCAAGCACTATCTGGTGGACCGGGACGACGTGCTGGCGCGCATGCTGCCCTTTCTCGCCTCGAAGAAGGAAGCCGGGCGATGCGATGGAGGGTAGTGAGCCTGGCGCTCGCCGCCGCCGCGACCGCGGCCGTCGCCGCCCTGGCGCAGCCGGTGGATGCGGCCAAGAGCCGCATCGGCTTCGTGTCGCGCCAGATGAACGTGCCGGTGGAAGGCCGCTTCGGCCGATTCAGCGCCGAACTCGTCTGGGATGCGGCCAAGCCCGAGAACAGCCGGGCGCGGCTGGAGATCGACCTGGCCTCCATCGACTCGGGCAGCGCCGAAGCCAACGAGGAGGTGAAGAGCAGCGGCTGGTTCGACGTCCGGAACCACCCCAAGGCCACCTTCGTCGCAAGCAGCGTGCGCGCCCTCGGCCCGGGCCGCTACGAGGTGGCCGGCAAGATG
Source organism: uncultured Rhodocyclaceae bacterium (assembly GCA_964479195.1). Taxonomy (GTDB): domain Bacteria; phylum Pseudomonadota; class Gammaproteobacteria; order Burkholderiales; family Rhodocyclaceae; genus Desulfobacillus. The sequence goes on from CAYZLI010000200.1 coordinate 1,589, forward strand.
ACCATCAAGGGGCGCGCCCGGGAGGTGACGGCGCCCTTCGCCGTCCGGGAGCAGGCCGGCGCCACGGTGTTCGAGGGCGAATTCCCCCTGCGCCGGCTGCAGTTCGGCATCGGCGAGGGCCAGTGGTCCGACACGGAGGTGGTCGCCAACGAAGTCCAGGTCCGGTTCCGCATCGTCACGTCCGCTGCGGCCGCGCCGAAACGCTAGCTTTTGTCCAACAGCCCTAGACGGAGGAAACATGAAGAAGCCCATCGCCGCGGGACTCGCGTCCCTCATGCTTGCCGCCCCGGCCTTCGCCGCCGACACGTATACCATCGATCCGCGCCACACCTATCCGGTCTTCGAGATCAACCATCTGGGCTTCTCCACCCAGCGCGGGCGCTTCAACGAAACCAGCGGCAAGATCGCCCTCGATCCGGCGGCCAAGAGCGGCAGCGTGGAGATCAAGATCATGACCGGCACCGTGGACATGGGCCTGGACGAGTGGGACAAGCACCTGCGCTCGCCGGACTTTTTCCATGTGGAGAAGCATCCGACGATGACCTTCAAGTCCGACAAGCTGGTGTTCGACGGCGACAAGCTGGTGGCCGCCGAAGGCGCCCTGACGCTGCTGGGCGTCACCAAGCCGGTGAAGCTCGCCGTGGGCAACTTCAAGTGCGGCCTTCACCCGATCCTCAAAAAGGAACTGTGCGCGGCCGATGTCACCACCGCCATCAAGCGCTCGGAGTTCGGCATGACCAAATACGTGCCGGCGGTGGGCGACGAGGTGAAGATCCTGGTCCCGGTCGAAGCCTACAAGGATTGAGCGGCGCGGCGCCCCCCTTGGCCGGGGCGGGGGCGCCTGCCTATATACTGGGAACGGTCGCCCTGACACAACAACAAGGACCGCCATGGGAGCAAAGCGCAGCTCGGACCTGCGGCTGGAAATCGACCAGCAGGGCGCCCTGAACGCCATCCTGCGCCTCAACCTCGAGGACATTCCGCTGCAGCGGCAGTTCGAGCGGGTGCTCGACCTGATCCTCTCCCTGTCCTGGCTCAAGCTCGAACCCAAGGGCGGCATCTTCCAGGTGGATGAGGGCAAGGACATGCTGGTCCTGAAGGCCCAGCGCAACCTCGCCCCGGCCCTGCTCGAGCAGTGTGCCCGCGTGCCCTTCGGCCGCTGCCTGTGCGGGCGGGCCGCCGCCACCCGGGAGATCCAGCACGCCGCCTGCGTCGATGCCCGCCACGAAATCAGCTATGCAGGCATCAAGCCCCACGGCCATTACAGCGTGCCCATCCTCGCCCGGCGCGGGCTGCTCGGCGTCCTCGTGCTGTATCTCAAGGCGGGGCACGCCCGCAACGACCGGGAAGTGGAATTCCTCGGCAGCGTGGCCAACACCCTGGCCGGGCTGATCGAGCGCAAGCGCATGGAGGAGGCGCTGCGCCAGTCCGCCGCGGTGTTCGAGAACACCACGGAAGGCGTCCTGATCACCGATCCCGCCGGCCGCATCGCGGCGGTAAACCGGGGCTGCGCCGAAATCACCGGCTACGGCCCGCAGGAGCTGGTCGGCCGCACCGCCGCCGTGCTCAAGTCCGGGCGCCACGAGGAAGACTTCTATGCGGCCATGTGGGCCGCCATCCGGGAGACGGGTTGCTGGCAGGGGGAGGTCTGGAACCGGCGCAAGGACGGCGACATCTATCCCCAGTGGCTCAACATCAGCGTCGTCAAGGACGAGCAGGGGACCGTCACCCATTACGTGGGCGTCTTCGCCGACATCAGCGCGATGAAGGAGTCCGAGTCGAAGCTCGACCACCTCGCGCACCACGATTCCCTCACGGGGCTACCCAACCGGCTGCTGCTGCACGCGCGCATCGAGCACTCCCTGGAGCGGGCGCGGCGCAACGGCACCCGGCTGGCGGTCCTGTTCCTCGACCTGGACCATTTCAAGAACATCAACGACACCCTGGGCCACCCGGTGGGCGACCTGCTCCTACAGGAGACGGCGCGCCGCCTCGCGGCCTGCGTACGCGAGGAGGACACGGTGGCGCGGCTGGGCGGCGACGAGTTCACCCTCCTCCTGGAGGACTTGCAGGACGCCCACTTCGCCGGCGAGGCCGCGCAGCGCATCCTCGCCGCCCTGGCCGAGAAGTTCGTCCTGCAGGGGCACGAGGTCTTCGTCACCTGCAGCATCGGCATCAGCCTCTTCCCCGGGGACGGCGCCGACGTCACGACCCTGCTCAAGAACGCCGACAGCGCCCTCTACCGGGCGAAGGAGCAGGGGCGGGACAACTACCAGTTCTACACGCAGGAGCTCACCGCCCGCGCCCTGGAGCGCCTGGCGCTGGAGGCCAGCCTGCGCCATGCCGTGCCTCGCGGCGAGCTGCGGCTGCATTACCAGCCGCAGGTGGACCTCTACAGCGGGCGCGTCGTCGGCATGGAGGCGCTGCTGCGCTGGCAGCATCCGCAGAGGGGGTTGGTGCCGCCCGCCGAGTTCATCCCCCTGGCCGAGGAGAGCGGGCTCATCCTGCCCATCGGCGAGTGGGTGCTGCGCACCGCCTGCGCGCGGCTGAAGGCCTGGATCGACGCCGGCCTGCCGAAGATCCGCGTGGCCGTGAACCTTTCCTCCCGCCAGTTCAACCAGAAGAACCTGTTCGACACGGTGGCCGGCGTGCTGCGCGACACCGGTCTCGATCCCCACTGCCTGGAGCTGGAACTGACGGAAAGCCTGATCATGCGCGATCCGGAGGCGGCCATCGCCACCCTGGCCCGGCTCAGGTCCCTCGGCGTGTATTTTTCCATCGACGATTTCGGCACGGGCTATTCGTCGCTCAGCTACCTGAAGCGCTTCCCCATCGACCGCATCAAGATCGACCAGTCCTTCGTGCGCAACATCACCACCGCGCCGGAGGACGCGGCGGTGTCCCAGGCCATCATCTCGCTTTCCCACAGCCTGAACCTGAAGACCGTGGCCGAAGGAGTGGAAACCGCCGAGCAGCGGGAATTCCTCCGCTCGCGCCAATGCGACGAAGTCCAGGGCTTCCACTTCAGCCGCCCCCTGCCGGAGGAGGAGATGGAGCAGCTCCTGCGGGAAGGGGCCGACTTCGGCGCCGCGCCCGAGGAGGCGGACGCCGGGCAGGAAACCCTGCTGCTCCTGGACGACGAGCCGAACGTGCTCGAGGCCCTCGTGCGCGTGCTGCGCCCGGAGGGCTACCGCATCCTGCGCGCCGGCCGCCCGAGCGAGGCTCTGGACCTGCTGGCCACCCACCGCGTCGGCGTCATCGTCGCCGACCAGCACCTGCCGGAAATGAAGGGCATCGACCTGCTGCGCAAAGTGCGCAGCCTGCACCCGGACACCGTGCGCATCATGCTCACCGGTTCCGCCGACGCGAAGACGGTCACCGACGCCCTCAACGAGAGCGAGGTCTACAAGTTCATCCTCAAGCCCTGGTCCCAGGAGCAGTTGCGCGCCGAGCTGCGCAAGGCCTTCTGGCACCATGCCCGCCTCGCCGCCGGGCGATAGGGAAGCTTTTTCCCCCTTATTCGGCTACACTACGCGCTTCGCATAGTCGGAGCGCATATGGCCGTCGCCGTCCTGAAAAGCCGCGCCCTCTCCGGCATGGAGGCACCGGAGGTCACCGTCGAGGTGCACCTCGGCCGCGGCCTGCCCAGCTTCAGCATCGTCGGCTTGGCCGACACGGAGGTGAAGGAAGCCCGCGAGCGGGTGCGCGCCGCCATCCAGAACGCCCGCTTCGACTTCCCCGCCAGCCGCGTGACCGTCAACCTGGCGCCCGCCGACTTGCCCAAGGAATCGGGCCGCTTCGACCTGCCCATCGCCCTGGGCATCCTGGCCGCCTCGGGCCAGGTGGCGGGCACGCGGCTCGCCGCGCACGAGTTCGCCGGCGAGCTCTCCCTCACGGGGGAACTGCGGCCCGTGCGCGGGGCGCTCGCCATGTGCCTGGCGGCCCGGGGCGAGGCGCGCAGCTTCGTGCTGCCGCGGGAAAGCGCCGCCGAGGCGGCCCTGGTGCGCGAAGCGACCATCCTGCCGGCGGGCTCGCTCCTCGAAGTCTGCGCCCACCTGAACGGCCGCCAGCCCCTGGCGCCCTACGCGGGCGGACCCGGCTTCGCCGAGCCCGCCTATCCGGATCTGGGCGAGGTGAAAGGCCAGGCCCAGGCCAAGCGCGCCCTGGAAGTGGCGGCCGCCGGCGGCCACAGCCTGCTCCTCATCGGCCCGCCGGGCACGGGCAAGTCCATGCTGGCGGCGCGCTTTCCCGGCCTGCTGCCGCCCATGACGGAAGGGGAGGCGCTGGAGGCCGCCGCCCTGCAATCCCTGGACGGCGGCTTCCGGCCGGAGGCCTGGAAGCGCCGCTCCTACCGGGCACCGCACCACTCGTCCTCGGCGGCGGCCCTGGTGGGCGGCGGGTCGAATCCGCGGCCGGGGGAAATTTCCCTCGCCCACCACGGCGTGTTGTTCCTTGATGAGCTGCCGGAATTCGAGCGGCGCGTGCTGGAAGCGCTGCGCGAGCCGCTGGAGTCCGGCCAGATCAGCGTCGCGCGCGCCGCCCGGCGCGCGGACTTCCCGGCTCAATTCCAGCTCATCGCCGCCATGAACCCCTG
>CAYZLI010000201.1:0-6020 GCA_964479195.1 uncultured Rhodocyclaceae bacterium
CGCGCGCTCCGACGCGGATCGCGAGCGGCTGATGCAGGCCATCGCCGTGTGAGGCTAGGCTGCTTTCCGTGACGCCATCGCCGCCGCCGCGGTTGCCGGTGATGGTCTTGATTTGGTAGCCGGCGGCGGTCTTGATGTAGCCGTAGGCGTAGCGGGTCGTCTGCCCCTCTGCGCGGACTTCATAGTGCAGGAGGTTGCCGGCGCCGTCGTACCGGTAGGCGGTGCGGGCCTCGGCGCTAGAGCTGGTGGCGTGCTGGGCTGTAAGTTGGCCGGCCGGTTTCTTGATGTATCGTATCAATTTTGATACGATACGGACTCGTGAAGCCCGTTCTCGATGTCCGCTTCTTCCGCACTGACCCCGGCACCGAGCCAGTACGGGAGTGGCTAAAGGGCTTGCCGGCCATCGACCGCAGGACCATTGGCGAGGACATCAAGACGGTTCAGTTCGGCTGGCCCTTGGGCATGCCGCTGGTAGATCACCTGGGCGGCGACATCTGGGAAGTGCGGATCAAGCTGGATAACCGCATCGCCCGCGTCCTGTTCGCCCTGGAGGGCCAGACCATGGTCCTGCTGCATGGCTTCATCAAGAAGCAACAGGGCACCCCCAAACCGGACCTCGATCTGGCGCGAGACCGGCTCAAGCAGTTGAGGAGGAGATAGACATGGGCAAGAAACACATTGGCAGCAACTTCGACGATTTCCTCAAGGACGAGGCGATGCACGAGGAGGTCACGGCCGTGGCGCTCAAGCGTGTCATCGCCTGGCAGATCGCCGAGGAAATGAGGGTCCAGCACATCACGAAAACCGAGCTAGCCAAGCGCATGCACACCAGCCGGGCGGCCCTTAATCGCCTGCTCGACGAGGATGACCCCAGCCTTACCTTGACTACGCTGGCCAGCGCCGCGGCGGCCTTGGGGAAGAAGGTCAATATCGAATTGGCGGCAGGCTGAAACGACAGGCGGAAGAAATGAACCGCCGGATCGGCGGTCTTGCTTAGAGGAATTCGTTGGGGTGGACGATGGGACTCGAACCCACGACAACCGGAATCACAATCCGGGACTCTACCAACTGAGCTACGTCCACCACTGGGAGTACGACCAGGGCGCCTTTTGCCAAGCTGGCGCGCCCGACAGGACTCGAACCTGTAACCCCCGGCTTAGAAGGCCGGTGCTCTATCCGGTTGAGCTACGGGCACCCGTCGGTATCACGCCACTGGTCGGGGTGAGAGGATTTGAACCTCCGACATCCTGGTCCCAAACCAGGCGCGCTACCAAGCTGCGCTACACCCCGAAGACGGCGAATTCTACTCGGGCACCCCCCTAAGGTCAATTGAATCAACCGCCCGGGAAGTTTCGCTTGCGGCACCTGGGCATTTCTGATATTAAAGCGATTTTTCCCGCAACTCGAGCTCACAAAAATGGCCGAAGACATCCTCCATAAACAGTTCCCGCCCTATGTCCTCAAGAAGGGCGAGGAATACATGAACGCCAAGCAGCTCAAGCATTTCCGGCTCATCCTGGAGACGTTGAAAGGGGAACTGCTGCAGGACATCGAGCGCACGGTACACACCATGCAGGATGAGGCCACGGTCTTCGCCGATCCCAACGATCGCGCCAGCCAGGAATCCGACATCGCCCTGGAGCTGCGCAACCGCGACCGCGAGCGCAAGCTCATCAAGAAGATCGACGAGGCCCTCGGCCGCATCGAGAACGGGGAGTACGGCTACTGCGATTCCTGCGGTGTGGAGATCGGCCTGAAGCGCCTGGAGGCCCGCCCCACCGCCACTCTGTGCATCGACTGCAAGACGCTGGAGGAGCTGAGGGAGAAGCAGGTCGCCAAATGACCGCCGAAGGCGGTCATCCCCGCGCAGGCGGGGACCCAGCGTCGTTGTAAAGCCGCTGGATTCCCGCCTGCGCGGGAATGACACATGAAAAAAGGACGCCGAGGCGTCCTTTTTTGTTTGGTGCAGACAGCGGTTAGGACTGCTGCTCCACCGTGCCCTCGGCCGCCGCCTTCATGGACAGGCGCACGCGCCCCTTGTCGTCGGCCTCCAGCACCTTGACCTTCACGACCTGGCCTTCCTTCAGGTAGTCGGAGACCTGGTTGACCCGCTCGTTGGCGATCTGGGAGATGTGCAGCAGGCCATCCTTGCCCGGCAGGATGCTCACGATGGCGCCGAAATCCAGCAAGCGCAGCACCGTACCCTCGTAGACCTTGCCCACTTCCACTTCCGCCGTGATGTCCTGGATGCGCTTCTTGGCCAGGGCACCGGCCTCGGCGCTCACGGACGCGATAGTGACGGTGCCGTCGTCGTTGATGTCGATGACGGTACCGGTCTCCTCGGTCAGGGCGCGGATCACCGCACCACCCTTGCCGATCACGTCGCGGATCTTCTCCGGGTTGATCTTCATGGTGATGAGGCGCGGCGCGTAGGTGGAAATCTCGCTCGGCGCGCTCATGGACTGCTTCATCAGGCCGAGGATGTGCATGCGCGCCGCGTTGGCCTGGGTCAGCGCCACGTGCATGATCTCCTTGGTGATGCCCTGGATCTTGATGTCCATCTGCAGGGCGGTGACGCCGTTGTCGGTGCCGGCCACCTTGAAGTCCATGTCGCCGAGGTGGTCCTCGTCGCCGAGGATGTCGGTCAGCACCGCGAAGCGGTTGCCTTCCTTGATCAGGCCCATGGCGATGCCGGCGACGTGCGCCTTGAGCGGCACGCCAGCATCCATCAGCGCCAGCGAGCCGCCGCAGACGGAGGCCATGGAACTGGAGCCGTTCGACTCGGTGATTTCCGAGACGACGCGCATGGTGTAGCTGAATTCCTCGGGCGAGGGCAGCACCGCCAGCAGGGCGCGCTTGGCCAGGCGGCCGTGGCCGATCTCGCGGCGCTTCGGCGTACCGACACGCCCCGCCTCGCCGGTGGCGAAGGGTGGCATGTTGTAGTGGAGCATGAAGCGATCCCTCGATTCGCCCTGCAGCGCGTCGACGATCTGCTCGTCGCGGCCGGTGCCCAGGGTGGCCACCACCAGCGCCTGCGTTTCGCCGCGGGTGAACAGCGAGGAGCCGTGGGTGCGCGGCAGCACGCCGTGGCGGATGCTGATCGGGCGCACGGTGCGGGTGTCGCGGCCGTCGATGCGCGGCTCGCCGTCGAGGATCTGGTTGCGCACGATCTTGGCTTCCAGGTCGAAGAAGATGTTCTTGACGTGGTTGATCTCGTTCGGGCCCAGCGGCGTGGCGGCGGCCTGGGAGATGGCCTCGATCACGCGCTTGCGCAGCTCGCCGACCTTCTGCATGCGCAGTTGCTTCTGCGTGAGCCGGTAGGCGTCGCGCAGCTCGGCTTCGGCCAGCTCGGCCACCCTGGCGATCAGCGCCTCGTCCTTGGCCGGCGGCTGCCAGTCCCACTCGGGCTTGCCGGCCACTTCCACCAGCTCGTTGATGGCGTTGATGGCCGCCTGCATCTGCTCGTGGCCGAAAACCACGGCGCCCAGCATGACGTCTTCCGAGAGTTCCTGCGCCTCGGATTCCACCATCAGCACGGCGGACGCAGTACCGGCGACGACCAGGTTGAGCCGGCTCTCCTTGAGCTCGGACATCGTCGGGCACAGGACATACTGCCCGTTGATGTAGCCGACGCGGGCGGCGCCGATCGGGCCATTGAAGGGAATGCCGGAAATCGACAGCGCGGCCGAAACGCCGATCATGGCCGGAATGTCGGGATCGATCTCGGGGTTGCTCGACAGCACGGTGACGATCACCTGGACGTCGTTGTAGAGGCCGTCCGGGAAAAGCGGGCGGATCGGGCGGTCGATCAGGCGGCAGGTCAGGATCTCCTTCTCCGAGGGACGGCCTTCGCGCTTGAAGAAGCCGCCGGGAATGCGGCCGGCAGCATAGACCTTCTCCATGTAATCGACGGTCAGGGGAAAGAAGTCCTGGCCGGGCTTGGGTTCCTTGGCGGCCACCACCGTGGCGAGCACGACAGTCTCGTCCATGCTGACCATCACGGCGCCATGGGCCTGGCGCGCGACCTCGCCGGTTTCCAGGGTTACCGTGTGGGCGCCGTAGGAGAATGATTTTTTGACAGGGGTAAGCAAGGGATTATCCTTTCATCAGCGGGGGGCCGACACCGGCACCCCATAAACGACAAAGCCGGCGCGACCCTCCTGGGCCGGCGCCGGCGTGTGTAATCATGCCCGCCACGCAGTTGGGCATGGGCCACGTCGCTGTTTCACTTGCGCAGGCCGAGACGCTCGATCAGGGAGCGGTAGCCGTCGACGTTGGTGCGCTTGAGATAGTCGAGCAGCTTGCGACGCTGGCTCACCATGCGCAGCAGACCGCGGCGCGAGTGGTGATCCTTGACGTGTTCCTTGAAATGCCCGGTGAGGTCGTTGATGCGATTGGTCAGCAGCGCGATCTGCACTTCGGGCGAGCCGGTATCGCCTTGCGCCCGCTGGTAGTCGGCCACGATCTTGGCCTTGTCGGCGGTGGTAAATGCCATGTCAGTTTCTCTCAAACGCTGTTGGATGAAAGGTGCCGCCCCGGTTTGATAGAGCCCTGCACCCCATGAACTTTACACAATGAGCTTTACACAACTTCCTTCTTCCTTCGAAGGAAGCGGCGGATTATACCCGCGCCCCCTTCTTCCCGCAATAAAAAGCGACATAAAAAGCGCTTAATTTTCAATGGGCCCGGCCACCAGCCGCGCCGGGGCGATGCGGCCGTCCGGCTGGCAGCGGCCCAGGCCGAGGAAGCGCCCGCCGGCGTAGGCCCTGATCAGCCCCCCGCTCGGCCCGGCCGGGCCGGCCACCGGCTGGCCGTGCCCGAAGCGCTGCGCCGAGGCCGCTTCCAGTTCGACCCGGGGCAGCCCCTCGAGCAGGGCATCCGCCGGCCTCAGCAGGGCATCCCGCTCATCGGGGGGCAGGGTTTCCAGCGCATCCAGGGTCGTCGCCTGCTCGATGCCCAGCGGGCCGATGCGCATGCGCCGCAGCCCCGCCAGGTGGCCGCCGCAGCCCAAGGCCGCGCCGATGTCCTCGGCCAGGGTGCGCACATAGGTGCCCTTGCTGCAGTCGACCCGGACCCGCAGCAGGTCGCCGTCGAAGCCGCGCAGTTCCAGCGCGTGGATGGTCACCGGCCGCGGCTGGCGCTCGAGCTCGATGCCTTGGCGGGCGTACTCGTAGAGGGGCTTGCCGTCGCGCTTCAGGGCGGAATGCATGGGCGGCACTTGCAGGATGTCGCCGGTGAAGCGGGCGAGCGCCGCAGCCACCTGCTCGCGCGTTGCGGTCACCGGCCGCCGCTCGATCGCCTGCCCCTCGGCGTCCGCCGTATCCGTGCGCACGCCGAGCCGGATTGCGGCTTCGTAGCACTTGTCCGCCGCGAGCAGCATTCCGGCGAATTTGGTCGCCTCGCCAAAGCAAAGCGGCAGCAGCCCGGTCGCCATGGGATCCAGGGTGCCCGTGTGGCCGGCCTTGGCCGCGTTGAGCAGCCACTTCGCCTTCTGCAGCGCCGCGTTGGAGGTCATGCCTCCCGGCTTGTCGAGCAGCAGCACGCCGTCGAGCTGGCGGCGCGGCGGCTTCGTGGGGCGGTTCATTCAGCCGCGCTTCTTGTCCGATTCCACGGCTTCGTCGATAAGGCGGGACAAGCGGTCGCCCCGCTCGACGGACTCGTCATGAACGAAGTGCAGTTCCGGAAGGGTGTGGATGCGGATGCGCCGCCCCAGTTCGCGGCGCAGGAAGCCGCTGGCGCGCCGCAGGCCGGCCTCGATCTCCTTGCGCGCCGTCGCGTCGGCCAGCGCCGTATAGAAGACCTTGGCGTGGGCGTAATCGGGCGTCACTTCCACGCCCGTCAGCGTGATCAGGCCGACGCGCGGATCCTTCAGCTCGAGGCGGAGGAGCTCGGCGAGTTCGCGCCGGATCTGCTCGGCGACGCGGCTGCTGCGGGCGTACTCCTTGGGCATGCGCTACAGCGTCCGCGCGACTTCCTGGATATCGAACACCTCGAGCTGGTCGCCTTCCTGGATGTCGTTG
>CAYZLI010000202.1:0-4254 GCA_964479195.1 uncultured Rhodocyclaceae bacterium
CTGACGGAAGAAGGACAGAGCGTCCTCGCCGGGATTGAAACCGGCAACGCCTGGGCCGACGCGGTGCAGGCACTGCCCGGCGCCGAGGTGGCCGACGCGACCGCCGTCCTGACCACGCTGCTCCGGCATTGGCAACGGGAGACGGGCGGCGCCACTTTCGGCGTATGTCGCAGTTGCGCCGGCTTTCAGGTCGAGGCGGCGGACCGGTTCCGGTGCGGCGTGACCGGCGAACCGCTAAGTGCGTCTGATAGCGGGCAGATTTGCCGCGAGCATCGACTAGCCGAGGGATGACACGGCGCGGACTGTGCAGGGTGCGCAGGGTGCGCAGCGGGCCGGAACGACGCTGGGCAAGCCGCGCCCGCCTGTTCCTTCCGCCTAGCCCTTCTTCGTGGCGCCGAGCCGGAATTTCACGTAGGAGCCCGGCGCGTCCTCGATCGCCTTCAGCTTGCCCTTGGCCGGGTGGCGGGCCGGCACCTTCTCCGCGTTGAGCGCGGTGACCCAGCGCTGCCAGTCGGTCCACCAGGAGCCCGGCTGCTGTTGGGCGTCGGCGAGCCAGGCGTCCTGGTCCTCCGGCAGCTTGCCCGACTCGTTGACCCAGTAGCCGTACTTGTTGGCCGCCGGCGGGTTGACGATGCCGGCGATGTGGCCGGAGCCGCCCAGCACGAAGCGCACCGGGCCGGCGAGGCGCCGCGCACCCAGGTAGGTGCTCTTCCAGGGGGCGATGTGGTCCTCGATGGTGGAGATGAAGTAGGCGGGCGTCTTCACCTTGCCGAGGTCGATCGGCACGCCCGCCAGCGTGAGCCCGCCCGGCTCCTTCAGCAGGTTCTTCATGTACATGTTGCGCAGGTAGAAGCTGTGCATCCTGTACGGCATGCGCGTGGAGTCCGAGTTCCAGAAGAGCAGGTCGAAGGGGAAGGGGTCCTTGCCCATCAGGTAGTTGTTCACCACGAAGGACCAGATAAGGTCGTTGGCCCGCAGCATGTTGAAGGTGGTGGCCATCTCCGAGCCTTCGAGATAGCCGCGGCTGGCCATCTTCTTCTCCAGGCTGGTGACCTGCTGGTCGTCGATGAAGACGCCCAGCTCGCCGGGGATGGAGAAGTCGAGCAGGCTGACGAAGAAGGTGGCCGAGGCGGCGCGCTTGTCCTTCTTCGCCGCGAGATAGGCGAGCAGCGAGCCGGTGAGCGTGCCGCCCAGGCAGTAGCCGATGAGGTTCACCTCCTGCTCGCCCGTGTGCTTGCACACCGCATCGAGCGCGCCGAGGCCGCCCGCGATGAGGTAATCCTCGAAGTCCTTCTCCGCGAGGCGCTTGTCCGGATTCACCCAGGACACCACGAACACCGTGTGGCCCTGGTCCGTGGCCCACTTGATGAAGGAATTCTTCTCGCGCAGGTCGAGGATGTAGTACTTGTTGATCCAGGGCGGGAAGATGAGCAGGGGCCGCTTGAACTGCTCCGCCGTCGTCGGGTTGAACTGCAGCAACTGGATCAGCTCGTTCTGGAACACCACCTTGCCCGGCGTGGTGGCGACGTTCTTGCCCAGTTCGAAGGCCGTCTGGTCCGTCATCTTGATGCGCAGTTGGCCGTCGCCTTCCTCGATGTCGCGCAGCAGGTTGTTGAAGCCCTTGATGAGGTTCTGGCCGTGGCTTTTCACCGTCTCGCGGAAGACCTCGGGGTTGGTCAGGGCGAAGTTGGTGGGCGAGAGGGCGTCGATGTACTGGCGGGTGAAGAAGCTCACCTTCTTCTGGGTGTCGTCGGGCAGGCCCTCCACGTTGCTTACCACGTCGTGCACGTGCCGGGCGGTGATCAGGTAGGACTGCTTGATGAAGTCGAACAGGAAGTGGTGCTCCCAGTCCTCGTCGCGGAAACGGTTGTCGCCCCGCACCGGCTGTGCCACCGGCTTCGAGTCCATGCCCATGAAGCGCAGCATGGAGTGCTGCCACAGGGAAAAGTAATCCCACACCAGGTTCATCTGCGCCTGGGCGAGCTTGTAGGGGTTGGCCATCAGCTTGGCCATCATGTCCATGAAGGCCTGGGCAACCCCCAACTCGTCGGTGGGCGCGGTGATGCCCCGGGCGAGCTGGCGGTGCATGTGCTCGGTGAGCAGCTTCGAGGCGCGCTGGGCGACCTCGGCGTAGGTCTGGGCGACCTCGTGGGGATCGGGCAGCGGGGTTTGCTGGGGTTGCGCGGACATCGTCTTTCCTTTTAGCTGGACTTTACGAAACGGATCACTCCGCTTCCATCCTTTACAGGCCTTATTTTGCCGGCGTGTTTCAGGCAATTCAGGTGGGCGATGGCCTCGCCCATGGCGAACATGATCTGGTGCCCGTCCAGTTCCCGCGAGAAGAGCACCGGGATCAGGTCGCAGGCGGTTTGCGGTATCGCACAGGCGGCCTCCAGCGCGTCGAGCCGGTCCCGGTGGTGGGCGTGAAGCTGGGCCACCCGGGCCTGCACGCCGCGGAAGGGCCGGCCGTGGGAGGGCAGCACCAGGGTATCGGGCGGCAGGGCGGTGAGCCGGTCGAGGGAATCCAGGAAGTCTTGCAGCGGATCGTCCTCCGGGTTGGAGGCCAGGACGCTGACGTTGGTCGAGATGCGCGGCAGCAGCATGTCGCCGGAGATCAGCACCCCCAGCTCCGGGCAGTGCAGCGAGGCGTGCTCGGGCGAATGGCCGTAGCCGACGATGACGCGCCAGTCGCGGGCGCCGATGCGGACCAGGTCGCCCTCGGCCAGGCGGTGGTACTCCACGGGCAGGCCATCCACCCGGGTGCGGTAGCTCGGCCCCCGGGATGCCAAGGCTTCGCAGCGGGCCTCGTCCAGGCCATGGCGGCGGAAAAGCGCCACCATGCTGCCCACGTTGTGGCCGGGCAACTGGTGGTACCAGGCTGACGCCGTGAGCATCTCCCCCTGGGTGGCCCACAGGGGGACGCCCAGCTTGTCCTGCAGCCACCGCGCCAGGCCGAGGTGGTCCGGGTGGCAGTGGGTGGCGATCACCCGCCGCACCGGCTTGCCGTGGGTGGCCAGGATCGTCTCCCAGTCCCGCTTGATGGCGTCCAGGGCCAGGCCCGTGTCGATGATCGTCCAGCCCGCCTCTTCGTCGTCTCCCTCGTCCAACAGCCAGAGGTTGACGTGGTCCAGGGCCAGGGGCAGGGGCATGCGCGCCCAGTGCACACCCGGGGCCGCTTCCAGGGTCGTGCCGGGTTCCGGGTGGTGCTCGAACGGATAGCTGAGTTTCAGGCGGGTCTCCATGTCGGGGGGCCAAATTGATAAAAGGCCGGAAAAGTGTTTAACTTCGACCGTCTCGGCGGCGCCATATTGCGTTGCACAATATACCCCATTCTACCCAATGCCCCGGCCCATGACGACGGCGGAACAGACTTTCACCATTACCGAGTTGGCGCGGGAGTTCGGGGTCACGCCCCGGGCCATCCGCTATTACGAGGACCAGGGGCTCATCTCCCCGGAGCGGGCGGGCCAGGCCCGCGTCTATTCCAAGCGCGACCGCACCCGCCTCAAGCTCACGCTGCGTGGCCGCCGGCTCGGCCTGTCCCTGGCCGAAATCCGCGAGCTGATCGACCTCTACGACCTGGGCCACGACGAGCGCGCCCAGTTGTCCAAGTTCCTGGCGGTGCTGGCGGCGCGCCGGGCGGCGCTGGAACAGCAGCGCGAGGACATCGAGGCCGTGCTGGAGGAAATCGGTTCCCTGGAGAACCGCTGCCACGAGCTGTTGGGTGAGACCGGCGGGCCGAAAAAAAATTTACCCCGCGGCTGACGTTGACGTCAACGTCAAAGCCCTTTAGGCTAGGTTGACGTTCACGTCAACGTCAACGTGCCGGAGGAGGAGCATGAGGCAATTCGAAGCGAAGGATCCCCGCTTCGCCGAGCGGGTGCGGGCGAGCTTCGGCCGCCAGAAGGTGATGGCCTACCTCGGTGCCGAGCTCGCCGAGCTGCGGCCCGGCCATTGCGAGATCCGCCTGCCCTACAAGCCGGAGCTCTCCCAGCAGCACGGCTTTTTCCACGGCGGGGTGATCGGCGTGATCGCGGACTCGGCCGGCGGCTACGCCGCCTACACCCTGATGCCGGCCGACTCCAGCGTGCTCACCGTCGAATACAAGATGAACCTGCTGGCGCCCGGCGACGGCGAACTGCTCATCGCCCAGGGTGAGGTGCTCAAGGCGGGCCGCAACCTGGTGATTTCCCGGGCCGAGGTCTATGCGGTCAAGGCCGGCCGCCGGACCCACTGCGCCAGCATGCAGCAGAC
>CAYZLI010000202.1:4354-6016 GCA_964479195.1 uncultured Rhodocyclaceae bacterium
GGCGAGACCATCGACATGCTGCGCGACACGGTGCGCGCCTTCGCCGAGAAGGAGCTGGCGCCGCGCGCGGCCGAGATCGATAGCGCCAACCACTTCCCCGACGGCATGTGGCGCAAGCTGGGCGACCTGGGCCTGCTCGGCATCACGGTCGATGAGGAATACGGCGGCACGGCCATGGGCTACCTCGCCCACGTGGTGGCCATGGAGGAGATCTCCCGCGCCTCGGCCGCGGTGGGCCTGTCCTACGGCGCCCATTCCAATCTCTGCGTGAACCAGATCCGCCGCAACGGCAGCGCGGCGCAGAAGCGGAAGTACCTGCCCAGGCTCGTCACCGGCGAGCACGTCGGGGCGCTGGCCATGTCCGAGCCCGGCGCCGGCTCCGACGTCGTCTCCATGAAGCTGCGCGCCGACAAGAACGGCGACCGCTACCTCCTCAACGGCAACAAGATGTGGATCACCAACGGTCCGGACGCCGACACGCTCGTCGTCTATGCCAAGACGGACAGCAGCGCCGGGCCCAAGGGGATCACCGCCTTCCTCATCGAGAAGGGCTTCAAGGGCTTCTCCACGGCCCAGAAGCTGGACAAGCTGGGCATGCGCGGCTCCAACACCTGCGAGCTGGTGTTCCAGGACTGCGAAGTGCCCGAGGAGAACGTGCTCGGGCAGGTGAACGGCGGCGTGCGCGTGCTCATGTCCGGCCTCGACTACGAGCGCGCCGTGCTGGCCGCCGGCCCCCTGGGCATCATGGCCGCCTGCCTCGACGTGGTGCTGCCTTACGTGCACGAGCGCAAGCAGTTCGGTCAGTCAATTGGTGAATTCCAGCTCATGCAGGGCAAGCTCGCCGACATGTACACTACCTTTTCCGCCTGCCGCGCCTACGTCTATGCCGTGGCGAAGGCATTGGACCGGGGCGATGGAAGTGGACGAAGCGCGCGCAAGGATGCCGCCGGCGCCATCCTCTACGCCGCCGAGAAGGCCACCTGGATGGCCGGCGAGGCGATCCAGGCCCTGGGCGGCAACGGCTACATCAACGAATACCCCACGGGCCGCCTGTGGCGCGACGCCAAGCTCTACGAGATCGGTGCCGGCACCTCGGAGATCCGCCGCATGCTGATCGGCCGCGAGCTCTTCGCGGAGACGCTGTGATGATCGAGACCGCCCGCGGCACGGTACATGAATGGCAGAAGGACCACATGGGCCACATCAACGTGCGCGCCTACATGGAGTTCTTCGAGCAGGCCTGCTGGCAGCTCTACGCCATGCTGGGCCTCACGGCCTCCGTGCTGCGCAGCGGCGCCGTGCATCTGGCCGCCGTGCAGCAGAACATCAGCTACCTCAAGGAGCTCTACCCCGGCGACACGGTGGCGGTGAAAAGCGGCGTGCTGGAGCTGCGCGACAAGGTGCTGCGCTTCCGCCAGGAACTCTACAACACCGAGACCGGCGCCGTCTGCGCCGTCTGCGAATTCACCGTGGTCTGCCTCGATCCCGAGGCGCGCCGCTCGCGGCCCTTCCCGCCGGACGTGGCGGAGCGGGCGCGGCCCCTGATGATCCGGGAGTGAGCATGGCCGGGCTGGTCGAAACCTACCGCGGCACCGTCTACCCCTGGCACTGCGACCACATGGACCACATGAACGTCATGTGGTACGTGGGCAAGTTCGACGA
>CAYZLI010000203.1:0-5847 GCA_964479195.1 uncultured Rhodocyclaceae bacterium
GCCACCGGGTGCAGCACCTCCTTGCCCGGGGCATCGGCCGAGAGCAGCAGGGGGACCAGGGCGAAGGCGGCCACCAGCGCCGTCATCAGCACCGGCGTCAGGCGCTCCAGGGAGCCGCGCACGATCATGTGCTTGCCGAATTGCTCGCCCTCGAAGGCGCACAGGTTGGCGTAGTGGGAAATCTTCAGGATGCCGTTGCGCGTGGCGATGCCGGTGAGGGTGATGAAACCCACCAGAGCGGCGACCGACAGGGGTTGCCCCGCGATCCACAGGGCGATCACGCTGCCCACCAGGGCGAGGGGGATGTTGCCCATGATGATCAGCGTCAGCACCGTCGAGCGGTAGCGGCTGTAGAGCACCAGGAAGATCATGGACAGGGAGACCAGGGCCAGCAGGACGATGAGCCGCGCCGCCTGCTCCTGGGCCTGGAACTGGCCCTCCAGCGCCGTGAAATAGCCCTCGGGCAAGGGCTTGTCGGCCAGCTCGGCGCGGACGGCGCCGATCACCTGGGCCATGTCCGTGCCGTCGGTGTTGGCGGAGATGACGATGCGCCGGCGCGAGTTCTCGCGGCTCACCTGGTTGGGCCCGTCGCCGTCCTCCACCGTCGCCAGCTTGGACAGGGGCACGTGGCCGCCGGGGGTCTCGATCAGCAGGTTGGCCAGCTCCTGCGGGCTGCGCCCGCTTTCAGGCAGGCGCACGACGAGGTCGAAGCGGCGCGAACCTGCGTCCCCTCCTTCGACGATCTGGGTGATGCGCTCGCCCTCGATCATCTGCTCCAGGGAGCGCAGCAGGGTGCCGGGGGCGACCCCGTAGCGGGCCGCCTGCTCGTAGTCCACGCGGATCTTGATCTGCGGGATCAGCACCTGCTTCTCGATCTGCAGGTCGGTGACGCCGGGGATCCTCGCCAGGCGCGCACGCAGGTCCCCCGCCAGGCCGCGCAGGGTGTCCAGGTCATCGCCGTAGACCTTCAGCGCGATCTGGGCGCGCACGCCCGAGAGCAGGTGGTCGAGGCGGTGGGAAATGGGCTGGCCGACGTTGGAGACGGCCGGCAGCACGGCCAGCCGCGTGCGGATGTCGTTGATGATCGCCTCGCGGCTGCGCTCGGAGGCTTTGAGGTCCACGTCCATCTCCGTGTAATGGACACCCTCGGCGTGCTCGTCCAGCTCGGCGCGGCCCGTGCGCCGGCCCACCTGGGTCACTTCCGGCACCTGGGCGATCAACCGCTCGGCCAGGGCGCCGATGCGGTTGGACTCGGCGAGCGAGGTGCCCGGATTGAGCAGGACATTCACCGTCAGGGTGCCCTCGTTGAAGGGCGGCAGGAAGGAGCGCGGGAAGTAGGGGATGGTCGCGGCGGCGACGACCACGGTCGCCAGCGCCCCCCACAGCAGCTTGCGGCTGTGGTCGAAGGACCAGTGCAGCAGCTTCGCGTCCCAGCGCTTCAGGCGCGTCACCAGGGGGCTGTCGCCGTGGCCGAGGCTCTTCATTTTCGGCAGCAGGTAATAGGCGAGCACCGGCGTCACCGTGACGGAGACGATCATGCTGGCGAGGATGGAGACGATGTAGGCCACGCCCAGAGGGGTGAACAGCCGGCCCTCGATGCCCGGCAGGGCGAAGAGGGGCACGAAGACCAGGACGATGATCACCGTCGCATAGACGATGGCCGAGCGCACCTCCAGGGTGGCCGCGGCGATCACCTCCATCACCGGCCGCGGCTCGTGGTGGCCGCCGTTGAGCTTCAAGCGGCGCAGCACGTTCTCGACGCCCACCACGGCGTCGTCCACCAGCTCGCCGATGGCGATGGCCAGGCCGCCCAGGGTCATGGTGTTGATGGACAGGCCGAAGTAGCGGAAGACCAGGGCCGTCACCAGTAGGGAGACGGGGATGGCCATCAGGGAAATGAAGGTGGTGCGCAGGTTGAGCAGGAACAGGAAGAGGATCACCGCCACCAGGATGGCGCCGTCGCGCAGGGCCTCCTCCACGTTGGTAACGGAATGCTCGATGAAGTCCGCCTGCTTGAAGAGGAATTGCGGCGCCTCGATGCCGGCGGGCAGGCCCTTGGCGAGGTCGGCGATGGCTTTCTCCACTTCGCGGGTGAGCGTGACGCTGTCGGCGCTGGGCTGCTTCTGCACGGAGAGGATCACCGCCGGCTTGCCCTTGTAGCCGGCGTCGCCGCGCTTGAGGGCCGGGGCGAGGGCCACCTCCGCCACCTGCCGCAGCAGCACGGGCTGGCCGCCGTTCTTCACCGCCACCACGATGTTCTGCAGGTCCTCGAGGCGGCTGGTGCGGCCGATCTGGCGGATGAGGTACTCGCGCCCCTGGGACTCGAGGAAGCCGCCGCTGGTGTTGGCGCCGAAATCGCGCAGGGCCGCCTCCAGCTTCTCGCGCTCGATGCCCAGGGCCTGCAGTTGCGCTGGCTGGATCTCAACCCGGTACTGGCGCACCTCGCCGCCGATGGGGATCACCTGGGCGATGCCCGGGATGGTGAGCAGGCGCGGGCGCATCACCCAGTCGGCGTACTCGCGCACCTGCATGGGGCTCACCTTGGCCGGGTCCGCCGGCAGGGCGAGGAGCAGGATTTCACCCATGATCGAAGATATCGGGCCGAGCTGGGGAACGATGCCGGGCGGCAGCTGCTCGCGCACCAGGTTCAGGCGCTCGGCGATCTGCTGCCGGTTGCGGTAGATGTCCGAGCCCCACTCGAATTCCACATAGACGATGGACAGGCCGACGCCGGAGACGGAGCGCACCCGCGTCACCCCGGGCATGCCATTCATGCTGGACTCGATGGGGAAGGTGACGAGCTGCTCCACCTCCTCCGGCGCCATGCCCCCCGCCTCGGTCATGAGAGTGACCGTGGGCTTGTTGAGGTCGGGGAACACATCCACCGGCATCTGGCGCACGGTCATCACGCCATAGACGATCAGCAGCGCCGAGATGCCCAGAACGATGAGGCGCTGCTTGAGGCTCGCGCCGATGATGTAATCGAACATCGCTCAGCGCACCTGGGCCAGGAGGCCGGCGCCTTCGGTGACCACCCGCTCGCCGCTCTTCAGGCCCGCGGTCACCGCCGCGGTCGTCCCGTCCAGGGGCTGGAAGCGCACTTTGCGCGGCACGAAGCGCTCGGCCTCCGCATGCACCCAGAGGACAGTCTCGCCGGCGCCGTTCCGCACCACGGCGGCCTGGGGCACGGCCGCGCCCTTGGCGGTGCGGGAGGTCTTGGCGATCACCTTGACGGGCTGGCCCACCGCCACAGGAGCCATCCAATTGGGGTCGCGCAGCGACCCACGACGCTCCCCTCTCCCCTGGCGGGAGAGGGGCTGGGGGTGAGGGGGGACGACCCGGAAGAGCAGGGGCATCGCCTGCTCCCGCAACTGTCGGCCGCCGCCGACGAACTGCAGCTCCAGGCTGCCGCCGGGCAGGGCCGCGGCGGCGGAGGCGATGCCCTCGGCCAGGGCCGGGTCGTAGGCCAGGGCCTCGACGGCGAGGCGGGCCGGGTCCACCACCTCGAACAGTATCTCCTTCGCCTCCACCACCTGGCCGGCCACCACGTGGGCGGCGGCGATCACTCCGGACACGGGCGCCAGCAGCGGCTCCGCCCCGTTGATGCTGGCGCCCACGGCGGCGCGGCGCTTCCGCAGGGCCTCCAGCTCGAAGCGCGCCGCTTCGATCTCCTTCTGGGGCACCGCCCCTCCCAACTGCCCGTAGCGGGCGGCCTTGCGCTCGGCGATGGCCAGTTGGGACTCCAGCTCGGCGAGCTGGGCCTGCTGGTTGCCCCGCTCGATGCTGTTGGCCACCGGGCGCAGCCAGGCCAGCACCTGGCCCTTCGTCACCTTCTGGCCCAGGGTGGCCAAGCCCTTCGGACCCGGCTCGATGCGCCCGGCCTGGGCCGCCTGCACGCGGCCACCGGCATTGGGATCGGCGATGACCTTGCCGTTCAGCTCCACCGTGGCGGCGAGATCCTGCACCTGCGCCAGCGCCGTGCGCAGCCCGAGCTGGCGCTGCACGGCCTTGGGCACGAACAGGCTGCCGTCGGCGAGCCGCTGAGCGGCAGCCCCCTCGACGGGCGCCGCGCCGGCCGCGGGTTTCGCCGCCGCCGCTGCGGGCTTCTTCTCCTCGCCGTGATCCTCGCCGCCGTGGGCCCAGGCGGACCCGGCCAGGAGAAAGGCAGCCGCCAGGGCGCCGGACAGAATGCTTTGCTTCATTTCAGGCCTCCATGCTTGCGATGCTCCCGATTCCGGCGCACGGCCACCAGGCCGATGCCGGCCAGCAGCAGCGCGGCCGAGCCGCCCCAGGCCCCCCACTCCGCCGCCCAGTGCGTGTGCTCGACCCCGGCGGCGGGCTTGGGCAGGTCCAGGGTCGCGCTGAGCAGATCGGCGATCTCGCCGGCCTGCACGGAGACCGCCAGGGCGTGCTTGCCGGGATTGGCCAGGGCCTCGGCGGGCAGGCTGTAGACGCCCGGCGCGACCTGGGCGGCGACGCCTTTCAGACCGCCCCCTTCCACCTCCACCTGGGCGTCGGCCACGGGCTCGTTGCTGGCGTAGCGGTCCACGTAAAGGATGAGCTTCTTGCCCTCCAGCACGGCGACCAGCTCCAGGTCCTCCGTCGCGGCGACGGCGCGCGGCGCGACGTCGGCGATCGGCGCCGGATCATGGGCCCCGTCGCCGTGGTCCTCGCCGCCGTGGGCCCAGGCGGACAGGGCGAATGCCGCCGCCGCGAAGAAGGTGATGATTTGCTTCATGGCAGGACTCCCAGAACTTGTTTGAGGCGGGAAACGGCCGCCGCTTGGGCCACCCGCTGGCGGTTGAACAGGGACTCGGCCTCGAAGGCCCCGGCGCGGATGCGCAGCAGCGTGGCCAGGTCCGACTCGCCCAGGGCGAAGGATTTTTCCGCGAGCTGCAGGCTGTCGGCGGCCAGGGTCCGGCGCTCCTCCGCCAGGTTGGCCTGGCGCCGGGCCGCGTCCAGCTCGCGGCGCACGCGCTCCACGTCCAGCTGCAGCCTGCTGCGGGCCAGGGCCAGTTCCGCTTCGGTCTGGAGGGCCTCGGCGCGGGCGCCTGAAGTCTCCTGGCGCAGCCGCGGCCCCGAGGAGAAGGGGATGGTCAGCTTCACCCCCACGGTGTTGGCGTAGGCCTCGCCGGACTCGCCCCGGTCGCGCACCAGGCGCAGGGCGAACTCCGGCGCGTCGCGGCGGGTTTCTTCCGCCACCCGGGCCTTGGCACCGGCCAGGCGGGCCGCGGCGGCGGCCGCCGCCAGCTGCGGGTGGTCCTCCGCCGGCTCGCGCGCCGCGGGAGGCGCTTCCTCCGCCAGCGCCGCCGGGGCAGGCGCGCCGGTCTGGGCGCGGTAGCCCTGTTCCGCCTGGAGCAAGGCGGCCTCCGTCTCGAGCAGCTCCGCCTGGGCGGCGAGGCGCTCGTTCTGCGCCAGGTTGGCGTCCACCCGGGCGAGATCCCCGGCCTTGAAGCGGCGCAGCACGTCGGCTTCCAGGGCCTGGGCCGTGCCGACCCGGCGCCGGGCCAGTTCCGTGGCGTGGCGCGCGCCGGCCAGCCCCCACCAGGCCTCCCGCAGCTCGCCGGCCAGCTGCAGGCGCAGGGCCTCGCGCCGCGCCGCCGCTTCGGCGATACCGCTGCCCGCTTCCGCCTCCCGGGCCGCCTTCTGCCCCGGCAGCCAGAGGGGGACGGCCAGCTCCAGCTCCCATTCCTCCTTGCCGCGGTTGCGGTTGAGACGGTCGTTGAGGTTGCTCAGGGACAGGTTGGCCGGTCCGGGGGTGGGGCCCGCGGCCACTTCGGCCCGGGCCTGGGCTTCGGCTTCGCGCTCGGCGAAGGCGGCGGCCTGGGGATGGCGGGCCAGGGCCTG
>CAYZLI010000204.1:0-5735 GCA_964479195.1 uncultured Rhodocyclaceae bacterium
GCGATTTCCTCCGGCAGCAGGAATTTTTTCACCTGCCAGGCACAGATCGGCTCCTGGACGTTGACCAGGTGCACCTCGATCGGCCCTTCCGCCGCAAGATGCCCGATCACATGGCGCACGGCCCGCTCCGCGTCGCGCGACCCGTCCACCGGCACAACCACCCGTAGCTGGGTCGCGTCGCCGGCCTCCGCCGATGGCGGCACGGCGGGCGCCGCGGCATCCGGACGGGAATTCCCGGCCTTGCCGGTGCCCTTGTACTCCCGGCGGGCCCGGAGCCAGGCCGCCGTATTGGCATGGAACAACATAGTGGCCTCCGTTTGGGTTACGCGAGCACCCGGAACGCCAGCACAGCCACCGCGGTGGGCGGCAAGGCCGCGAGCAGCAGGCCGAGCGGGCTGATGGACTCTTCCGGGAACGAGCCCTTGAGGATGGAAAACCCGGCCGGATTCGGGGCATTGGCGATTACGGTCAGGCCACCGCCCGTGACCGCCCCCGCCACCAGGGCGTACTTGAATTCCTCCGTCACGCCTTCCACCAGGGAGCCCAGGTAGGTGAGGGCGGCGTTGTCCGTGATGGCGGTGAGCGCGGTTGCGCCGAAGAAGAGGGTGTTGGCGTCCAGCCCGGCCAGCACTTGCTCGAGCCACCACTTCTGGTGGCCGCCCAGGGTGATCAGGCCCGCCAGGAAGAAGGCCACCATCAGGCCCTCGCGCAGGATCAGCCGGTCCTGGTAGCGGCGGTAGGCTTCCGTGAAGCCGAGGAAGAACAGGAACAGCGCCATGAACACCGCCGGGTAGTGGTTGAAGACGACCACCCCCAGCAGGAACAGGAGGTGGACGATCATGACGGTCCGCGGCACCCCGTCCGCGCCGGGCGCGCCCCGACGATCGGGCAGACCGGCCAGCTCATTGCGGAACAGCCACATGACGCAGAGGGCATTCACCACCACGGCGGCGGCCGCCTTCCAGCCGAACGTGGAAATCATGTAGGCCAGGTCCCAACCCCAGGTGCCGGCCACCATCAGCACCGGCGGGGCCGCGAACGGCGTCAGCGTGCCACCGATCGAAATATTCACGAACAGGACGCCGATGGTGGCGTACTTGAAGCGGGTGGACGCGCTGCGCACCAGGAAAGCTTCGCGCAGGATCAGCGCCGCCAGCGTCATGGCCGCCGGCTCGGTGATGAGGGAACCGAGCAGCGGCACCGCCGAGAGCGTCACGAAGTAGTAGGACTGCGTGGCCGGAAACGGGATCAGCCGGGCCAGTGCCTCCACGGCCAGCCGCGCCAGTTGCAGGATGGGCCGGCTGCCGGCAATCACCATGACGACGAACACGAACATGGGCTCGGTGAAGTTGCGCGACTGCAGGTAGTCGATGGCGTGGCCGCTGCCTTCGTGGAGGAAGATGGCAAGCATGAGGACCAGGGCCCAGAAGCCGAACACCGCCTCCACCTCGCCCAGCAGGTGCCACAGGCCCGCGTGGGCCGGCTGGGTGTGGGCCAGGCGCACGAAGTACTTGGTGGAAAAGGTGTGCAGGACCGCCAGCGCAAACAGCGCGACGGCAATCCATTGCAGTAAGGTCGGCGACAAGGTCCCCATGGCCAGGTGCTGGGTTAAAAAAGCTCCGCTAAAAAGTCTAAGCACCGGCGCCCATCCGCGTAATTCGTGACGGCCCCTACGTCAAGATACGGTTCCGCTCCTCCCGGTCAGACACGTTCGGGGACCCGCACCGCCCTTGGCGAATGCGCATGAATACGTACGTGCAATCACGGGTTTCCCATCGCGCAAAATTGCGGAAAATAGGAAGCCTGAGCCCGTGCCACCACGCCTCCCCGACGTTTTGCGCCATGACCGCCCCCGGAACTGCCCAGGCAACCACCCAGAGCCACGCAGGGCCAGCGCTGCGCGCGCCGCGCGCCTGGGCGCTCGCCGCCGGCTATGTGGGGCTGTACCTCGCCCTGGACTGGGTCAGTTACATCCACCCCCTGGCGTCCCTCGGCGTCACGCCCTGGAACCCGCCGCCGGCCCTGAGTCTGGCCCTGCTGCTCAGGGCCGGCCTGCGCTTCGCGCCAGCCCTTTTTCCCGCCGCACTGCTGGCCGAGATCTTCATCCACGACGCGCCGACCCCTTTCGCTGTCCAGCTCGCGTCGGCCCTGGCGCTCAGCGCAGGCTACGCGGGCGCGGCCTGGCTGCTGGCCGGGCCGCTGCGCTTCGACCCCCGCCTGTTGCGGCGCCGCGATCTGCTCGCGCTGGTCGCGGTTACGCTGGCCGCCGCGCTGGTCGTCGGCACCTTGTACGTGGCGGTGCACGCGGCCGGCGAACTCCTGGGCTGGAGCGCATTCGGTGAAGCAACCCTGCGCTTCTGGGTGGGCGATGCCATCGGGGTCCTGGTCGTGGCGCCCCTGCTTCTGGCCTGGGCCCGTGCGGGCGCCTGGCGCCGGCTGCGCCGCGCCGGGTCCAGGCCGGAGGTCTGGGCGCAGGGCGCGACGGTAGCGGCCGTGCTGTGGCTGGTGTTCGGGCTGGAATACACGGACGAGTTCAAGTACTTCTACCTGCTCTTCCTGCCGGTCATCTGGATCGCCATGCGCCACGGGCTGGCCGGAACGGCGCTGGCCCTGGTGGCGATCCAGGCCGGGCTCATCTTCTTCACGCAGACGGGCAGCCACGGGGCGGTCACGGTGCTGGAGCTGCAGGCACTCATGCTGGCGCTGACGCTCACCGGGCTGTTCCTCGGCGTAACCGTGGAGGAGCGCCAGAGCGCGCTCTCCCGGCTGCAGGAATCGCTGCGGCTGGCGGCCGCCGGGGAAATGGCGGCGGCCCTGGCGCATGAACTGAACCAGCCGCTGACGGCGCTGGCCAGCTACGGCCAAGCCGCCAAGCTGCTGGCGGCGGCCGGCACGGCGCGACGCGAGGAACTGGAGCGCACGCTGGACAAGCTGATTGCCGAGGCGTCACGCGCCGGGGAAATCGTGCGGCGACTGCGGGACTTCCTGCGCAGCGGCGCCACGCAGCTCGCTCCGGTTTGGCCGTCGCGGCTGCTGGCGCGTACGGTGTCCGCGTTCCTGCCCCAAGCGGCCGACATCGGTGTCACGATCCGCAACCTGGCGCCGGCCAACCTCCCGGCGGTGTTCGCCGATGAGCAGGAGATCGAGATCGTGCTGCGCAACCTGCTGGCCAACGCGCTCGACGCCGTCGCCGCACTGCCGGCCGGCAGGCGGACGGTGGAATTGAGCGCCGCGCCCGACGGCGAGCACTTCCTGCGCTTCTCGGTGCGGGACTCGGGCGCGGGCGTGTCGGCCGACATGAACGAGCGGCTGTTCGAGCCCTTCGCCACTTCAAAGGCGGCGGGCATGGGGATGGGGCTTGTGGTCAGCCGGACCATCGTCGAAGCGCACGGCGGCGCCCTCTGGGCGGAGCGGGCGGCGCATGGCGCGTTCCATTTCACGCTGCCGCTGCTGGGCCAAGACCATGATGACAAGCAACCCGGTTGAGCACCCTGTTTTCATCGTCGACGACGACGCCGCCGTGCGGGATTCCCTTGCGCTGCTGCTCGGGCTGCGCGGCTACCGCACCCTGGTTTTCGCCAGCGGCGAGGATTTCCTCGCCACTTGGCGCCCGGACTGGTCCGGCTGCCTCGTGGCCGACATCAAGATGCCCGGCCTCTCCGGCCTCGACCTGCAGCGGCGCCTGGCCGAGCAAGGGTCGGACCTGCCTGTCATCGTCATCACCGCCCACGGGGACGCCGCCTCGGCGCGCACCGCCCTGAAGGCCGACGCGGTGGATTTCCTGGAAAAACCGATCGACGACGCCCAGCTCATGGCGGCCATCGAGAGCGGCCTGGCGCGCGCCGCCCGCCGCCGGCAGCAGGACCAGGCGAAACGGACGGCGCTGGAGCGTTTCACCCGCCTGACGCCGCGCGAGCGCCAAGTCCTGCACCTGGTGGCCGCCGGACAGCACAGCCGCGAGATCGCTGATGCCCTCGGCATCAGCTCGCGGACCGTGGAAGTCTACAAGGCACGCCTGATGGAAAAACTGCAGGCGAAGAGCCTGCCCGAGCTCATTCGCATGGTGCTCCAGGCCGAGTCGGCGTAAGGCACACGTAAGCCGGGGGGCGGATATAGTGGTAGCCTACCTCCCGGAACCGACGGCAAGTGGCCATCCCCCTCAACCGGTTGCGCATCGCGCTCATGCTGCTGCTCGCGGCGCTGCTTGCCGTCGGCCTGTGGTCCTACGGGCGTATCGAGCAGTCCCTGCGGGAAATCCGGGCGAGCGGCCTCAGGACGCTGCTCAACACGGAAGTCGAGGCGCTGGAACGCGCCATCGCCGAGGGCCGGCTCCCGGCGCGGCAGCTTGCCGCCGATCCCTCCTTCGGCGAAATGGTCCGGGCCGCACGCCCGGGCCGCAGCGGCGAGTCCATGGTCTTCGATGCGGAGGCGCGGCTGCTCTCGGAGAGCCGCCACGTCGAGGAGCTGCGCCGCCGCGGCCTGGCGCCGCGGCTCGTGGTGCCCGAGACGGATACGCTCACCCGACTGGCCTTCGCGGCGATCTCGGCGCGGGGCGCCGCCGCAGCCGCAGCCAGGATCGGCCGCGAAGGCGTCTTGCTGGACCCCTATCCCGGCTACCTCGGCCGCGAGGTGATCGGCGCCTGGCGCTGGCTGCCCGACATCGACGTCGGCGTCGCCGTGGAGATGGAGGCCGACGAAGCCTACGCGCCGCTGGTCTACCTGCAGGCGGCCTATGCCGTCGCCGTGTTCCTCATGGCCCTGGTCTGGCTGTCCGCCTTCCTGCCGCGGGAGGTGATGGATCGGCTGCTGCGCCGTTCCGCCGTGCGCCAGGTCGGCCCCTACCGGCTGCTGCGCCAGATCGGCGAGGGGGCCATCAGCACCGTCTGGCTCGCCCGGCATCACCTGCTGAAGCGGCCGGCGGCCGTGAAGGTGCTCAAGCCCCAAGCCTCGTCGGACGAATGGATCGCCCGCTTCGAGCGCGAGGTGCAGCTCGCCAGCATCCTGCGCCACCCCAACACCATCACCATCTACGACTACGGCACAGGGCCGAACGGGCTGTTCTACTACGCCATGGAATATCTCGAGGGCCTGTCGCTCGCCGACCTGGTCGAGCGCTACGGACCGCTGCCGCCCTCGCGCGCCGCGCACATCCTGCGCCAGGTCTGCGCCTCGCTGTGGGAGGCCCACTCCTGCGGGCTGGTGCATCGCGACATCAAGCCGCAGAACATCATGCTGTGCCAGATCCGCGGCGAGCGCGACGTGGTCAAGGTGCTCGACTTCGGCCTGGTGAAGCATGTCTCCGGCGACCAGACGCGCGACCTCACCGGCGCCCTGCGCATCCTCGGCACCCCGCTCTACATGTCGCCGGAGCGCATCCGCGATCCCGCCAACGCGGACGCCCGCGCCGATATCTATGCCCTGGGCGCGGTCGGCTTCTACCTGCTCACCGGCAAGCGGCTGTTCGAGACGGCGACCGAGCACGACCTCACCTACCAGGTCCTGCATGTCGTGCCGCGGCTGCCTTCGGAATGCGCGCCCGGCGCCGTGCCGGCGGAGCTCGATGCCCTGATCGGCCGCTGCCTGGAAAAGGACCCGGCGGCGCGCCCCCAGAGCATCGCCGAGGTGGCGGGCGCCCTGGACGCCCTGCTGGTGCACATGCCCTGGACGCGGCCCCAGAGCGACGCCTGGTGGGAGGAACACTGGGTCGACCCGGACCACCCGGAGCGGCGGTTTTC
>CAYZLI010000205.1:0-3916 GCA_964479195.1 uncultured Rhodocyclaceae bacterium
CATTAGCCGTGGAGCGGCGTAATGCGCCGAATGCATCCGGCGCAATGCGCTGCGCTTATTGCGCCCTACGAAGCGGCGTCTACGGCCAATTCGCCGTCGCCTTGATGGCTTCCCCTAGCAGCGCCGGCCCCCGGTAGATCAGCCCCGAATAGATCTGCACGAGTTGGGCCCCCGCCGCCAGCTTGGCGCGGGCCGAGGCCCCGTCCATGACACCGCCGACGCCGATGAGCGGGACTTCCCCGGCGAGTCGTCGCGCCAGGGCGGCGAGCACGGCCGTGGATTTTTCGAACACCGGCTGCCCCGACAGCCCGCCGGCCTCGCCGCCGTGGGCCAGGTGCTCGACGCCTTGGCGCGAGACCGTCGTGTTGGTGGCGATCGCCGCATCGATGCGATGCCGGCGCAGGGCGTCGGCAATGGCGCCGATCTGCGCCTCGTCCAGGTCCGGCGCGATCTTCAGGGCCAGGGGCACGTAGCGGCCATGCTGCTGGGCAAGGGCCTCCTGGGCCCGCTTCAGCGCACCGAGCAGGGCGTCCAGCTCGGATTCGCCCTGGAGCCGGCGCAGGTCCTTCGTGTTGGGCGAGGAAATATTCACGGCCACATAGCCGGCGAAGGCATACGCCTTGCGCAGGCAGGCGAGATAGTCCTCCGCGGCCCCCTCGATGGGCGTGTCGAAGTTCTTGCCGATGTTGATGCCGAGGATGCCCCGGTACGAAGCGCGCCGCACGTTGGCGATCAGGGCGTCCACCCCATGGTTGTTGAAGCCCATGCGGTTGATGATGGCCTGCCCCTGCGGCAGGCGAAACAGGCGCGGCCTGGGGTTGCCGGGCTGGGGGCGCGGGGTCACGGTGCCCACCTCGAGGAAGCCAAAGCCGAGGCCGGCCAGGCCGTCGATGCACTCGCCATTCTTGTCCATGCCGGCGGCCAGGCCGACGCGGTTGGGGAAGTCCAGGCCCATCACGCGCACCGGCTCGGCGGCGGGCAGCGCGCAGGCGATGGGCACATGCAGCGCCTTCAGGGTGCGCAGGCTGGCGAGGGTCAGTTCGTGGGCGGTTTCCGCGTCGAGGGCGAAGAGGAAGGGGCGGGCCAATTCGTAGAGCATGGGGCATTTTAGCCGAATGCCCGGCTCCCACACCTCAGTGCCGCAGCAGGTCCTCGTCGGAGAGTTCGCGCCAGACGCCGCCGATGCGCCCCTCGATGGGACGGAAGCGGGCCTTGTAGCTCATCTTGCGGCTCTCGCGGATCCAGTAGCCGAGGTAGAGGTAGGGCAGTCCCAGGGCGCGGCATTGGGCCGCCTGCCAGAGGATGCAGTAAGTGCCGAAGCTGGCGCCGGGGAGGTCCGGCTCGAAGAAGGTGTAGACCGACGACAGGCCGTCCGTCAGCACGTCGGCGATGCACACCATGCGCAACTGGCCGTTGTCGCGGAATTCCACCAGGCGGCTGTCCACGTGGGACTGGAGCAGGAAGTGGGCGTACTGGTCGCGGCTGTCCTGGTCCATGCCGCCGCCGGAATGGCGCGCCGCCTGGTAGCGCTGGTAGAGGGCATAGTGCTCCTCGCGGAAGGCCAGGGGCTGTTCCCGGGCCACGAGTCCGCCGTGCCTGGCCTCGGCGCGGCGCTGGGCGCGGTCAGGCTGGAAACGGCGGACGGGAATGCGCACCGGCACGCAGGCGCGGCAGGCGTCGCAATAGGGGCGGTAGGTGAACACGCCGCTGCGGCGGAAGCCGGCGCGCACCAGTTCGCTGTAGATGCCTGCGTCGATGAGATGGCTCGGCGTGGCGACCTGGGAGCGGGCGATGCGCCCGGGCAGGTACGAGCAGGCGTAGGGCGCCGTGGCGTAGAACTGCAGCAGGGGGAAGGGGAGATCCTTGAGGAGGCTCATCTGTCGCCGTTACCGAACAAATCCCTTGCTCCGTCCGCGGGCCATGTGCCGGGCCCTGCCCCTTCCTTCGTCCAAACCGCCAGGCCGCGCGTGAATTCGCGCCGCCGGATCTCCCGCGCGCCGAGCGAGGCCAGGTGGGCGGTCGTCATCTGACAATCTATCACGGCGTATCCGTGGCGCTCAAGGAAGCGGGCCAGGTGGGCCAGGGCGATCTTCGAGGCGTCGCTCACCCGCGAGAACATGGATTCGCCGTAGAAGACCCGGCCTATGGCCACCCCGTACAGCCCCCCGGCAAGCTCGCCGTCCACCCAGGTTTCGACCGAGTGCGCCCAGCCGAGTTCGTGCAGCCGGCCATAGGCCTCGCCCATTTCCGGCGTGATCCAGGTGCCGGACTGGCCCGGGCGCGGCTCGGCGCAGGCGCGCAGCACCCGCTCGAAGGCCGTGTCCAGGCGCACCGCGTACCGGCCGCGCCGCAGGGCCTTGGCGAGCGAGCGGGAAATCTTCACTTCCTCCGGATACAGGACCAGGCGTGGATCGGGGCTCCACCAGAGGATGGGCTCGCCCGCCGAGAACCAGGGGAAGATGCCGTGGCGGTAGGCTTCCATGAGCCGCGGCGGCGCGAGATCACCGCCGGCGCAGAGCAGGCCGTTCGGGCGGCGCCGGGCGCTCTCCACCGGGGGGAAGGGCGCGCCGCGCTCGAGCCAGGGGATCACGGCTGCGTCCGGAACACCACCACGTGGTCCACGTCCAGGCGGATGCCGATCTTCTCGCCGATGGCATGGTTATGGTGGCTCGGCACCAGGGAGAGCACGCGCACGCCGCTGGGCAGTTTCAGCGTGTAGAGGAATTCGGCGCCGCGGAAGGCCTTGGCCACGACCTCCGCCTGGGTGGTGGCGGCGTCGTCATGCACGATGTCGTCCGGGCGCAGCAGCACGGCGACCTGGCAGCCTTGGCCGCAGGCGTCGCAGCCCATGGTGCACTCGGGGGGGATGTTGCCCTTCAGGGTGCCGAGCTCCATCTGCACCTCGTGGGCGTTGCGCACGCTGCCGGGCAGGAACACGCCCTGGCCGACGAAATCTGCGACGAAGCGGTTGGCCGGCCGGTGGTAGAGGTTGTAGGGGCTGTCCCACTGCTGGATGCGGCCCTCGTGCATGATGCCGATCTCGTCGGCCACGGCGAAGGCCTCATGCTGGTCGTGGGTGACCAGGATGGCGGTGATGCCGGAGGCCTTGAGGATGTCGCGCACTTCCAGGGAGAGCCGCTCGCGCAGGTCCACGTCCAGGTTCGAGAAGGGCTCGTCGAGGAGCAGCAGGTTCGGCCGGGGGGCCAGCGCCCGGGCCAGCGCCACGCGCTGCTGCTGGCCGCCGGAAAGCTCGTGGGGGAACTTGGACCCCTGGCTGGCCAGCCCGACGGTGGCCAGCAGTTCCGCCACGCGGGTGCGGCGCCCGGTTTCCGGCATCTCGCGCAGGCCGAAGGCGATGTTGTCGGCCACGCTCAAGTGGGGGAACAGGGCATAGTCCTGGAAGACCATGCCGATGCGGCGACGCTCGGCCGGCACGTGCCGGGCCGGGCTGCTCACCACCGTGCCGTTGAGGCGGATCTCCCCGCGGCTGACATGCTCGAAGCCGGCGATGGCCCGCAGTACCGTCGTCTTGCCGCAGCCCGAAGGGCCGAGCAGGCAGCCGATACAGCCCTGTTCCAGGGAGAAGGAGAGGGCGTCCACCACCAGGTGGCTGCCGTAGGCGTGGGAGACGTCCTTGAGTTCGAGTAGGGCCATGGTCGGAGTCGAGGGGGCTAATCAATTATAATTCTCATTCGTCCGTCAAGTGTGACGGACGAATTTGCCTCGTTCGAGCAGGCGCGCTGCGCGCGCCGCTCAACTCGGCAGCCGCCAGCGACCCGTGCAGACGACGACAGCCGCCGCTTTCCCGACCTCCTCCGGCGTGTTCCGGAGCCTGGGCGTACTCGCCCTGGCCGCGCTCGCCATCGCCGCCCTGGCCGCCGCCCCCGTCCTCAGCGTCTGGGCGAACCTGTTCACG
>CAYZLI010000205.1:4016-5689 GCA_964479195.1 uncultured Rhodocyclaceae bacterium
CATCGCCGCCCTGGCCGCCGCCCCCGTCCTCAGCGTCTGGGCGAACCTGTTCACGGGCGGCACCAGCGACACCTGGTCGCACCTGGCCTCGACGGTGCTGCCGGAGTACGTCGCCAACACCCTGTGGCTGTGCGCGGGCGTGGGCTCGGGCGTGGTCGTCGTCGGCGTATCCACCGCCTGGCTGGTGACCATGCACGACTTTCCCGGCCGGCGCATGTTCGAATGGGCGCTGGTGCTGCCGCTCGCCGTGCCGGCCTACGTCATGGCCTACACGTACACGGATCTCCTGCAGTTCGTCGGGCCGGTGCAAGCCTGGCTGCGGGAGAGCTTCGCCTGGCAGAAAGGCGATTACTGGTTCCCGGACGTGCGCTCCCTGGGCGGGGCGGTGGCCATGTTCATCTTCGTGCTCTATCCCTACGTCTATCTCCTGGCGCGCACCGCTTTTCTGGAGCGGGCGAGCGGCATGCTGGAAGTGGGCCGCTCCCTCGGCTTGGGGCCGTGGGCCAGCTTCTTCCGCATCTCCTTGCCCCTGGCGCGGCCGGCCGTGGCGGCGGGCGCCACGCTGGCCCTGATGGAGACCCTGGCCGACTACGGCACGGTGGCCTACTTCGCCGTGGAGACCTTCACCACCGGCATCTACCGGGCCTGGTTCTCCCTGGGCGATCGCACGGCCTCCGCCCAGCTCTCCGCCGCCCTGCTCGGCTTCGTCGTGCTGGTGCTCCTGCTCGAGCGGATGAGCCGGGGCCGGGCGCGCTTCCACAACACCACGGGCCGCAACCGGCCCCATCCGGGCCAGCGGCTGGCGGGCCTCAAGGCGGCGGTTGCCGTCCTCGCCTGCGCGATTCCCCTGGGGATCGGTTTCCTCGTGCCCGCCGCGATCCTGCTGGCGATGGCGCTCACCGAGGGGGACGCCCAGTTCGGCGCGCGCTTCCTGCAACTGGCCGGCAACAGCTTCACCCTGGCGGCGCTGACGGCGGCGCTGGCGATGGGCTTCGCCGTGCTCCTGGCCTATGCGGCACGGATGAGCCGGCGGCGCTGGCCGCATGGCCTGAACCGCCTCGTCGGCCTGGGCTACGCCGTGCCGGGCTCGGTCATCGCCGTGGGCGTGCTGATCCCGGTGACGCGCCTGGACAACTGGCTGGCGGGCTGGATGGAGGCGAGCATCGGCCTGAATCCCGGCCTGCTGCTCACCGGGGGCATCGCCGCCCTGGTCTACGCCTACCTGGTGCGCTTTCTCGCCGTGGCCCTGCAGACGGTGGAGGCGAGCCTGGCGAAGATCACGCCCAGCATGGACGACGCGGCGCGCTGCCTCGGCTACGGGCAGGCGGCCACGCTGCGGCGCGTGCATCTGCCGCTGCTGCGCGGCAGCCTCCTTACCGCGGGCCTGCTGGTGTTCGTGGATGTGATGAAGGAGCTGCCGGCGACCCTGGTGATGCGGCCGTTCAACTTCGACACGCTGGCCACCCAGGCCTATACGCTGGCTTCGGACGAGCGGCTGGCGGAAGCCTCCACCGCCGCGCTGGCCATCGTCGCGGTGGGGGTCCTGCCCCTGATCGCCGTATCCCGGCAGATCGCCAAGGGCGGTTCAAGAACCTCGGCTTGCTAGCCTATTCGGCGCAATACGCTGCGCTATTGCGCCCTACGCGTAAATCGGCCGTAACGCGTAAATCGGC
>CAYZLI010000206.1:0-3043 GCA_964479195.1 uncultured Rhodocyclaceae bacterium
GCGGCCGTAGTGGGTGGGGTGCACGTCGCGCACCTCGAAGCCGGCCCGCTCGCGCGTCAGGCCGCCCGGGCCCAGGGCCGAGACGCGGCGCTTGTGCGTGATCTCGGACAGGGGGTTGGTCTGGTCCATGAACTGGGAGAGCTGGCTGGAGCCGAAGAACTCCTTGATCGCCGCCGAGATGGGCTTGGCGTTGATCAGGTCATGGGGCATCAGGTTCTCGCTCTCGGCCTGGCTCAAGCGCTCCTTCACGGCACGCTCGACGCGCACCAGGCCGGCACGGAACTGGTTCTCGGCCAGTTCGCCCACCGAACGCACGCGGCGGTTGCCCAGGTGGTCGATATCGTCCACCTCGCCGCGGCCGTTGCGCAGCTCGACCAGGATGCGGATCACGTCGATGATGTCCGGGTTCGACAGGGTGCCCGCCCCCTCCAGCTCGGCGCGGCCGACGCGGCGGTTGAACTTCATGCGGCCGACGGCCGACAGGTCGTAGCGCTCCTCGGAATAGAACAGGCCGTGGAACAGGGTCTCGACGGCATCCTCGGTCGGCGGCTCGCCCGGGCGCATCATGCGGTAGATGGCCACGCGGGCGGCCAACTGATCGACGGTCTCGTCGGTGCGCAGCGTCGAGGAAATGTAGGCGCCGCGGTCGAGGTCGTTCGTGTAGAGGGTGTGGATCGCGTCCACGCCGGATTCGCGCAGCCGGCCGAGCAGGCTCTCGGTGATCTCCTCGTTGGCGTTGGCCAGGATCTCGCCGGTTTCCGGATTGATGACGTTGTGGCCGATGATGCGGCCGAGGACGAAGTCCTCGGGCACGTGGATCTTCTTGATGCCGGCATCGGCCAGCTCGCGGATATGCTTCGCCGTGATGCGCTTGTCCTTGGCGACGACGACTTTGCCCGCCTTGTCCGTGATGTCGAAGCGGGCGACTTCGCCGCGCAAGCGCTCGGGCACCACCTCGAACTGGATGCCCTTCTTGGACAGGTGAAAGGCGTCGAACTCGAAGAAGGTGGCGAGGATCTGCTCGGGCGCCATGCCGATCGCCTTGAGCAGGATCGTCACCGGCATCTTGCGGCGGCGGTCGACGCGGAAATAGAGGTAATCCTTCGGGTCGAACTCGAAGTCGAGCCAGGAGCCGCGGTAGGGGATGATGCGGGCCGAGAAGAGCAGCTTGCCCGAGGAGTGGGTCTTGCCCCGGTCATGCTCGAAGAATACGCCGGGCGAGCGGTGCAGTTGCGAGACGATGACCCGCTCGGTGCCGTTGATGACAAAGGAGCCCGTGGTGGTCATGAGCGGGATCTCGCCCATGTACACCTCCTGCTCCTTGACTTCCTTGATGGTCTCCTTCGGGGCCTCGCGGTCCATGATGACCAGGCGCACCCGCGCACGCAGGGGGCTGGCGAAGGTCAGGCCGCGCTGCTGGCACTCCTTGACGTCGAAGGCCGGTTCGCCCAGGGCGTAGTACACGAACTCCAGCCGCGCGTTGCCGCTGTGGCTGGAAATCGGAAAGATCGAGGTGAAGGCGGCCTGCAGGCCCTGGTTCTTGCGCACCGGCGGAGTCACGTCGGCCTGCAGGAAGGCCGTATACGACTCCAACTGGGTGGCCAGCAGGAAGGGCACATCGAGGACGCTCGCCCGTTTGGCGAAGCTCTTGCGGATGCGCTTTTTCTCGGTGTAGGAGTACGTCATGGTTGCTCCGGGGGTGAGAATTCAGACGTCGGAAGACAAAAGACAGCGCCGGGGGGAAAAAAATCCCGCGTCAGCGCTCTCTTTTGGCCACCGGTTCGCCGTAAATACTCCAAAAAATCAGGTTCGTACAAAGAGCAAAGGGCTGGCGGCCCAAAACCGCCAGCCCAGCCTGAAATGACCGGTTTACTTGATCTCGGCCTTCGCGCCGGCGTCTTCCAGCTGCTTCTTGATCGCCTCGGCGTCGGCCTTCGCGATACCTTCCTTGACCGGCTTCGGGGCGCCGTCCACCAGGTCCTTGGCTTCCTTCAGGCCCAGGCCGGTCGCGGCACGCACGACCTTGATCACCTCGACCTTCTTCTCGCCGACGGCGGCCAGGACGACGGTAAACTCGGTCTGCTCTTCGGCGACCGGGGCGGCGGCGGCGCCCGGGGCGGCCACCGCCATGGCGGCGGCGGAAACGCCGAACTTCTCTTCGAACGCCTTCACCAGGTCGTTCAGGTCCATCACCGTCATGCCGCCGACGGCTTCCAGGATGTCTTCTTTGCTAATGGCCATGTTTTGTCACTCCAGATTCGAAATAGTTGGATTGGTCAGGCTGCCGCCTGTTCGCGCTGCCTGGCGAGGGCGCCGAGCGCGACGGCAAAGCCGGACACCGGCGCCTTCATGACCCCGAGCAGCTTGGCGAGCAGTTCTTCGCGGCTGGGGATCGAGGCGAGCGCCTGCACGCCCGCCTTGTCGAGCAGCCTGCCGGAATAGGAACCGGCCTTGAGCACGATCTTGTCGTTGCCCTTGGCGAAGTCCTGCAGCACCTTGGCTGCCGCCACCGGATCGGCCGAGATGCTGTAGATCAGCGGGCCGAACATCTGGTCGGCGAGCGGCGCGAACGAGGTGTCCGCAACCGCGCGCCGCGCCAGGGTGTTGCGCAGCACGCGCAGGTAGACGCCAGAGTGCCGGGCCTTGGCGCGCAACTGGGTGAGCGCGCCCACCTCGATGCCGCGATACTCGGCCAGGACGATGGTCTGGGCGTTGGCTACCTGGGCCGACACCTCCGCCACGATGGCTTTCTTGCTATCAAGATTGAGACCCATGAGGTCCTTTCTCCTTTCAAGTCCACACGCGGCGAACCAACCGCATTCGCCGCACCCACGGCGACCTGGATCAGGAGCATGGCCGCTTGGCGCGGACCGAAATCCTGTTCTGGGCACACCATCTGCGCAGGCCGCTTGCGCGCTTAAACCCTCAGGCCGTACCGCGCCTTCGGGCACCTGCGGTCTTTGACGATCTGCCGGCTCGGCTTGCGCTTGCCCGGCAGCCCAAAGTCCCGTCCCCGCGGAGCGGGGACTCAATTCTTTCCCCG
>CAYZLI010000206.1:3143-5539 GCA_964479195.1 uncultured Rhodocyclaceae bacterium
GACAGGCTCGACTGGTCGACGCGCACCCCCGCCCCCATGGTGCTGGAGACGGAAATCTTCCTGAAATACTGGCCCTTGCTCGTCGCCGGCTTGGCCTTGTTCAAGGCGTCGATGAGCGCCGCGATGTTCCGCTGCAGCTGCTCGACGGAGAACGAGGCGCGGCCGATCGTGCATTGCACGATGCCGCCCTTGTCGGTGCGGTACTGCACCTGACCGGCCCTGGCGTTCTTCACTGCGCCGGCGACATCCATGGTCACCGTGCCGACCTTCGGGTTCGGCATCAGGCCACGGGGACCGAGGATCTGGCCGAGGGCACCGACGACGCGCATCGCATCCGGCGTGGCGATGCAGACGTCGAACTCGATCACGCCTTCCTTGATCTTCGCGGCGAGGTCGTCGAAGCCGACGATGTCGGCGCCGGCGTCCTTGGCGGCCTGGGCCTTGTCGCCCTGGGCGAATACGGCCACGCGGACCTTCTTGCCCGTACCGGCCGGCAGCACGACGGAACCGCGCACGGTTTGGTCGGATTTCTTGGCATCGACGCCGAGGTTCACGGCGACGTCCACGGACTCATCGAACTTGGCGGTGGCGCAGTCCTTGACCAGGGCCAGCGCCTCGGCGAGGGGGTAGGCCTTGCTGCGGTCCACCTTGGCGCGAACCGTCTTCAGTCGCTTCGAGAGCTTCGCCATGTCACATGCCCTCCACGGTGACGCCCATGCTGCGGGCGCTGCCGGCGATGGTGCGCATCGCCGCTTCGAGATCGGCCGCCGTCAGGTCCTTCATCTTGGCCTTGGCGATTTCCTCGACCTGGGCGCGGGTCAGCTTGCCCACCTTGTCGGTATGGGGCTTGGCGCTGCCCTTGTCCAGCTTCGCCGCCTTCTTGATGAGCACCGACGCCGGCGGCGTCTTCATGATGAAGGTGAAACTCTTGTCTGCGTAGGCGGTGATCACCACGGGGATCGGCAGACCGGGCTCCATGCCCTGGGTCTGGGCGTTGAACGCCTTGCAGAACTCCATGATGTTGAGGCCCCGTTGGCCGAGGGCCGGGCCGATGGGCGGGCTGGGGTTGGCCTTGCCCGCCGGCACTTGCAGCTTGATAAAGCCGACGATCTTCTTAGCCATGATGGCTCCTGTTAAGTGAGTGCTAACGCGCGTTCGGTCGCCCTACTGGCGCTCCTCTTCCGGGGAAATTACACCCGGGCCCAGAGGCCCGGAGGGCGGTCCCGGCCCCGTCCTATGCCTTCTCGACCTGCGAGAACTCGAGCTCCACCGGCGTCGACCGGCCGAAGATGGTCACCGCCACCCGCAGCTTGCTCTTCTCGTAGTTGATGTCTTCCACCGTGCCGTTGAAGTCGGTGAACGGGCCTTCCTTGACCCGCACCATCTCGCCCACCTCGTACAGCACCTTGGGCTTCGGCTTCTCGACGCCTTCCTGCATCTGCTGCATGATCTTGGCGACCTCCTTGTCGGAGATCGGCGTCGGCTTGGTCGCCGTGCCGCCGACGAAGCCCGTCACCTTGGCGGTGTTCTTCACCAGGTGCCATGTGTCGTCGTCCATCTCCATCTCCACCAGCACGTAGCCGGGGAAGAACTTGCGCTCGGAGATGCTCTTCT
The DNA here is from genome assembly GCA_964479195.1 of uncultured Rhodocyclaceae bacterium. Classification (GTDB taxonomy): domain Bacteria; phylum Pseudomonadota; class Gammaproteobacteria; order Burkholderiales; family Rhodocyclaceae; genus Desulfobacillus. The sequence continues at coordinate 4,758 of CAYZLI010000206.1, forward strand.
GGCCGGACTTCATCTCGATCACTTCCTCGACGGGCACCAGGATCTGGCCGAACTTGTCTTCCATGCCGGCGCGCCTGATGCGCTCCTGCAGGGCCCGTTGCACGGACTTCTCGAAGCCCGAATAGGCATGAACGACATACCAGCGTTTGGTCATGATTTCTTCCAGCCCAGGACCAGGTCATACAGGGCCCACTCCAGGCTTTTGTCGGTCAGCCACAGGAAAACAGCCATGAGGACGACGAAGGCGAACACCACGCCGGTGGTCTGCACGGTTTCCTTGCGCGCCGGCCACGCCACCTTCTTGGTCTCGGTCCAGGCCTCCTGGCCGAAGACGAAGAAGCGCTGACCCGGTTCGGTAAACCAGGCCACCGCCGTACCCGCGATCAGGCCCGCCAGGACGGACAGCACGCGCAGAATCAGCGCCGCCTCCCCCAGCAGGTAAAAACCCATGACACCCGCGGCAACCAGTGCCAACGCCAGCGCGAACTTGATTTTGTCAGCCATAAATTCGGTGAGGAGTGAGGGGTGAGGGGTCAAAACCGCAGGGGTCTACTCCTCACGCCTCACTCCTCACTCCTCACTAACTTGGCAGGGGCAGAGGGTCTCGAACCCCCAACCTTCGGTTTTGGAGACCGACGCTCTGCCAATTGAGCTATGCCCCTGCGGCAGAGACCGCGAAGCGCCCCCTACTCGTACAACTCGGGGCGCTTCCTGTTTCACGCTATCCTTACTCGATCACCTTGGCCACGACGCCGGCGCCCACGGTGCGGCCGCCCTCGCGG
>CAYZLI010000207.1:0-5493 GCA_964479195.1 uncultured Rhodocyclaceae bacterium
CTGGAGCGCATCAAGCTGCCGCCCGGCTTCGCCATCGAGCTCTTCGCCCGGGTCGAGAATGCCCGGGCGCTCGCCCTGGGCGCGGAGAACACGGTCTTCGTCGGCTCCATGCGCGCGGGCAAGGTGCATGCGGTGAAGTTCGACGGCAGCTACCGCGCCACGGGCACCTATGTGGTCGCCGAAGACCTGAACATGCCCGTGGGCGTGGCCTTCCGGGAGGGCGCGCTGTACGTCTCGGCGGTGAGCCGCGTCCTGCGTTTCGACGCCATCGAGAAGCGCCTCAACGATCCGTCCCGGCCGGCGCCTTTGCCAACAATCGTGCGCGACAGCTTCCCCAGCGAGACCCACCACGGCTGGAAGTTCCTCGCCTTCGGCCCCGACGGCAAGCTCTACGTGCCGGTGGGCGCCCCCTGCAACATCTGCGCGCCGGACCCGGAGCGCTACGCCGGCATCCTGCGCATGAACGCCGACGGCTCGGGCCTGGAGGTCTACGCTCGCGGGGTGCGCAACAGCGTGGGCTTCGACTGGCATCCGGCCACGCAGGAGCTGTGGTTCACCGACAACGGCCGCGACTGGCTGGGCGACGACGCGCCGCCGGACGAGCTGAACCGGGCGCCGCGCGCCGGGCTGCACTTCGGCTACCCCTACTGCCACGGCGGCAGCATCGCCGACCCGGACTACGGCCGCAGGCGGGCCTGTGCCGAGTTCACGCCGCCGGCGCAGAACCTGGGGCCGCACGTGGCGGCGCTGGGCATGCGCTTCTACACGGGCAGCCAGTTCCCGCCGCAATACCGCCAGCAGGTCTTCATCGCCGAGCACGGCTCCTGGAACCGCTCGCGCAAGACCGGCTACCGCGTCACCCTGGTGCGCCTGCAGGGCGACCGGGCGGTGGGCTACGAGACCTTCGCCGAAGGCTGGCTGCAGGGAGAATCGGCCTGGGGCCGGCCGGCGGACCTGCTGGTGCTGCCCGACGGCTCGCTGCTGGTCTCCGACGACCATGCCGGCGCCATCTACCGCATCACCTACGGAAAGCGGTGATTTGATCTCGCGCAACATTTGCGCAACCGTGCTGCCGTATGCTGGCGACGCTCAGCTTCGAGAAGTTTCCCATCATGACCCCCCTGGCATACATCGAGAACCGCACCTACGACGAGATCCGCATCGGCGATTCCGCCGCCCTCACGCGCACCCTGAAGCCGCAGGACATCCAGCTCTTCGCCGTCATGTCGGGGGACGTGAACCCGGCCCACGTGGACCCGGAATACGCCAAGAGCAGCATGTTCCGCGAGGTGATCGCCCACGGCATGTGGGGCGGTGCCCTCATCTCCACGGTGCTGGGCAGCCAGTTCCCCGGCCCCGGCACCATCTACATCGACCAGACCCTGCACTTCTCGCGCCCGGTGGGCGTGGGCGACACCATCACCGTCACGGTGACGGCGATGCGCAAGTTCGACCACAACCACCACATCGTCTTCGACTGCGTGTGCACCAACCAGGACGGGCAGAAGGTCATCCGCGGCACGGCGGAGGTCCTGGCGCCGACGGAGAAGGTGAAGCGCCCGCGGGTGGAGCTGCCCGAAGTGACGCTCCTCGACCGGGAAGCGCGCTACCAGAGCCTGCTCGCCCGCGCCCGGGGCCTGGCGCCCGTGCCCATGGCGGTGGCCCATCCCTGCGACGCCGCCTCGCTCCAGGGCGTGGTCGAGGCGACCGCGGCGGGCCTCATCCTGCCCATCCTGGTCGGGCCGGCGGAGAAGATCCGCGCCACGGCCGGGCAGCAGGGCTTGCGCCTCGAGGGCATCGAGATCGTCGACGCGCCCCACAGCCATGCCGCGGCGGCCCAGGCCGTGGCCCTGGTGCGGGCGGGGCGCGCCGAGGCGCTCATGAAGGGCTCGCTGCACACGGACGAGCTGGTGGGCGCGGTGATCGCCGCCGACACGGGGCTGCGCACGGCGCGGCGCATCAGCCACGTCTTCGTCGCCGACGTGCCCACCTATCCCAAGCCGCTGCTCATCACCGATGCGGCCGTGAACATCGAGCCCGGCCTGGAAGACAAGGCGGACATCGTGCAGAACGCCATCGACCTCGCCCTCATCCTGGGCATCGTCGAGCCCAAGGTGGCCATCCTGGCGGCGGTGGAGACCGTGACGCCGAAGATGCGCGCCACGATCGACGCCGCCGCCCTGTGCAAGATGGCCGACCGGGGCCAGATCGTCGGCGGCGTGCTGGACGGCCCGCTGGCCTTCGACAACGCCGTGTCGCTGGTCGCCGCCAAGACCAAGGGCATCCTCTCCGCCGTGGCCGGGCGCGCCGACATCCTGGTGGTGCCGGACATCGAGTCGGGCAACATGCTGGCGAAGCAGCTCGAATACCTGGCCGACGCCCTGATGGCCGGCGTCGTCCTGGGCGCCCGCGTGCCCATTGTGCTGACCAGCCGCTCCGATCCGGCCGAATCCCGCGTCGCCTCCTGCGCCATCGCGCTGTTGATGGCCCATGCGAAGCGGAAGGCGGTGAAGGGCATCTAACGACCGACATTCCGTTCGTGCTGAGCCTGTCGAAGCATGAACGGCGCTGGTCGCCCTTCGACAGGCTCAGGGCGAACGGTTCTTCTTGCGATAGCCAATGACGAAAGCCATCCTCACCATCAACGCCGGCTCCTCCAGCATCAAGTTCGCCCTCTTCGCGTGGGACGGCAAGCTGGCCCGCGAGCCGGCGCTCGCCGGCGAGCTGGACGGCATCGGCGCGCGGCCGCGCCTGCGCGCCAAGGATGCGGCGGGTGCAAGCCTCGCCGACCTGGCGCTGGAGCAGTTCGCGCCGCTGCCCGCCGACGAGCAGCACCGCCGCACCCTGGACTTCCTGCTGCACTGGCTCGACGAACACAACGGGGGCTGGCGCATCGCCGCCGTGGGCCATCGCGTGGTGCATGGCGCCGAGCGCTACGCCGAGCCGGCCCGACTCGACGACGCGGCCATCGACGAGCTGGAGGGCTTCGTCCCCCTGGCGCCCCTGCACCAGCCCCACAACGTCGCCGGCATCCGCGCCCTCACGCGGCTCCTGCCCGCGGTGCCCCAGGTGGCCTGCTTCGACACCGCCTTCCACCAGACGCAGCCGGCCATCGCCCGCCGCTTCGCCCTGCCGCGGGAGCTGACGGAGGCGGGCATCAAGCGCTACGGCTTCCACGGCCTGTCCTACGAGTACATCGCCCGGGCCCTGCCGGAACACCTCGGCGCCCGGGCCGAGGGGCGCGTCGTGGTGGCCCACCTGGGCAATGGCGCCAGCATGTGCGCCATGCGGGCGCGCAGGAGCATCGCCACCACCATGGGCTTCACGGCGCTGGACGGCCTCATGATGGGCACGCGCTGCGGCAACATCGACCCGGGCGTGCTGCTGCACCTGATGGAATTCCGCCACCTGGACGCGGCGCAGCTCACGCGCCTGCTCTACAAGGAGTCCGGCCTGCTCGGCGTCTCCGGCTTGAGCCAGGACATGCGCGCGCTCCTGGCGAGCGATGCGCCCGCCGCCCGCGAGGCGGTGGAGCTTTTCTGCTACCGGGTCTCGCGCGAACTGGGCTCGCTCGCCGCCGCCCTGGGCGGGCTCGATGCCCTGGTCTTCACCGCCGGCATCGGCGAGCATGCGGCGCCGGTGCGCGAACGGGTGTGCCGTCAGGCGCAATGGCTGGGCGTGCGCCTGGACGAGGCCGCCAACGAGCGCCATGCCGCGCGCATCAGCGCGGCGGACAGCGCCGTGGACGTCCTGGTGCTGCCCACCAACGAGGAATGGATGATCGCGCATCACGTCACACAACTGCTAGCATCTGAACGTAGGGCGCAATAGCCGCGCAGCGGCGTATTGCGCCGGATGCATCCATGCGGCGCAATACGCTGCGCTATTGCCGTTCGGCGCAATACGCTGCGCTATTGCGCCCTACGGGTTGCTCCGTGGTTTTATGCTGTCACCCCCATGGCCCACGACCACCACCACGACCATTCGCACCCTCGCCACCACGCGGCCTACCTGCCCCTGGCGCTGGCGGTCACCCTGCTCTACGCCGCCGTGGAGGCCGGCGCCGGCTGGTGGGCGGGGTCGCTGGCGCTGCTCTCGGACGCCGGGCACATGGTCACCGACGCCCTGGCCCTGGGCTTCGCCACCGCCGCGGCCTGGGTCGCCCGGCGCCCGCCCACGCCGCGCCACTCCTTCGGCCTGGAGCGGGTGGAGGTGCTGGCCGCCCTGGGCAATGCCGGCTTCATGCTGGCGGTGGTGATCGGCATCACCTGGAGCGCGGCGGCGCGCCTGCTGCACCCGGTGCCGGTGCAGGGGCTGGCGGTGACGGCCGTGGCCCTGGTCGGCCTCGTGCTCAACATCGCCGTGGCCTGGCTGCTGGCCCACGGCGAGGAGACCCTCAATTCCCGCGCCGCCCTGCTGCACGTGCTGGGCGATCTCTTCGGCTCGGTGGCGGCGCTGGTGGCCGGCCTGGTGATCCAGCTCACCGGCTGGACGCCCATCGACCCCCTGCTCTCGCTTTTCATCTGCGCCCTGATCCTCTTCTCCACCCTGCGCCTGGCGCGGGAGACCCTGCATACCCTGCTCGAAGGCGTGCCCCTGGAGCTCTCCCTGCCCGAGGTGGGCCGGCGCATCGCCGCGGTGGAGGGGGTCCTGTCGGTGCATGACCTGCACATCTGGGCCCTGTCCTCCAAGCGCACGGCCCTGTCCGCCCACCTCGTGCTGCGGGACATGAACGACTGGGCGCGGGTGCTGCCGGCGGTGTGCAGGATGCTCCGCGAGGACTTTGGCATAGAACATGCTACGCTCCAGCCGGAGCTTTTCGTGCCCGCCCTGTACGCCATTTCCGACCCCGCTTCGACGCAGCAACCCCGCTGAAACCCGCGCCAGTCCTAGGATGCGGACGACACACTATATCTAGTGGGAATTTCTCATTGAAAACACAAGACTTTTTGTTAAGCATTTGATTTTTATCGCATAAAAAAAATTGAAAACCCCTTCACTTGGCCGTATGGCGGAGGTATGCTTCTTCCCGGTCAGAACCACCACGCATACGGAGAAAAAAAATGGGCGAAACGCTCTCCAACCAGACTGAGACCAAGCTCCGCGACGACGACACCCTCCCCACCGAGCAGGAAATTTCCGGCGAAGTGTTGCTGGAGAAGTACGCCAAAGGCACGGAAAGCCACGTCCATGACGTGCGACAACGGGTGGCGCGGGCCCTGGCGAGCATCGAAACCGAAGGCAAGCGCGCCCATTGGGAGAAGCTCTTCCTGGAAGCCCAGGAAAACGGCTTCGTGCCCGCCGGCCGCATCAATTCGGCCGCCGGCACCGACCTCCAGGCCACGCTGATCAACTGCTTCGTGCAGCCGGTGGGCGACTCCATCTCCGAGGTGGTCAATGGCCGGCCCGGCATCTACACGGCGCTGTCGCAAGCGGCGGAGACCATGCGCCGCGGCGGCGGCGTGGGCTACGACTTCTCCTCCATCCGCCCGG
>CAYZLI010000208.1:0-2844 GCA_964479195.1 uncultured Rhodocyclaceae bacterium
TCGGATCGGTGACGAAGCCGATGCGGGTCAGCCCCTGCTTCGCCGCCTCGCTCATCACCTGGGCGATGACGCGGTAGGCCACCGCCTGGTCGGCGCGCAACTGCAGCTCCGTGCGCGGATCGTAGGTGGCCGCCGCCGACATGCGGGTGCGCAGTTCGTCCATGTCCACCCGCTCGCCGGCCCAGTAGACCCGGCCGGCGGCATCGATGCCGATCTGCACGTGCTCGGGCGGGGTCTGGTTGGCCTGGCTCTGGGCGCGGGGCAGGTCCACCTTCACGGCGTGGGTGAGCAGCGGCGCGGTGACGATGAAGATGATGAGGAGCACCAGCATGACGTCGATGAGCGGGATCATGTTGATCTCGGACAGGGGCGCCCCCTCCTCCTGCTCGAAACTGGCAAAGGCCATCGCTCCGCTCCTCAGTGCACCGGCTGGGCGGCCCGCGCCCGGGCTTGCACCAGGGAGAGCACCTGTTCGCTGGTGGCCGCCGGGTCGCAGGCGCGGCCATCCGTCTTCACCCCGGTGGCCAGCAGGGCGAACACGTCGTGGGCGAAGCTGTTCAGTTCCGCCAGGGTGTTGCGCACGGCGCGGGCGAAGAAATTGTAGGCGAGCGCTGCGGGGATGGCCACGGCCAGGCCGATGCCGGTCATGATGAGCGCCTCGCCCACGGGCCCGGCCACCTTGTCCAGGGTGCCCTGGCCGGAGACGCCGATGGCGATCAGGGCGTGATAGATGCCCCACACGGTGCCGAACAGGCCGACGAAGGGAGCGCTGGAGGCGGCGGAAGCGAGGAAGGTCTGGCCGTATTCCAGGCGCTGGCGCTCCTGGTCGATGGCCCGCTTCAGCGCCCGGGTGAGGAACTCTTCGGCGGAGGCGCCGGCCACCAGGGCGCGCGTGCCCACCGCGCCGGCGCGCAGGGTCTCCACCGCGGAAAAACCGTTGTGCACCAGGTGCGAAAAGGGATCCGTGACGCCGCCGGCACGCATCTCGCGGGCCACTTCCTCGATGGAGCCGGCGTTCCAGAAGCGCTCGAGGAAGCGCCGGCTGGCGCGGCCCTGGCGCACCAGGGCGAGGCTCTTGACGGCCACCAGATACCAGGTGCCGATGGACGCGCCGCCGAGCAGGACGAGGATGAAGCGCGCCACCCAGTCGGTGTTGGCGAGGAAGTGGGCGAAGCCCAGGGTTTCGGTCATGGCTGGTTTTCTCCCGAGTTAGCTGCGCAGCGAAAAGGCGATGGGCACGCGCACCCAGGCGCCCACCGGTTCCTCGCCGCGGCGCGCCGGCACGAAGCGCCAGCGGGCAACGGCGGAGCGCGCCGCCTCGTCCAGGCGCGGGTAGCCGCTGGAGGCATGGACCTCGACCGTCGCGGGCCGGCCGTCCGGCTCGACGAACACGCGCAGGATCACCTTACCCTCCTCGCCCTGGCGGCGCGAGCGCGGCGGGTACTCGGGCGCCGGATTGTCCAGGTAGTCCGCATCGAAGCGGGGCGGGATCATCGACGCGGCCGACGCAGCCGGGGCGGGCGGCGCCGGGGGCGCCTCAGCCACCGGCGGGCGGGGCGCCACCGCCACCGGGGAAGGCGCTTCGGAAGCGGCGCTGAGCACGGGCGCGGGCGCCGGCGCGGCGGGCAGCGGCGCGGGCGCCGGCTTGAGCACCCGCCGCGGCCGGGGCGGCTCCGGCGGCGCCTGGGGCCGGGGCGGCTCGGGCAGGATCAGGGTGGCGTGCAGCACGTCCAGGATCTTCTGCTTCGGTACCACGCCCGCATGCACCAGCCCGGCCAGCACGGCGGCGTGCACGCCGGCGATGGCGAGCAGGGCGAGCCAGCCCTCCCAGGCGGCGGAGCGCCGGGCGGCATCGGCCGGGTAGGTGCGTGCCATCATGGTTGCTGGTGCCTTCTGGCGGGATGGGTGCTGCGGACATGATAGGGGCACGGCGCCCGCGCGGCCCTGCGACACGTTGTCGCAGCGGGGTCCGGGCCGTGGAAGTGGTGGTTAGAATCCCGCCATGATCCGCTGCCGCCTGCCCTCCACGTTCGCCGCCGCGGCCCTCGCCGCCTGCCTGGCCACGCCCGCCGCGGCCGCCGAGCACACGCACACGTCCGCCCCGCCCAAGCGTAGCGCAGCGCCGCGGCCCACGCTCGCCGTGGGCGTGGCCTTCGACGCCGCCGGGCGGTTGTGGCGGGTGCGCCACGGCGCCGACGGCGTGTGGCTGGATCACTCCGACGATCTCGGCGCGAGCTTCGCCCCCGCCGTGCGTGCAGCGCCGGAAGCGCCCGCCGCCGACGGCGAGCTGGCGCCGGAAATCGCCCTCGGCGCCGACGGCACGCTGCACATCGCCTACACCGCGCCCCGGCCCGACAACCCCATGGTCGGCCACATCCGCTTCACCCACTCGAGCGACGGCGGAGTGAGCTTCGCGCCGCCCGTCACCGTGAACGACAACCGGGAGGAGATCACCCACCGCTTCCAGGCCACCCTGGTGGACGCCGCCGGCAACATCCACATGGCCTGGATCGACAAGCGCGATCTCGAAGCGGCCAAGCGGCGCCAGGGGCCCTACCGGGGCGCGGCCATCTACTACGCCCGGGGCCGGGAGGGGCGATTCGCGGCCAACGCCAAGCTGGCGGACCACAGTTGCGAGTGCTGCCGCATCGCCCTGGCCCTCGACCCGGACGGTGTGCCCGTGGCCTTCTGGCGCCAGGTGTTCGAGGACGGGGCGCGCGACCACGCCCTGGCCCGCCTGGACGGCAGCGCGGTGACACGGGCCACCTTCGAGGGCTGGCGCATCGACGCCTGCCCCCACCACGGCCCGGCGCTCGCCATCGGCCCGGACCGGCTGCGCCATCT
>CAYZLI010000208.1:2944-5483 GCA_964479195.1 uncultured Rhodocyclaceae bacterium
CGAGCCGCGGGCCCTCCGACCGGCCGCGCCTGGTGGCCCGCGGCGAGACCGTGTATCTCGCCTGGAATGCCCGGGACGAGGGCTTCCGGCTCCTGCCCGTGGGGGAAGACTGATGCACTTGGAAGCAGCATGTGTCTCGCCAAGACGCCAAGAACGCCGAGGCAAAAACATGTCCTCTGCGCCTCTGCGTCTTTGCGAGAGGCTGTATAAGGCATTCAGGATGAAACGGGCCGGTTACCTCGCCGCCTTCATCCTTGGGCTGCTGACCTGCGCAATCGCCACAGCTGGGGAGCCGCGCCTGTTCGAACCCGGCAGCCTGGAGGCGATCCGCGCCGCGCGGGCCGGGCGGCCCTTCGTCCTCGCCCTCTGGTCCCTGGATTGCGGCCATTGCCGCGACGAGCTGGCCCTGCTTGCCCGCACCAGGCAGGCGCAGCCGCGTCTCGACCTGGTGCTCGTCTCCACCGACGCGCCGGAGGCCCGGGCGCTCGCCGCCCGCAGCCTGGAGGCAGCCGGTCTGGGCAGCGTCGAGAGCTGGATCTTCGGCGCCGAGGCGCCGGAGCGGCTGCGCTGGGCCATCGACCGCAAGTGGCGGGGGGAGCTCCCCCGCACCTATTTCTTCGACGCCGAGCACCGCGTAAGCCCCGTCTCCGGCAAGCTCGACCCGGCGCGGCTCGCCCGCTGGCTCGAGCAGCAGGCCGCCGTTCGCCCCTGAGCGGCGCCCCAGGCGTCTCCGGGCTAGAATCCAGGCCGATGAACATCACCCCGACCTCGGGCGCGGAGAACCTGCGCCGGCTGCTGCTCATGCGCTGGTTCGCCGTGGGCGGGGAGCTGGCCGCCATCGCCGCTGCGCGTCCGCTCCTCGACCTGGAGCTGCCCTGGGTGCCCATGCTGCTGGTGGTCGCCCTGCTGGCGCTGTTCAACCTGATCACCCTGGTGCGCCTGAAGCGGGCGCAGGCGGTCATGGACTCCGAACTGTTCGCCCAGCTCTGCGTGGACATCACCGCGCTCAGCGTGCTGCTCTTTTTCAGCGGCGGCGCCGCCAACCCCTTCGTCTCCCTCTACCTGCCGCCCATCACCATCGCCGCGGCGGTGCTGCCGGCCCGCTACGCCTGGGCGGTGGCCGGCATGAGCATCGCCGCCTACTCCCTGCTGGTGTTCGTCAATGTGCCGCTCAAGCTGGCGGACGCCGAGCGCGCCGCCCGCCTGCACCTGGCCGGCATGTGGCTGATCTTCGTCGCCTCCAGCGCGCTGATCACCGGCTTCGTCGCCCGCATGACGGCGGCCATCCGCCGCCGCGACCTGGAGCTCGCGGCGGCCCGGGAGGAGGCGCTGCGCAACGAGCGCGTGGTCGCCCTGGGCGGCCTTGCCGCCGGCGCGGCGCACGAGCTGGGCACGCCGCTCGCCACCATGGCGGTGCTCGCCGGGGAGCTGGTGCGCCACGCCGCGGCCACGCCGCAGTTGCGCGACGATCTCGCCCTGCTGCGCGAGCAGATCGACCACTGCAAGGGCATCATCACGGGGCTCGCCGAACGCGCCGGGCAGACCCGCGCCGAAGGCGGACAGGCCCTGGAGCTGGACCGCTGGGTGGAGGAAGTGGTGGCGCGCTGGCGCCGGCTGCGGCCCCACGCCGACGCGACCCTGCATCTCGACGGCCCTGGGCCGGCGCCGCGGGTGGTGGGCGAGGCGACCCTGGAGCAGGCCCTGCTCAACCTTTTCAACAACGCGGCCGATGCCAGCGCCGAGCCTGTGGAGATCGAGGCGCAATGGGACGAGGCCGCCTTGCGGGTGGAAGTGCGCGACCGCGGACCGGGCATCGACGAGAAGGTGCTGCTCGCCGCCGGGCGCGCCTTCGTCACGACCCGCCCGGAGGGCACCGGCATCGGCCTCTTTCTCGCCCATGCCGCCGTGGAGCGCTTCGGCGGGCGCATCGTGCTGACCGGCCGTGCGGGAGGCGGGACGGTGATACGGGTAGACTTGCCCCTGGACAGGATACTAGCGGTGCCGCGATGAGCGAGCCGAAAGAGATCATCGTCATCGACGACGACCCGGTGTTCAACCGTGTGCTCAGCCGCGCGCTCGCCCACCGCGGCTATGCCGTTTCCAGCGCCCACGGCGCCGAGGAGGCGCGCGCCCTGGCCCAGGAGGGCCGCCCGCCGCTGGCCGTGCTGGATCTCAACCTCGCCGGCACCTCGGGGCTCACCCTGATCGCCCCGCTGCTCGCCGCCAACCCGGCCTGCCGCATCGTCGTGCTCACCGGCTACGCCAGCATCGCCACGGCGGTGGAAGCGATCAAGCTGGGCGCCACCCACTATCTCGCCAAGCCCACGGACGTGGACGCCATCCTCGCCGCCTTCGCGGCGACAGCCCCCGCCGCCGACGCCGCGCCGCCGAGCGAGCCCCTGTCGGTGGACCGGCTCGAGTGGGAGCACATCCAGCGCGTGCTGCAGGAGCATGAGGGCAACATCTCCGCCACGGCGCGGGCCCTGAAGATGCACCGGCGCACCCTGCAGCGCAAGCTCATGAAGCGGCCGGTGAAGGC
>CAYZLI010000209.1:0-2264 GCA_964479195.1 uncultured Rhodocyclaceae bacterium
ACGGTGCCTTCGGTCAGGTGGACTTCGACGGTAGCCGGCGCCTGGGCGGCCTCGCCGCCCATGGACCCTCCGCCCATGGACCCTCCGCCCATGGATCCCATATGGTGGTGGTCCATGCCGGCGATGGCCGGCGCGGCGATGAGAAAGACGGTCGCCACCAGCGGCGGCAGGAAACGCGTTTTCATGATTTCTCTCCTTGCGGATGAAGCGAGAGGCGCAGTATGGCGAGGCGGCCCTCACCAAAGGGTGACGGCATCATTACTTTTGTGTAATGGCCAGGCTCCGCCCACAAAAGAAGAAGCGGCCCGCGCTGGGGCCGCTTCGGCTTGGGCGGGCGGTTCAGCCCCCTTGGTGGTCGCGGTGAAGAATCGAGTCCAGGCGCCACACCTCGTTGCCCTTCATCATGATCTTCTGCCCGTCCTTGGTTTCCATGATCACCCCTTGTTTCATGGTCGCGCTGCGGCCGTACTTGTCCTCCATCCCCATCTTGCCGTCCTTGAAGATGTAGACGGTCGAGCCGTCCTTGAGGGGAATGGCCTTCTCCACCTGGCCGCTGTCCACGGCGAAAGCGGAAGTCCCCACCGCGCTCAGCGCGGCGATCATCAGCAGTTTCTTCATTTTGCTCTCCTCAAAAAAGTCACACGGTTGCAGCAACGGCCATCTTGCGCCTGCAAACCTTACGGTTTCCCGGCGCGGAGATGACAAATCGGTAATCCCGGCCGAGGCAGCGGCGATTACGGCGATGTAACGCTGGCGTCATGGGCCGGTCAGGGCATCCCCTTCATCATGGCATCGTGGTTGAACGAAAGCGTTCGCCACCTTTCAACCAACCTGTGAAGGAGTAGCCATGAAAACCAAATCGTCTGTGACCGCCGCCCTGATCGGCGGCGCCTTTGCCCTTGCCGCGGCAGCGCCCACATTCTCGTACGATCCCAACTGGGATTCGCCCGGAGCCCGGCCCATCGCCAACTGGGGGACGGGCGCCGCAAGCACGAGCGCCAACCGCACGGCCGCGGACCTGGCGGGCAGCCTCGCCGACGTCGCCGCCGCTACCCGCACCGTCTCGCTGTCCGGCATCCAATACGTGAATGCCGTGCAGGGCGAAGTCATCAAGTTCGTCGCCGGCGACCAGGCCTTCGCCTGGCGTTTCGACACACTCGACGTGCCGCGCCTCAAGCTCTCCGAGATAGCGCCGAAGGATTTCCCGGCGGGCAACGTCGAGGTCTTCGTCGCCCATGACCCGGCCCATCTGGGCGGCTGAAGCAGGCTCGACAACCATGGTGCCTGAGCGCGGGGGACCCCCGCGCTTTGCATTCCTAAAAACTCGACCGGGAATCTTGTGGGTACCCTCGGAGCCGGCCTGGCCCCGAGGGGCGAATCACATCATCCACGAGTCGGCGAACGTGGAAGAGCCGGCCAGTCCCATCACCCCATAGGTCGTGCCGAGGAGCTGGACCATTTGGTCGGCGGCGGCCTGGATGCTGCCGGAATCGGAGGTCACGTCATCGAGCAAGTTGCTCAGGTCGGTGACTGACATGTCCGTCCCGTAGGCATACTGGGCGTTGACCATCAGGGTGGATGCCGAAATCTTGTTGTCCACATAGGTCTTGCCCTCGGTGCCGGCGGGCACGCCCTCGGCGGCGGCGAGCATGTCGGCCAGCACCGTGCCGCGGCCCCGCTCGGGGATGAGCCCTTCCCAGTAGCCGTTGTCGTCCGGCTCCTTGTTGAACAGGTTCTGATAGACGGCGCGCATGAACTCGCCGTCCGTCATCCCCTCCGGATAACCGTTAGTCTTGACGATGTCCAGGGTCAGCCAGTTGTCGATCATCTCGCCCATCGTGGCGAAGCTCGTGCCCATCTGGCCCTGCCAGTACTGGAAGCCGGTGGCTTCCGGGGCGCGTCCGAACATGGCGAAATAGGCCCCGGTGATGTCGCTATCGCCGGTCGTCGCGAGCCGCTCCAGGTTGAGGGTCTGGTTGTCGAAGCGCAACTGCTCGATGCCGCTCAGGGTATCGGCGCCGTCCGGCCCGCTCACCATGTAGCCGGTGCCGTTGCGGGTGATCGTGTAGTCCTGCATCCTGCCGCCCATCGCGGCCGTGTCGGTGCCGGCGCCGCCATCCAGGTTGTCGTCGCCGGCGCCACCCTCCAGGTCGTCGTCGCCCTCGGTGCCGAGCAAGTTGTCGCCGGCGTCCGAGCCGGACATCATCGGTAGTGAACTGTGCATGATTCGCGCACTCCTTCAGCAGTTATGGATTCGTCCCCGG
>CAYZLI010000209.1:2364-5366 GCA_964479195.1 uncultured Rhodocyclaceae bacterium
GCCCGCGCAGTCGTCATGGATGGCGAAGCCGAAGTTGCAGGTCTTGCCGGCGGCCAGGGCGATGTCCCCTTCGCCGCCCGCCGGCTTGGCCCCGTTAGTGTCGTGGGTAATCAGGTTCTTCTTCGTCATGCGCGAAGGCGAGCGAGAGGCGCTCCGCCCACGTCCCGCTCAGTTGCACGCCGGTCTCCGCCAGCTTCGCCTCGATCTGTCCGGCCGTCGCCCGGAGCCGGTCATAGACGATCTCGATGCTCTCGTCCCCGGCCGATACGGCCTTGATCCCCGTCATCGCCCGCAAGGCTGCGGCCACGCAGGCGCAGTGCTCCGGGGACAGGGGCCGGGCCAGGTGCATCCAGCGGCGCTTCAGGACTTCCGTGCCCGCCCCCTTGTTGGCCTTGCCGTCTTATTTCGCGTCGCGCTGGTGGCTGTGCACATCCTTCGCCGGCTTGGCGGGCTCTTCCGACGGAGTGGCGCGCATGCCGGTCTTCTCTTCCATATGGCTGTGCTGCCGCATTTTCTTCTTGGCCATTTTCTCGGCTGGCGCCTTGTCTGCTTGCGCGCCGGCAGACGTGTCCGAAGCGGCGTTGGCGCCGAGGGCGAGGCCCGCAGAAAGGGCGAACGCGGCAGCGGCGAGGATGGATTGCAGTTTCATGGCAGTCTCCCAAAGAGTGATGAATGAGGCATTCGACTTCCGGTGTTATCCGTGCTGATCGAACGCCACCAGTTTGCCTTCCGGCCCCGGGCGTCAAGATGACCGCGAGATTACTTTTCCGCAATCTTGATTTGATCCGGCGCATCCGCAGCCGCGTCCGTCATGCCTTGTTTCCCGGGTCCGGCTTCGCCGGCTCGTGCTCCTGGGACGGGGCCCCCTGAGCGGGTGCCTGTTCGGCGCCATGGGAACCCATGTGGTGCCCCGGACCCGCCAGGACCAGCACAAGCATCAGTACCATCATCGCCGCCATCGCTTCCTCCGCATCAAAAGGTCCTGCCCACCGACAACGCCAGGCGGCTGCGCCCGATGTTCTTGCCGAAGGCGTTCTTGTAGGCCGTCGTCTCCCCATCCGGCGCCGCGTACTTCGTATCGGCGTAGGTCCAGGCGAGGCCCCAGGTGAAGCCGGCGTAGTCCTTCGTCACGCCGAGCTTGTAGTCCGTGTAATCGAAATAGCCGTTGTCACCGCCGGAGGCGCCCCAATAGCCGGCGTTGGCATTGTTCGGAAGTCCTGCCGGCCCACATGCGCGAGCAGCGCGAAACCGCTTTCGGCCAAGGGGACGCTGGCCGAAAGATCGAGATAGCCGGCCCCCTTGGATTCGTTCACGCCGAAGGTGTAGGTGCTGATCGCCCTGGAGTACTTCAGGCTCAGCCAGCGGTAACCCAGGGCGCCGTAGAGCTCGGTCGTGTCGGGGCGGCGGTAGGCGCCAACGTTCTCGAAGCGCCCGGGATACAGGTAGCGTATGGCGCCCACGTCGTAGCTCCAGCCGTCGCCGAACCCGCCTTTGTAGCCCCCGTACAGATCCCACTCCATGCTGGCGGCGTTGCTGCGATTGGCGTCGTAGGGCGCGCCAACGCTTCCGGGCGAGGCCAGCGACACGGGCGCGGAAGCGATGCCCGCGTTCTGGTCGGTGTACCAGGAGATGTTCGACAGCCAGGTTCCGGCGTAGAAGCCCGACGGATGGGCATAGTCCACGCCCCCTTGCAGCGCGGGCTTGCCGTCGGTCTGCGACAGGCCGCGGAACACGTACTGGGAAGCGACGGTAACGTTCGCCGTGACCGGATTGGCCGCAACGCCCGGCCCGGTCTGTGCCGAAACCGAGGATATCGAAGAGAGGATCAGTACCCCGGCAATACACTTTTTCAATTTGAGCTCCTGCAAGTTGCAAAGACTGGGGATGCGGTCTCGCCGCTACTTGAGCGAGGCCGCCAGATCGCGGTGGGCTTTCTCCAGCGCCCGGGCTTCCCGGGCCGCCCCCTTGAACTGATTCTGCAGTTCGAGGCAATGGGCATTCATCGCGGCAAAGTCGTACTTGGGACGCCCCAGGTACGACTGCGGCATCTTCTCGTGCAGCCTCGCCTCGGCGTCGTAACCCGCCGCCTTCTGGGCGAAATAGTCAGCGATCCGCTGGTGGTCGGCAGCCGTCGTGGCGCGGGCGACAGCCTCGGGAATGTCCGCGACCGGCGGCACGGACGTGCACGCCGCGAGGGCCAGTAGGGCGAGCCCGGCCAGACCCAGAACGAATTTCGTGCGCATGCGCTTTCCTCCTGGAAAATAAGCGTTGCAGACGGCGAAAGTCTGCGGCCCGGACCCTGACGGGGACATGACCGGCCCGTTACATCCCGGCCCCATTACTGCTTGGCCGCCTTGATGTCGGCCTTCGCATCCAGCCCCAGCGTGTAGCCGTCTTCAATGATCCGGGAAGTCTTGCGAAAGGATGGGGAATCGAGTGCAGGCCCTAATCCTTCAGGGATTCGAAGAGCTCGATCATGTGCTTGTACTGCATGCTCACGCGGTCGAGGGTGAACTCGTAGAGGAAGGCGTTCTCCGCGAACTTCGCCCGCTCCACGTCGATTTCCACGGTGTTGCCGTCGACGCTCTCCTGGGCCGGGACGCGGTACTGCAGGGGAATGGCGGCGAACGGATTCGCGGAAGCGCTGCCCCCCAGATGGCCAGGCGCGGGCGTGGCGAGCTTGACCGGCTCCTGCGCCCGCGCCGCCAGGGCGATGCGCAGCGCCTCCTGGAAGTCGATGTCGACGGCCTTGTAGCCCGGCGTGTCGGCGTTGGCGATGTTCGAGGCGATCAGCTGCTGTCGGTAGGCGCGCAGGCCCAACGCGAGCTCCTGCAAATTGTGCGCACCGGTCCCGTGCCCCACGAGGCTGCCGCCGCGCCCGGTCGGCGCGCTTGGCAGCCCGCCAGGCGCCACTGCTCCCGCGGACGGCGCGGGCGCGGTGTGCGCGGCGTGGCCGCCCGCCGCGGGAGGGATGATCTTCATGTCTGCCATGCCTGCCTCCG
>CAYZLI010000210.1:0-5232 GCA_964479195.1 uncultured Rhodocyclaceae bacterium
CGGGCCGACTGTACTGGTGCCGACAACTTGCCCGGACGAGTAGATCGTTCCGTCATGGTATTGCCGGAATGTTGTACTGGACTGTGGGGCGGTGCAGGGCCGGAGCATGAAAACCCGTTTTCCGCCATGGGCTTGTGGACCCGCCTGAAAAGGCGGTCTACTCTCGATTTTTGTTTCGGCCACTTCGTCGGTCGACTGCCGGCGGGTTGAAATCCTGTCTCCGACGGGCTAGTATTAACGTTAGTTATAACGTCGGAGCCCGGCCATGCACACCCTCAAGCTCGTTCAGATCGGCAATTCCGTCGGTGTCATCCTGCCCAAGGAGGTCCTGGCGCGCCTGAAACTGGAGAAGGGGGAGACGGTATTCCTGACCGATACGCCGCACGGCGTGGCGCTCACACCCTACGACCCCACCATCGATGACCAGGTGGCGCTGGGACGCGAGTTCATGCGCGAGTACCGCGACACCTTCCACGCCCTGGCTAAATGAGCTGGCGCTGGGTCGACAAACAGGCGCTGCTGCTGCTGCACGACGAAAGCCTGGCCGAGCACGGCGGGTCGCCCGGCCTGCGTGACGAGGGCCTGCTGGACTCGGCCTTGGCCCGCCCCCTGAATCTCGCCGCCTATGACGATCCGGATTTCGGCGAGCTCGCTGCTGCCTACGGCGTGGGCTTGGCGAAGAACCACCCGTTTGTGGACGGCAACAAGCGGGCGGCCTTCCTCGCGGTCGGTCTGTTTCTCATGCTCAATGGGCAACGCCTGACCGCGAGCCAGGTCGACGCCACCGTCGCCATGCTCGCCGTCGCCGCCGGCGAACTCGATGAGGCGGGATTCGCCGCCTGGATACGCCGCCACGCGGCGGCGCGCTGATTTCACGCGGCCGTGTCTTGCCCGGGCGGCGCCGGGGCGATCTCGATGCGGTTGCGCCCGTTGTCCTTCGCCCGGTAGAGGGCTTGGTCGGCGCGGGCGAAGAGACCGTCGGCGGATTCGTCCGCAGCGCCTTGGGCCACGCCCAGGCTGATCGTGATGGGGGACTGGGCGGGATCGAGCCCGAATTCGTGCCGGGCGATCGCCTGGCGCAGCTTCTCGGCCACGGTGCGCGCCTCCTCCAAAGGACAATCCCGCAGCAGCACCAGGAATTCCTCGCCGCCCCAGCGGGAGATGGCATCGCTTTCCCGCAGCACCCGTTTCGCCAGTTCGGCGACGCTGCGGATGACCTGATCGCCCGCCAGGTGGCCGAGGCTGTCGTTGACCTGCTTGAACAGGTCGATATCGAACAGGATGGCGGAAAGGGGGCGGCCGCTGCGCCTCACCTCCAGCATCGACTGCTGGAGAATGAGGTTGAAGGCCTGCCGATTGAGCAGCCCGGTCAGCGCGTCGGTGCCCGCCATCTGCTCCAGCCGTCCCTGGTAGCGTTTGACCGCGAAGAGGGTGATGGCGAGCACCAGCAGGGTGACCGCGGCGCTGACCGCCAGGTTGAGGGCGAGCACCTGCTGCAGCGGCTTGACCTCGTCGTTGTCGCCCTGTTCGACCACCAGGTACCAGTCCAATTCGGGAAGGAAGCGGGAGTTGACCAGGACCGCGGCCCCATCCCGGCGGTACTCGAGCCGGGTCGGGGTGTTGCTGCGGTTCAGGATGGCCCCGGCGATGTCCCGGATGCCGGAGAGATCGCGGATGGAACCCGCCACCCCCTGCATGGACTTGCCGGCCAGGACGATGGCGCCCTGGGCGTCTACGAAATAGATGCGGCGCCGGAAGCGCTCCTCGTAGCTCTCGATGAGGCGGGCCACCGTGTCCAGGGTCAGGCCGACGCCCGTGGCGCCGAGGAAATTGCCCTGGTAGTCGAGGACCCGGTAGTTGATGAAGATGGTCATGGTGTCCCGGTTGGCCATGTCCGGGTCCACGTTGGTCTCGTAGGCGGCCTGCATGCCGCGCACACGGAAGAACCAGAGGTCGCGCGGGTCGCCTTCGCGCACCGATTTCAGGGTGCCTCCGGCGTAGTAATACCTGCGGCTGCGCTCGGAGACCAGGAAGCTGGTGATGGTGCCGTATTTCTGCTTGACCTCGTTCAGGTAGCGCACGATCTGGCTGCCGTCCCGCTCGCCGTTGAGCATCCAGTCGCGCAGAAACGTGTCGTGGGCCATGAGGGAGGAAATGAACACCGGCCGGAGGATGTCCTTCTGGATTTCCGAGTAGATGTTGTCGCCGGTGAGCGGCAGGGCCTGTTCGACGATGCCCTGGCGGATCGAGTCGCGGGATACCACGTAGGCGGCGATGCTGGTGACGAGGAATCCCGCCACCAGCACGAGGCTGAGCCAGGCGAGAAGGCGGGATTTTTCCAAGTATGGGGTCATGTCGAATGCGTATTATCGGGCTGGCCGCGGCACTGTCTTGGGCCGGCCCCGGCCGGGGCCGGCAGGCGCGGAGGGGACTTTTCCCCCACAGTTTAACCCAGGTGTCCCCCGGCACCGGAAATAACGCAGAGTGCTACCCCGGGACAGGCCACGCCGAGGCCTTGCCCGCCATTGACTTGCATCAAACCCCTGTCATGGATTGGCCGTAATGTTACGGCCATGGCCACCGCACCCGCGAGCTGCGATCTGCCGGAAATCGCTGCCCGCCATGGCAACGACCCGGCAAACCTGGTGCAGATCCTGCGTCATGTGCAGGATTCCTGCGGCTACATACCGTCAGCCACGCTGGACCAGCTGGCCGGCCTGCTGCGCATCCCCCGCGTGCGCGCCGAGGCGGCGGCGAGCTTCTATGCCTTTTTCCACGCCGAGTCCCACGGCGCCTACGAGCTCCTCTTCTCGGACAACGTCATCGACCACCTGCGGGGCAAGGCCGGCCTCATGCAGTACCTCTGCGAGCGCCTGTGGATCGAGCCGAGGAAACTCTCGGAGGATGGCTTGGTGTATGTGGACGACACCTCCGACATCGGCCTGGCCGACCAGGCGCCGGGGATGCTCATCAACGGCTTCGCCGTGCCCGCCCTGGACAAGGCGAAGCTCGATCTCATCGCCGAACTGATCCGCGCCAGGAAGCCCCTCGCCGACTGGCCGCCCATGTTGTTCGAGGTGCCCGACAACGTCCGCCGGGCCGGCCCGCTGCTGGGCGAGCCGTTTCCCGCCGGCGCGGCGCTGCGGGCGGTGCGCGCGCGCGGGGTGGAGGCGAGCCTGGCCGAGCTGGAGGCGTCCAATTTGCGCGGCCGCGGCGGCGCCGGCTACAAGACCGCCGCCAAGTGGGCGAGCTGCCGCCAGGCCCGGGGGGATGCCCATTACGTAGTCTGCAACGCCGACGAGGGCGAGCCCGGCACTTTTAAGGACCGGGTCCTGCTCAACAGCCACGCGGACCTGGTCTTCGAGGGCATGACGGTCTGCGCCCGCGTCATCGGCGCGCGGCAGGGCCTGCTCTACCTGCGCGGCGAATACCGCCACCTGCTGGAGAAGCTGGAAGCCGTGCTGGCGCGCCGGCGGGCCGCCGGCCTGCTGGGGCGCGGCATCCTGGGCGAGCCCGGCTTCGATTTCGACATCGCCATCCACCTGGGGGCCGGCGCCTACATCTGCGGCGAGGAATCCGCCCTGATCGAGTCCCTGGAGGGCAAGCCCGGCAAGCCGCGCAATCGCCCGCCCTTTCCGGACACCGTGGGCTACCGGGGGCAGCCGACGGTGGTGAACAACGTGGAGACCTTTGCCTGTGCCGCCCGCATCGCCGGGCAAGGCGGGGCCTGGTTCGCCGCCTCGGGCACGCCCCAGTCCACGGGCAGCAAGCTCATGTCCGTCTCGGGGGACTGCCGGCGGCCGGGCGTCTACGAATATCCATTCGGCGTGACCGTGCGCCAGGTGCTGGAGGATTGCGGCGCGATCGACGCGCACGCGGTGCAGGTGGGCGGGCCGTCCGGCACCTGCGTCTCGTGGCAGGAGTTCGAGCGCCGCCTCGCCTTCGAGGATCTGCCCACCGCCGGCGCCTTCATGGTCTTCTCCCGCGAGCGGGACATGTTCGAGGTGGCCCGCAACTTCAGCCATTTCTTCGCCCACGAGAGCTGCGGCTTCTGCACGCCCTGCCGCGTCGGCACCTCGCTCCTGAGGAACACCATGGACAAGCTGGCCGCTGGCAAGGGCTCGGCCTACGACATGAACGAGATAAAGCACATCATGCACATCCTGCGCGCCATGGCGCACTGCGGCCTCGGGCACACGGCGGCCAATCCGGTGGTGCAGACCATGGAAAAATTCCCCGAGGCCTACGAGCGGAGGTTGAAGCGGCTGGATTTCGAGCCGGCCTTCGACCTGGACGGGGCGCTCGCCACGGCCCGCCTCATCACCGGGCGCGACGACCCCTGGGCGCATCTGGCGAATGACTAGCACCTTTGTCCTCGACGGCAAGGTCATTTCCTTCGCGGAGGGGATGACCATCATGGACGCTGCCCTGGCGGCGGGCGTCTATATCCCGCACCTGTGCCACCACCCGGAGTTCGCCCCCCACGGCTCGTGCAAGCTGTGCACGGTGAGCATCGGCGGGCGGCTGGGCGCGGCCTGCAGCAACCGGGCGGCGCCGGGCCTGGTGGTGGAGAGCGAAACGCAGGCCCTGAACGCCGATCGGCGGGCGCTGGCGCAGATGCTCTTCGTGGAGGGCAACCACGTCTGCCCCTCCTGCGAGAAGAGCGGCAATTGCCAGTTGCAGGCGGTGGCCTATCACCTGAGCATGACGAGCCCGCATTTCCCCCACTTCTACCCGGCGCGGGACGTGGATGCCTCCCATCCCGACGTGCTGCTGGAGCGCAACCGCTGCATCCTGTGCGAGCTGTGCGTGCGCGCCAGCCGGGACGCGGACGGCAAGAGCGTGTTCGGCGTCGGCGGGCGCGGCATCAAGGCGCGGCTGATCGTCAATTCCCCCAGCGGGCGCCTCGCGGACAGCGCCCTGGCCGCGACCGACCGCGCCGTCTCAGTCTGCCCCACGGGCGCGCTGCTGCGCAAGCGGACCGGCTTCGCCCTGCCCATCGGGCGGCGCGCCTACGACCAGCATCCGATCAGCGAACCCCCTCTCCCCGCTGCGCGGGGAGAGGGCGGGGGTGAGGGGTGACATGGCCAAATTCAAGCTCGCCACCTGTTCGCTGGCCGGCTGTTTCGGCTGCCACATGTCGCTGCTCGACATCGACGAGAGGCTGTTCGATCTGCTGCAGGTGGCGGACTTCGACCGCTCGCCGCTGACCGACATCAAGCACTGCGGGCC
>CAYZLI010000211.1:0-5226 GCA_964479195.1 uncultured Rhodocyclaceae bacterium
GACCAGTTCCGTCATCAAGCGCGGCGTATCGAAGGGTGTGGCCGTCTCGAACACGCCGATCTGCGCACCGGTCTCATCGAAGGCGACCACGCTGTTGGAACTGGTCTTGTAGTGGCCGCGATGCCGGGTGTCCTTCTCGCTGTAGTGAAGAAGGATCTGGTGCAACTGCTTGATGTGGTTCTCCGTGAAGGGGATGTCCTGCCACGAGCTGAACACGAGTTCCATCAGCTCGGCGTAACCGGCCACCTCCTCATCGCGGGTGGCGAAGGAATTGATCTGCAGGTTGGATAGCAGGCGCTCGACATCCCGGTCGGAGAGCTTGCTGCCCTCGATCCGCGTGGACGAGCCGATGCTCTCGATGGTGGCGACGCGGCGCAGGGCCGACAGGCGATCCGGCGCGAGCGTGCCCAGGGTGCGCCAGGCGCCCTTGAACTCGTCGATCCGGGCGATCAGGCCCAGGATTTCGGGGGTGATCTGGAGGGTGTCGGCGCGGATCATGAATCAATCGTACACCCAATTACACCCATTTTAAGGAAGAACCAGTAAGACACTCATTTACGCCCAAAACTGCCGCTGGTCACGGAACAGGAGGGGGCGACGCTCGCCGCAATGTTCGAGGCGGCGCAGTTGCTCGCGGCCCCGGCGCGGGGCCGGCTCGATCTGCTGCGCTGGGTGGTGTTCAACTACCTCACCGGCAACTCGGACGCGCACGCCAAGAACGTGTCCTTCCTGCTGGGACCGGAGGGCATGCGGCTGGCCCCCTTCTACGACCTGGTGTGCGGCACGGTCTACGGAGCAGACAGCCTCGCCCAGTTCATCGGCGACAACGACGTAATCGGCCACGTGGGCGCGGGGGATTGGGGGCGCTTCGCCCACGAGTGCGGTTTGTCTCCCGCGCTGGTGGCCCGCACGCTGCGGGAGCTGGGCGAGAAGGCGCCTGCGGCGGCCGCGGCCTGCCGGGCCGAGATGGCGGCCCCCGGCCAGGATCACCCGATCCTGGAGGCGGTCGTGGCGGACATCGCCCGGCACGCCGGTTGGGCGCTGCAGGCCGCGCGGCGCCCGGTTAGCCCGTGACCGACTTATTTTGCAAACCCGCCTCGGGGTTTGGGTAAAGCGCCGACAGGATGACCTGCGAGTCAGCGACGAAATCGGCCAGCGCGCCTTTCCACGCGGCCGCTGCCTGAAGCAGCCCCGCGATCATCGCCCCCGGGATCGAGGCATGCCCTTCGCCCCATTGTCCGCAATGGTAGTAAAGCCCCGCGGCGGCGGTGTCTTCGCCGGCCGACTGGATCCCATAGGATTTGAGGAAGGGCGCAGCATGGGACTTGACATGCCAGTCGGTCGCGTTTTGCAGGTACAGCACCGCGGGGTTTTTCGGCAGCCCGGCGTAGTGTTCGCAGAGATCCAGGACCGAAGGCAAGGCGCGGGGCGGCAGTTCGGCGGGCGAGCAGCCGAATGAGGTTGACGCAAACTCGGCGACGAATTGCGGCGCGTACCTCATTACGTTGGTCTGCGGGTTGACTACGATGGCAAGGGCCTCGGCGCTCGTTGCGGAAACCGCGTAGAGGCTTGCAAATCCGCCGGCCGATCCACCCACGAAAACCGCGCGGCAGGAAAGCCTTCGGGCGATGGCGTCGATGATCGTCGTCATGATGGGCTGCATGGGCACGGCGCTCGTCCCGATATACCAGCCGATCCTGATGCTGCCGCTCAGATAGACGCAGGGGTCGTTGAAGCACAGGACGGAGCAGTCCAGCCCTTCGGTCACTCGCAGACCGGAGAAATAGGGCGGTTGCGTCTTGTCCCGGGTGGTGATTGCCCCGCCAAAGATCACGACTAGGGTGCTATTTGTCCCCCTCTTCAGGTAGAAGTCGATCGGCAAGCCGCAGTCGATCGAATGAACGCCGTTGGCAAGCGTCTCCCGGGTAAGGAACTCGTCCATGCCCCTGTAGAACATGGGGCGCCCCCATCGCCGATAATCGGGAACGATGCCCATGTCAGCCGACTCCGGCCAGCACCCGTGAAAGTTCCCGCAGCTTGCGCCACTGCCGCGCCGGCAGGCTGCTGCGCAGGGGGGCGGCGCCCGCATCCCGGCGCTCCCGTTCGAGGAGCTCGACGACGCGCTCCACGGTGATTAGGGAGAGCGTCTCTGGATCGATGTAGCGGGGGTAGTGGATGAGGGCGCCGTAGACCAGCTCGCCCAGGGCGAGCCGGCGGGTGCGCCGCGGCAGGCGCAGGCGGTCCCGGGTGAGCCCCCATCCGGCGTAGAAGGGCAGCCCGTAGCAGTGCACGGTCTTGCCGTAGAGCAGGGCCTCGAAGCCGGCCAGCGAGGTCATGGTGTGCAGCTCGTCGGCCAGCACGATGCAGTCGATGATGTTGGCGTCGGTGGCCACCTGGTCGCACAGGGCGGCTAGCCGGTCTTCGGGCACCGTGCCGCGGCGGTTGCCCGCCACCACGTCCGGGTGCGGCTTGAAGACGATGTAGGCTTCGGGGTTGCCCTGGCGCACGGTTTCGAGCAGCCCGAGGTTGCTGCCGATCTCCGGCGAGCCGAAGCGGATCGAGGCGTCGTCCTCGACCTGTCCCGGCACCAGGATCACCCGCTTGCCCGCCGCGTCGGCGGTCAGGGCGAAGCCGCTGCCCACGTTGTACTTGCTCAGGCGCAGGCCCACCAGCTTCTCGCGCAGCAGCCGTGCCCGCTGGATCTGAGACCGGTCGGGGCGGCCGTGCTCCAGCCAGTGTTCCAGCCGGCTCGGCGAGCGCGCATCGTAGTAGATGCCGATGTCGTCGAGCACCAGGGAGAGCGGACGGCGCAGGTCGGAGCCCAGTCCGACGGAGCGCAGGAAGCCGTCCTCCATGCGGTAGACCGGAAGGCCGCGCCCCCGTCGCTGGGCGAAGGCGGCCAGCTCCGCATCCCGGGAGCGGCCCCAGACCACCAGGCGGGCGTCCGGGGGCAGCGCCTGGCCTTCAAGGCGGTCGACGGAGCGCACGAAACGCAACCGGGCCGAGGGCGTGCTCAGGAAGGGCGTGACCGCGGCCCGCTTCCACCAGCTCATGCCGACGCAATAGAAACTGCCCCGCGTCTCCTCGTTCAGTTGCTTCGCCCGGACCAGGTGCTCGATCACGTCGAAGATCGTGCCCGGCTCCCGGGTCTCCGGGTGGATGTAGCGGGCGTATTGCAGGTAGGCGGCGGCGAAGATCTGCGTCAGGTTGCGCGGGCCGGGGCGCCGGCTGAGCAATTCGGCGATGCGCGGATGCCGGTCGTCGGTCAGGCCCCAGCCCGCGTACCAGGGCAACCCGAAGCAGACTACGGGCTTGCCCAGCATCAGGGCCTCGAAACCCATCTGCGAGGTGGCGACATAGACCCGGTCCACCTGCTCCAGCAGGCACATGGGGTTCACGTCCGCGTCGATGCAGCTCACCCGGGCATCGGACAGCGCCTGGGCCAGGTGGCCGCGCTTCTTGCCGGCCAGCACGTCCGGGTGGGTCTTCACCAGCACGGCCGCGTCCGGATTCTCGTTGAGGGCGGCCGTGATCATGGCCGCGAAGGTCTCCTCGTCGGCGCCGCCGAAGCGCACCGAGAGGTCGCCGGCGGTCTGGTCCACGACCAGCACCCGCGGGCTTCCGGCGGGCAGGGGCGGGCAGAGCTCGGGCGCATGGTTGTACTTCGACAGCCGGTGCGTGCGGATCAGCCGCATTGCCCGCCGGGCGTCCGCAAGCAGGGCGGCGTCCTGGTCCGCCTCGGCGATCAGGCGTTCCAGGCGGGAGGGGCGGGTGGCGTCGTAATAGATGCCGAGATCATCGACGACGAGGGAGAGCGGCAGGTGCCCGTCCACCCCCAGGCCGACGGAGCGCAGGAAACCGTCCTCCAGCGCCAGGCAGGGCAGTCCGCGCTTGCGCGAGAAGCGCAGCGCCGCGCGATAGCTTGGGCGCCGCCCCCAGCCGGCAACGGCCGACAGGTCGGCGCCGAGGTGAGGCAGATAGGCGACCGATCCGCCGAGGAGCGCTTCCAGGCCGACGAGGCGGCGGAACCACCAGAAGATGCCGATCATATGGGCTTGCCTATCGAATTATGCGTCCGAGTGAACGCAATTTGCTGTCGCGCAAGAAGGCGACGGGATCGCGCACCAGCTTGCGCAGCTTGCGCGCGAGGCGGGAAGCGGGCGGAACGTCCGCCCATTGGTTCCGGAACAGTCCCGGGTAGCGCTCCGGCGCGTAGCCCGCGTTGGCCATGAGGGTGCGCAGGTATTCGTCCAGGGGCGGCAGCTTCGGCGGCTCGCCGTAAGGGGGCGGGGCGAAGTCGAACAGGGTCTTGCCCGTGTGCCGATCGACGGCCCGGTGAAACACCCAGCGGTGGGCCTTGCCGTCGCCGTAGAGGCGGCGCACGCCCGTGTAGGCCAGCTTGCGCAGGGGGCGCCCGCCCGCATCGCGCAGCGTCAGATGCCATGCATCTGGCCGCCCGCCGGCCGGGACCAGGGTGCGCGAGCGCCCCGCGAAGCCCGCGCTCCTCTGCCAGAAGACGCGATCCGGCCCGTCGATGCCGATGAAGAAGCATTGGCTGAAGCCGCCCGCGCGCAGTTCCTCCGGCGTGGCGACGAGCTTGTAGCGGCCCAACTCGGGCAGGAACTGGCGAAACCCTTGCACGTCCCCCGTTTCCGGGCCCATGACCACCGCTGTGTGCTCGCGTACGGTCAGGTCGGGCAAGGCGGGCGGCGCATCGCCCGTGCTGTCTGCCGCCCGCAGGAAGCACTGGAGCAGGCGATCGTTGCGCGGGCGGCTGCGCACGTAGCGGCTGGCGAGGCGGCGGCCGTGCCAGCGATGGGCGACCAGCAGGCCGTCGAAGGCGCTGGGCAGGCCGTAGTAGGCGAAGTAGCGGCGAAATCCCTGTGATGCGGCGATGCTGTCCTGGCGCAGGTCGGCGTAGTGATCGGCGAAGCGCTGTCCCAGGGGCCAGTCCAGGCAGAGGCGGTTGATGAGTTCCAGGTCCTCGCAGCCGTGCCCGGAAAATTCGTGGCGATGGCCGCCGGCGGCGAGATAGGTCGCGCGCTTGACCAGGATCGCCGAGGAGGCGACGGCGAGGTTCACCGTGCCGGAGAAGTCCCCGCGCAGGTAATCGAGCCAGTAGCGGTGGATGAGCTCCGCGTCCGCCTCGACCCGTCGCGTCGCCTCCGGCCGCAGGTACAGGCAGGGAATCATGACGAAGGCCAGGGGGTTGCGCGCCAGCCATTC
>CAYZLI010000212.1:0-2147 GCA_964479195.1 uncultured Rhodocyclaceae bacterium
CGCGATTCGACCGTAGGGCGCAATAAGCGAAGCGCATTGCGCCGCATGATTGCGCCGGATGACTCAATCGCCGTAAGGCAATCCATCCGCCGACGCGCTCCCCGCCCAATCCGCCGGATAGAGTCCCTGCCTCACCAATCGGTGGAAGGTCGAATAGGGCCAGTTGGAGACCTGCGCCACCAAGCCATGCTTGACCGGGTTGATGTGCACGTAATCCATGTGCGCCGCGTAGTCCGCTTCGTCACGGATCAGATGTTCCCAATACCGCCTTTGCCAGACACCCCGTTCGCCGCGGTGCCGGCGCGCTTCGGACCGCCATTCGCCGGGCGGGATTCCCTTGGAAAATCCCCCCTTGATGAGCCGCCAGCGCAGGGCGTAGTCCGAATCCCCTTCCGGCAGGCTGATGACGCAATGGAGGTGATCGGGCAGGACCACCCAGCCGTGGATGCGGAAAGGATGACGGGTTCGCACGGCCGCTACCGCGCCGCGCAGCAACTCCACACGGCGGGTAAGGAGGTCGTTTCCCCGGCGGCGCAGAAGATTGACCGTGAAAAAGAAGCAGCCACCCGGTTGAATGGCGCGTCGGTAGTCGGGCATGGCCGGATTGTGGTTGACGATGGCATGACGCGCAAGCCATCGGGATCATTCCGGTCCCGGCTTCTGCGTACGGCGCAATACGCTTCGCTATTGCGCCCTACAGGTCACAGGCTTGATTTCGGCGTAGGGCGCAATAAGCCTGTCCTGAGCCTGTCGAAGGGCGAAGCGCATTGCGCCGGATGTTGCGCCGGAGGCCTCAGCACGGCCACGAGGCGCGCAGACTGATGCCGCCGAAGGCGTTGCGGGCGACCGTGCAGATGCCGCCCGAGAGCGTGGCGCGCTCGACCACGTCGGCGAAGCGCAGTTGCAGTTCGGCCGCGGCGTTCGCGTTCCCGCCGCGCGGCGCATAGGCGGCGTCCTCCGGCATGCTTTCGATGACCAGGGCGATGGCCTGGTCCCCCGGCTTCAAGGCCAACCGGATGCGGTCGGTGTCGGCCCGGCGGGCGAGGTTCTTGAAGGCCGATTCGACGATCCGGTACAGGACGATCTTCAAGGGTACGGGGATCGCCTGCTCCTGCACGGAAATTTTCCGGTCGATCCGGATACCCGGATACAGCCGTTCGAATTCCCGGCAGTACCAGTCCAGCGTCGCCAGCAGGCCGACCTCGTCCAGGCTGGGCGGGCGCAGTTCCACGGCAATCGCGCGCACCTCCCGGATCGCCTTCTTGAGGAGCGGCCCGACTGCGTTGGGCGATTCCTCCCCCGGCAGGCCTGCGC
Source organism: uncultured Rhodocyclaceae bacterium (assembly GCA_964479195.1). Classification (GTDB taxonomy): domain Bacteria; phylum Pseudomonadota; class Gammaproteobacteria; order Burkholderiales; family Rhodocyclaceae; genus Desulfobacillus. The sequence continues at coordinate 1,315 of CAYZLI010000212.1, forward strand.
CGGCCCGTTGCGCACCCTCCAGATAGACCTTGATGGCGGAGAGCGTCTGGGCAAGGCCTTCGTGCAGCTCGGTAGCGACGCGTTTTCTTTCCAGCTCTTCGCCCCTCAACATCTGGGCGGAGAGGATTTCCAGGGTCGCCGTCCGCTCCCGGATGGTGTGCTGCTGGGATTCGATGATGCTACCTGCGCGGCGCACGAGCAGGAGCAGCCCGGCATAAAGCAGGGCCAGGAGGAAGCCACCCCCCGCCATGAGGAGGAAGACGGTGCGCTCGTTGCGGCGCACCAGGTGGTCCACGTCCGTGTAGAGCTCGAACACGCCGATAACGGGTTCCGTCGGGCTCGCCCGCACGGGGAGGTAGGTATGCGCCAGGTTGTCTTCCTCCGTCGCGGCCTCGAAGACGTTGAAGGCGTCGCGGTACGTCAGGCGGTTGGCCACAAGGCCGTTGATGGCCGCGGCGAAGCCCGGATTGTCCCGCTGGTTCCGGCCGATCTGGGTAGCCCTGGTGGAGAAGGCGACGATGCCGCTGCGGTCGTAGATCTTGACCCGCTTGACCGGGCTGTCCCGCATCAGGCGAATGACCGCCCGCGCCACCTCCGGCGGCAGGGGCCGCGTCTCGCGTCGTCCGCCGGCGTCCGCCACCGAGGCGAGGTAGCGCACCAGCTCCGGGTGCACGGCGTTCAGGGCGGTCTCCGCCAGGGCGAGGTTGTGCGTCTCCGCCAGGTCCATGATGCCCTGGGCGGTGACCTGCCGGTAGAACAGGGTGAGCGCCACCGCCGTGAGCAGTATGCCGATGAGGCTGGCGATGGAGTAGAGGCGCAGCAGCTTGGCCATG
>CAYZLI010000212.1:2247-5180 GCA_964479195.1 uncultured Rhodocyclaceae bacterium
TCGATGGCCAGGGCGATGCCCTGGCCCGCCGGCCTGAGGGCGAGCTGCACGTACGCGGCGCCCGCCAAGTCGGCGATGTTCTTCAGCGCCGACTCGACGATGCGGTAGGCGACGATCTTCAGGGGCCCGGGAACGGCCTTTTCCTCGACGGTAATGGCCTGGCCGACGTGGATGCCCGGGTGCTGCCGCTCGAACTCCCGGCAATACCAGGCCAGCGTCGGCAGCAGGCCGAGCTCGTCCAGGCTGGGCGGGCGCAATTCCATGGCGATGGAGCGCACTTCCTGGATCGCTTTCTTGAGCGCCGGCACGATGGCTTCCGGCGACTGGCAGCCGGTGCAGTCGGCCTTGTCCTGCGGGCGGCTGCCTTCCACGTAGACCTTGACGGCGCTCAGCGTCTGGGCGAGCCCCTCGTGCAGCTCGGTGGCGATGCGCTTTCTTTCCGTCTCTTCGCTTTTGAGCATTTGCGCCGAGAGGATCTCCAGGGTGGTGGTCCGCTCCCGGATGGTCTGCTGCTGGGATTCGATGATGGTCCCGGCGCGGCGCACGACGAGGAGCAGGGCCGCATACAGGAGCGCGAGGATGGCGCCGACCCCGGCCAGAAGCACGAAGACGGTGCGCTCGTTCTGGCGCACCAGGTGGTTCACGTCCGTGTAGATCTCGAACACGCCGGCCACCGGCTCGGTCGGGCCGGCGCGCACGGGGATGTAGGTCTGCATGAGGTTGTCTTCTTCCGTGGCGCCGTCGAAGCCGTTGAAGCTGTCGCGGTATATCAGCTCGCCGGCGACCTGGCCGCGGATGGCGGCGATGAATCCCGGGTTGCCGCGCTGGTCGTTGCCGATCTGGGAGGTCTTGGTGGAGAAGGCGACGATGCCGTTGCGGTTGTAGATTTTGATGCGGGCCACCGCGGCATCTTTCATCAGGTCCGTGACGGCCTCGGCGACGGGAGGCGTCAGGGTCGTGGCGAGCACTTGCCGCGGGCCTGCGTCGGCCACCGAGTCCAGGTAGTCCACAAGGGCGGGGCGCACCGCGTTGAGCGCGGTTTGGGCCAGGGCGAGGTTGTTCTTCGCCACCAGGTCCGAGATGCCCCGGACCGTGACCTGCCGGTAGAACACGGTGAGCAGCGCGCCGGCGATGAGGACGCCGATGAAACTGGTGATCGAGTAGAAGCGCAGCAGCTTGAACATCATGCCTCCCGCTGGGCCGCCCCGAGGGAGGCATGCGCCCCCTTGGGGGGCAGCGAACGAATGTGAGCGTGGGGGCACATGTCTCCTCCTCCTTTGCACCCGGTTCTGGGGGCAGGCGCGGGGGCGCTTACCCGTGCGAACCGTTTGGACTTGGGGTTTTCATTGTATTGAGGCTGCCCGCCCCCTGAAATAAGGTGAAACCGGTAATTTCGGCGGCCTTGCGCCAAGGAGGTTCTGGTGCGTCCCTCAGTACATTTTGGTATGGGATTGTTACTCGGGTGCTGCCTGCTGCAGCCCGCCCGGGGCGAGGTGTACAGCTATACGGCGGCGGACGGTGCGGTGCATTTGACCAATGTCCCGGCCGACAGCCGCTACACGCTGCTCCTGCTGGCGGAGGACGGCAGCGTGGGCGAGCTCGATCCCCCGCCGCCGGCCAAGGCACCGGATTCCCTCGCCGCCAAGCCCAAGTACGACCGCATCGTCGAGAAGGTCGCCCGCAACTACGGCCTGGAGAGCGCACTGCTCCATGCCGTGATCTCGGTGGAGTCGCGCTACAACCCGAGGGCTGTCTCCCCCATGGGGGCCAAGGGCCTCATGCAGCTCATGCCGGGCACGGCCCGGCGCTTCGGCGTGGCCGACATCTTCGATCCCCTGCAGAACCTGCATGGCGGCGCCCGATACCTGCAATACCTGCTCAATCTCTTCGACAGCGACCTGAGCCTCGCCCTGGCCGCCTACAACTCGGGCGAGGGCACGGTGCTCAAGCACGGCAAGCGCATCCCGCCCCGGCGCGAGACCCTGGACTACGTGCCGCGGGTGCTTGGGTTCTACAAGCAGTACCGGGGTAGGCATTGACGGCGCATTGCGCCATAACCCCCGCGCCGTAACGCGCCGGACCTTCGGTCACCCCCACCCCCGATTACAGCATCGTGAATTCGCCGTTGCGCTCAACCCCGTATTTGCCTTGCATTCCAGGCGGTTACCATCGCTCCATGGATGCCGCCGCGTAGGTGTGAAATGTGCCGAACCCTGATCGTCGAGGACAACCCCGCGTTCCGCCAGTCCCTGCGCGAGGCCCTGGCGCACCGGTTCCCTTTCATGCGCATCGCCGAAGCGGCGGACGGCGACGCCGCCCTGCGGGAGATCGCCTGCCGGCGGCCCGACCTGGTCTTCACGGACATCCGGCTGCCGGGAAGAAACGGCCTCGAGGTCACCCGCGCCGTCAAGTCCGTCCACGAGCAGGCGACGGTCTGCGTGATCACCAGCTACGACCTGCCGGAATACCGCAAGGCGGCGCTTGCCTGCGGCGCCGACGGCTTCCTGGTCAAGGGCCAGTCGGCCGAGGCCGAGATCGCCGATTTCGTCGAGTCCGCCCTGTCGGCGCGGCCCAGGACGCTGCTCATCGAGAACAACGCCGCGTTTCGCGACCTGGTGCATGACCTGCTCGCAGGCTACTGGCCGACGATGATCGTGGCGGAGGCGGAGGACGGTGCGGACGGGCTGGATCACGTGGCCCGGTTCCGGCCCGACCTGGTATTCCTGGACGTGCGCCTGCCCACGGTCAACGGGCTCGACCTGGTGGCCGGCATCAAGGCCGGGCATGCGGGGGCCGCGGTCGTGGTCCTCACCGGCTACGACCTGCCCGAGTACCGCGAAGCCGCTTTGCTGGCGGGCGCCGACTATTTCCTCGCCAAGGACGAGCGGGTGGTGGAGGGGCTTCTCGACATCGTGGGCGCGATCCTGGCGGGT
>CAYZLI010000213.1:0-5153 GCA_964479195.1 uncultured Rhodocyclaceae bacterium
CCCATCATGCCGAGGAGCATGCCGGCCTGCGCCCGGCCTTCTCCCAGGGCAATAATGGGATCATCGGTGATCTGGTAGTTGATGATCCGGCTGTCGGCGGCGGCGCCCGACTGCAGGTAGCCGGGTGAGCCGCTGGTGATGGCGAAAGCGGGGGCGCTGCCCGCGTAGTTCGCCATGAACATCTGGGTCATGGCGGCCCCGAGACTGTGCCCGGCGACCAGGACCAGGTCGTACCCGCCGGACTGGACGGCAGTGTTGATCGCCGCGATCAGGACGTCATAGAGGGCGTAATGGGTATTGATGTTCTGGAAGTCTTCCCGCCAGTCGGTGGCGTCGTTGCTGCCCTGGAAGCCGATGCCCAGGGTGCGCAACCCGTTATAGTGGGCACTGGCCACCACGGCGGCGGCGTTGGCATTGGTGAATATGCCGTTGTTGAGCAGCGAGCTGCTGACCCCGAGCTCGTCGGCGCCGAGCATGTGCCAGCCGGGTACCGCCCCCGCCTCGCCGGCTGCCTCCGAGATGTCCATCATGATGCGGATCTGATCGCCGCTGACGGCGGGAAACAGGTCGGCCATAATGCGCTCCTCCCTACGTGTTGAATTCTGAACAACTGAATAATGGAACACCGCACACCTGTCAAGCAGACAAACGCCGCCAAAATGGGCTAGCCTTCCGTCATGGCCCCCACCCTCCTCCGGTCCCCCGGCCTGCTTGCCGCCCTCACCGGCGCCCGGCCGCGCCCGCTGATCCGCCTGGGCCTGGGCGCCCTCGCGCTTCTTGCCGCCGTCATGACGACCGTGGAACCGCGGCCGGAGGCGCTGGCCACGCTGGACGAATGGCTGCGCGACCGTTTCGTGCGCCTGGGCGCCAGCGACGCGCCGGAGGAGCGCATCACCGTGGTGGACATCAGCGAGGCGAGCCTGGCGGAAATCGGCCCCTGGCCCTGGCCGCGCACCCGCCTGGCGGACCTGGCGGAAATACTCCTCACCCATTACCGCGCCCGAATCGTGGCCCTCGACATGGTCCTGCCCGAAGCCGGGGATGAAGCAGGCGACGCCCGCCTGGCCTCCCTGGCCATGCACGGCCCCCTCGCCCTGGCCCAGGTCTTCGACTATGCGGCCCGGGAACCGGCACTGACCCAGGGTCGCCTGGCCCAGGGCGAGGCGCCGGACCTGGCCAGGCCGGCCGCGACCGCCACCGGCTTCATCGCCAACCACGAGGGCCTGCGGCAGGCCCGATGCGTGGGCAACATCGGCTTCACCCCCGACGGCGATGGCGTGCTGCGCCGCCTGCCTGTGCGCACCCGCTACGCCGACGCGGATTACCCGTTCTTCGCCGCCGTCGTCATGGCCTGCGCGCGAAGCCAGACCCGCCAAACGAGCATCGGTTCGTCTTCCCATGGCTTGCGCTGGCCGGCCGTGGCCGGCGAGGCGGGCATCTGGCGCCTGCCCTGGCAGCGGCGCTGGTCCGGCTACACGGTCATTCCCGCCGCGCAGATCCTGGCGGAAACGGCCCCGGCCGAGCTCCTGGCGGGCCGCTATGTGCTGGTGGGTTCCTCCGCCTTGGGACTGACGGACCGGGTGGCCACGCCCCTGGCGCCCCTCACGGCAGGCGTGCTGGTGCATGCGAGCGCCTTGTCCGCGCTCCTGGACCGGGAGGAGGGGCGCCTGCCGCAGCCGTGGCCCGGATGGCCGCTGATGCTCGGATGGACCTGCTTGTCGATCCTCATCGGCATGCTCGCCCTGTCCCGGCTGCCCGCATGGAAGGGGATCGCCTTGCTGAGCGCTTTGGCCGTGGCGTGGCTGGGGCTGGCCTACGCGGCGGTGCTGCGCGGCAGCGAGCTGCCTTTGACCGCGCCCCTCGTGGCCTATTTCGTGCTGCTGCTGACGGCCGTGCCTTACGAATGGTGGCTGGCCCAAGGGGAATTCCGCCGCATCCGGGAGACGTTTTCCCATTACGTGGCGGGGCCGGTGCTGGACGAGTTGCTGCGCCTGCCGCCGAGCCAGACCCTGAAACCCACCCTGCGGGAAGTGACGGTCCTCATCGCCGACATGGAAGGCTACACGCCGGCGATCTCCGCCCTCTCGCTGGATGAAGCGGCCAGGCTGACCAAGGATTTCCTCGACTGCCTGACCCGGCCGGTGCTGGAAGAGGGCGGCACCCTGGACAAGTACACGGGCGATGGGCTGGTGGCGTTCTGGGGGGCGCCCCTCCCCTGCGAGGATCATGCGGACCGGGCGGTGACGGCGGGCATGCGCATCCTCGCCGAGGTGGATGCCCTGAACGCGCGGCGCGGCCAAGCCGGCTTTCGCCCGGTGCGCGTGCGCGTCGGCATCGAGAGCGGCATCGCCCTGGTGGGCGACCTGGGCACGCCCTTCCGCAGCGCCTACACCGCGGTGGGCGATTGCATCAACTTCGCCTCAAAACTGCAGGAGGCGGCGCGCGGGCTGCCCGTCCGGCTGCTTATCGGTCCCGGCACCCAGGCCCGGGTACGGCGCCATTGCCTGCGGCCCCTGCACAAAGCCGTGCTGCGCGGCACCCAAACCGAAGTCGATCTCTACACGGCGGAGGAAGCTCCCGATCAGGCCTGTGGGAGCGGCGCCCTCGCCGCGAAAGGGCAGGCGTAATTCGCGGCGAGGCGCCGCTCCCGCAAGGGCTCATCCGCCCTTCGGCTCGCCGTTGGCAAGCTGCTCCAGCCGGGCCGGATTCTCGACGCGGTAGCTGCGGCGGTCCTTGTGCAGGACTTTCTTCTGCACCAGTTCCGCAATGGCGCGGGACACGGTTTCCCGGCTGGTGTTGATCATGATCGCAATCTGCTGGTGGGTCGGCAGGTTCTCGATCACCTCCTGCCCGCCCGGGGCGCTGCGCTTGACCTGGCAGAGGAGCGCGTACACCCGCTGATAGGCGTTGGGAATGGCCAGCAGGGCGCGGAAATTGGAGAGGTTGCGGATGCTGCGCGCGAAATGCTTGAGCATCGCCTCGGCAATGGCCGGATTGCCATAGACGGTGCGCAGCGCCACGGCCTTGGGCAGGTAGGCGACGAGGGCATTGCCCATCGCCACCACCGAGGCCGAGCGGGGTTGGCCGTCGATGAGGGCCAGTTCGCCGAAAAAGGCGCCGGGAGCGATGATGTTCAAGCCGATTTCCCGCCCGTCCTCGGTGCAGTCCACGACCTGGAGTTGCCCGGCGAGCAGGAACAGGAGTTCCCCGCCCGCACTGCCTTTGTGGACCACCGTGTCCTGGCGCCCGAAACGCCGCAACCGCATTTGCCGCGCAAGGCTGCTCAGTTCCGCGTCGGCGAGGGACGCCAGCAAGGGGAGGCGGCGCAGGACTTCGGGCGAGATGCCTTCTTCTTCCGCGCCTGGCTCCCTGCCGGGGATCGGTTTGTTTTCGCTCACGCTTGCGCCCGCCCCTGCCAATCCCGGTACCAGGCCACGAAGCGCTCGATGCCCGCCTCCAGGGGCGTGGCCGGCGCGAAGCCGGTGAGCGCGCCCAGGGCATCGATATCGGCGTAGGTGGCCACCACGTCGCCCGGCTGCATGGGCTTGAAGTGAAGCGTCGCCCGGCGGCCCAGGGCCCGCTCCAGGGTGGCGATGAACTCGAGTAGCGCCACGGGCTGGTGGTTGCCGATATTGTAGATGCGCCAGGGCGCCCAGCTCGCCGCCGGATCGGGGGCGGCGGTGTCGAAGCGCTCCGCCGGCGCCGCGGGGCGGTCGAGCACGCCGAGCACCCCGGCGACGATGTCCTCGATGTAGGTGAAGTCGCGCTGCATGCGCCCTTCGTTGAAGACCTCGATGGGGCGGCCTTCGAGGATCGCCTCGGCGAAGCTCCAGTAGGCCATGTCCGGCCGGCCCCAGGGGCCATAGACCGTGAAGAAGCGCAGGCCCGTCGCCGGCAGGCCGTAGAGGTGGCTGTAGGCGTGGGCCATCAGCTCGTTCGAGCGCTTGGTGGCAGCGTAGAGGCTGACCGGGTGGTCCACGGGGTCATGCTCGGAAAAGGGCATCCGGGTGTTGCCGCCGTAGACGCTGGAGCTGCTGGCGTAGACCAGGTGGCCGACGCGGCCATGGCGGCAGCCCTCCAGGATATGGGCGAAGCCGGCGAGGTTGCTCTGCACATAGGCCAGCGGGTTCCTGAGGGAATAGCGCACCCCCGGCTGGGCGGCAAGATGGACGACGGCCGCGAAGCCTTCGCGACGGAACAGCGCGGCCACGCCCTCGGCTTCGGCGAGGTCGAGCTTGACGAAGCGGAACTTCGGGTAGGGCGCCAGTTCCCGCAGGCGTGCCTCCTTGAGGGCGACGGCGTAGTAGTCGTTCAGGTTGTCGACGCCGACGACCTCGTCGCCGCGTTCGAGCAGGCGTCGGGCGACGTGCATGCCGATAAAGCCGGCGGCGCCGGTGACGAGGACTTTCATTCGGGTCAGAATTCTTTCAAGACGTTGAATCCCTCGCGTTCGGCGGCGGCGCCAAGGCGCGCGTCCAGGCAGACAAACTGCCAGGAGTGCGGCCGGTGATCCGCCGCAACGAGGGCGGCCGCCAGTTGCAAGGAGTCCGCCGCCTGCAGCGGATGAACGCGAAGCAGGCGGGTCGCGGTTTCACGCACCGCGTCGAGCGGCTGGACTTCATGCCAGGTTCCGTGCAGATCATGCAGGCGACGCACGGCCTCGGTCGCCTCGCCGGCCGCCAAGCCGCCTTCGCGTTCGAGGCGCGCCAGCGCCGAGGCGCATTCGATGGGCGTACCCCACCAAGCGACGACCTCAGGGTTCGATCCGAGAAAGGCCCGCAAGCCGGCGCTGCTGGATTCCTGGACGATCAACGGCAGGAGGGCCGAGCTATCCCAGTAATTCATCGGCCTTGCTCGCGCTCTTCGATGAGAACCGCCAGTGCGCTGGCCTTGTTGCGGGGCTTCAGCGGCTCCGGCAGCATGCGGGGCTCAGCGCGGCCGCGCCTGAGAATGCCCCGGCGCTCCAGAAGGGCGACACCGCCCGATCCGCTCTCGGTCTCGTCAGGGCCGATGGCGGTCAGCTTGGCAACGGGACGGTCACGGTCGGTGATCACCACGGTCTCGCCGTGGCGGACCTGCTCGATCAGGGCGCTAAGCTGGTTCTTGGTCTGGGATATCGAGGCTATTTTCATATGGCCATAATAGCCAGATCA
>CAYZLI010000214.1:0-3783 GCA_964479195.1 uncultured Rhodocyclaceae bacterium
GACTGGTCGAGCACGTAGGAGCGGATCTGGTGGCCCCAGCCGATGTCGGTCTTGGAGTCCTCCAGCTTCTGCTGCTCGGCCTGGCGTTTTCTCAGCTCCGCCTCGTACAGGCGCGATTTCAGCATGGCCATGGCCTCGGCCTTGTTGCGGTGCTGCGAGCGGTCGTTCTGGCACTGCACGACGATGCCGCTCGGGTTGTGGACGATGCGGATCGCCGACTCGGTCTTGTTCACGTGCTGGCCGCCGGCGCCCGAGGCGCGGAAGGTGTCGATGCGCAGGTCCGCCGGGTTGATCTCCACCTCGATGGAATCGTCCACCTCGGGATAGACGAAGACGCTGGCGAAGGAGGTGTGGCGCCGGGCGTTGGAGTCGTAGGGGGACTTGCGCACCAGGCGGTGGATGCCCGTCTCCGTGCGCAGGTGCCCGAAGGCGTATTCGCCGCTCACCTTGAGGGTGGCGGTCTTGATGCCGGCCACCTCGCCCTCGGATTCTTCCAGCACCTCCGCCTGGAAGCTCTTGCGCTCGCAGTAGCGCAGGTACATGCGCAGCAGCATGGAGGCCCAGTCCTGGGCCTCGGTGCCGCCGGCGCCGGCCTGGATGTCCACGAAGCAGTTGTTGGGATCCGCCGGGTGGGAGAACATGCGGCGGAACTCGAGTCCCGCTACCCGCTTGTCCAGGGCGGCGGTGTCCTGCTCGACGGCTTCCAGGGTCGCGTCGTCCTCCTCGGCGCGCGCCATCTCGAACAGCTCGAATGCGTCGCGCAGGCCCTGATCGATCTCGGCGATCTCGACGACGACGCCTTCGAGGGACTTCTTCTCGCGGCCCAGCTCCTGGGCGCGGGCGGCGTCGTTCCAAACGGCCGGGTCTTCGAGGGCCTGGGCGACTTCCTTCAGCTTCGACTGCTTGCCGTCGAAGTCAAAGATACCTCCGTAGCTCGAGGCCGCGAGCCTGGAGATCGGTGAGGCGGCTGGCAAGGCTGTTGAGGCGTTCGGCTTCCATGGGCGGGCAATCCCGGAAAAACAAATAATTATACAGGCTCCATGTGCTCCAGCACGAGCTGCACGCTGGACAGGCCGTTGAATTCGTTGACCGCCAGCCGGTAGGCGGCGCGTACCCGCGCCGGCACGCCTTGGGCGAAGTTGAACTGGATCGCCTCGAAGCGGGCCGCGCCCTTGCGCAGGACGAGCTTGAGGTGGCGGTCCTTGAGGATGCGCTGGTTTTCCACCGTGAATTCGTCGCTGAACAGCGGCGCCGGGAAGCCCTGGCCCCAGATTTCCGCGTCGAGCAGGCGGGCCGATTCCAGCGACATGTAGCCCGACTCGAGGGGGCCATCGGTCTCGACGGTATGCGTCAGGTCGGCGGGGCTGACGAGCTGGGCCACCACCTCCTCGAACAGCGCCTCGAAGCGGGCCAGGTCCCGCTCGCGGATGGTGAGCCCCGCCGCCGCGGCGTGGCCGCCGAAGCGCAGCAGGAGGTCCGGCGCCCGCTTGGAAACCAGGTCGAGGGCGTCGCGCAGGTGCACGCCCGGGACGGAGCGTCCCGAGCCCTTCAGCTCGCCTTCGCCGCCGCCCGTCGCCGGGCCGTTCGGCTCCGAGCCGGCCCGGGCGAAGGCGAAGACGGGACGATGCAGCCGGTCCTTGAGCCGCGAGGCGAGGATGCCGATCACGCCCTGGTGCCAGCCCGGATCGAACAGGGCCAGCCCGCTGCGTTCGGCCGCTGCGATGCCTTCCAGCAGGCCGAGGGCCTCGTCCTGCATGCCGGCTTCGATGGTGCGCCGCTCCCGGTTGAGCGCATCGAGTTCCTGCGCGATGTTCAGCGCCCGGGCGAAGTCATCCGTGATCAGGCACTCGATGCCCAGCGCCATGTCCGCCAGGCGCCCGGCGGCGTTGAGCCGCGGCCCGAGCCCGAAGCCGAGATCGAAGGTGGCGGCCCGCTCCGGGTCGCGCCCGGCGACGCGGAACAGCGCCCGCAGGCCCGGCTGCAGGCGGCCCTGGCGGATGCGCTGCAGGCCCTGGGCGACGAGGATGCGGTTGTTATGGTCGAGCTTCACCACGTCGGCCACCGTGCCCAGGGCGACCAGGTCGAGCAGGTTGCCCAGGTTGGGCTCGCCGCCCTGGGGGAAGGTTTCGAACCATCCGCGCCGACGGAGTTCGGCGCGGGTGGCCAGCATGACGTAGAACATCACCCCGACGCCGGCGATGGACTTGCTCGGAAAGCCACAGCCGGGCTGATTGGGGTTGACGATGCAGTCGGCGTCCGGCAGCGCCGGCCCCGGCAGATGGTGGTCCGTGACGAGGGTGGCGATGCCCAGCCGCTTCGCCTCCGCCACGCCCTCCAGGCTGGCGATGCCGTTGTCCACCGTGACGATGAGGTCGGGTCGCCGTTGCGCCGCCAGGCGGACCACTTCCGGCGTCAGGCCGTAGCCGTACTCGAAACGGTTGGGCACGAGATAGGACACGCACGCGCCGAAGGCGCGCAGCGCCCGCACCCCCACCGCGCAGGCGGTGGCGCCGTCGCAGTCGTAGTCGGCGACGATCAGGACGTGCCGGTCCGCGGCAATGGCGTCGGCCAGCAAATGCGCCGCCGCCTCGGCGCCCTGCAGGGTGGCCGGATCGAGCAGGGCGGCGAGGGCGTAGTCCAGCTCGGCCGAGCGCGTGATGCCGCGGGCGGCGTAGAGGCGGGCGAGCAGCGGGTGTACGCCTTCGTACTCCAGGCGCTGGGTGGCGGCGGCGGGTGTGCGGCGGGCGACGATCACCGGGTGCGGGCGAAGGCGGCGAGTTTCGTCGGCCGGCGCCAGAATTTCCAGCGCTCGGTGCTGTCCAGGACGATTTCGGCGATGCCTTCGTCGCCCAGGGCGGTGAGGCGCAGGCTGCGCAGTTTCCCGGTGTCCAGGGTCGCGAGCAGGGGGGCGAACCAGCGCTGCTCCAGTTCCGCCAAGTGGCTGCGCCAGGCGTGCATGTCCAGGCTGTGGGCGGCCTCATTCAGTTCTTCCAGCAGCACGAGGCAGCCGTCCACCGCGACGCCGGCGAGTTCGTCCGCATGGGGCGGCACATCCTGGCAGGGCACGGAAGCCAGCCGGGCCAGGCCCCGGGCCATGGGGTTGGCCGCGTACAGCTTGCGGGCCGGGGCGGCAGACAGATTGGGCAGGGTCCCCGCGCCCCACAGCCACAGGCTGTTCGCCATGGGCTGCCCGGCTTCCTCGCGGGCCTGGTTCAGGCGGTGGTTGTGCAGCACGACCTGGGCCTCGGTGAGGATGCGGCGCCAGTCGCGCGCCGCCGGGCCCTGGGGCAGGAAGGCCTCCATGGGCCGGCCGATGACCGTGGACAGGGGATGGGTGCGGATCTGCGGCAAGTGCTTCAGGCGCAGGTACCAGCGCGCTGGGTGCGGCGCAAAGAATTCCCCGAGTTCGCCGAAATGGGCGTTGAGTGCGGCGACCAACTGCCCGGCTTCGGGCGGCGACAGTTGTAGTTCGCCCGGGGCGCCGACGATCAGGGTGTCGCGGGCGAAGCGCAGGTGCACCGGATCGGCGCACAGCCAGGCCCGCATGCCCGGTGCGCCCTCCTCCCCGAGCAGCCGCAGTGCCGCGCAGGGCGGCTCTTCGGCGGCGATGCCGAAGCTGCGGCACAGCCAGTGCTCGAAGGGCAGGGGCGGCTGCCAGGCGACGCGCCCGCGGCCGAGGAGGGCGCCGAGCCCGGGCAGGGCGAGGTCGCCGGCGACCTCGCGGACGGAAGCGCGCGGCCAGAGCAGGCCGGGGACGACGAGGTGGAGCTGCATCTGAGAGGG
>CAYZLI010000214.1:3883-5141 GCA_964479195.1 uncultured Rhodocyclaceae bacterium
AAGGTGAAGCGGGATCGGTGAAATGTTAGCATAGCGGCCCTATGCGCTATGAACTCTTCATCGGCCTGCGCTACACGCGCGCCAAGCGGCGCAACCACTTCATCTCCTTCATCTCGCTCATCTCCATGTGCGGCATCGCCCTCGGGGTGGCCGCCCTGATCGTCGTCCTGTCGGTAATGAACGGCTTCCAGAAGGAGTTGCGCAGCCGCATCCTCGGCGTCGCTTCCCACGTGCAGCTCTCGGGCGCCGAGGGCGAGCTGGCCGGCTGGCCCAAGGTGGCCGAGCAGGCCTCGAAGCATCCGGGCGTAGTCGCGGCGGCGCCCTACGTCTCCGCCCAGGGCATGCTCGCCTTCGACCAGATCGTGCGCGGCGCGCTGGTGCGCGGCGTGCTGCCGGAGGCGGAAGAGAAAGTGGCCGACTTCAACCAGCACATGCGCGGCGGCGGCCTGCAGGTGCTCAAGCCCGGCGAGTTCGGCATCGTGCTCGGGGCCGAGCTGGCCCGGGCGCTGCAGGTCTATCCCGGCGACAAGGTGACGCTGATCGCCCCCCAGGGCCTAGTCACGCCGGCGGCGGTCCTGCCCCGGCTCAAGCAGTTCAAGGTGGTCGGCATCTTCGAGGTGGGCATGTACGAGTACGACTCGGGGCTCGCCCTGATCCATCTCGCCGACGCCCAGGCGCTCTACCGCATGGAGGACCGGGTTTCGGGGGTGCGCCTGAAGCTCGCCGACCTGTTCCAGGCACCCCGCGTCGGCCGCGAGCTGCTGCGCCACGTCGATGCGGACGTTTCAATCTCCGACTGGACGCGCAGCCACGCCAACTTCTTCCGCGCCGTGGCCATCGAGAAGAACATGATGTTCATCATCCTCTCGCTCATCGTCGCCGTGGCCGCCTTCAACATCGTGTCCACCCTGGTGATGGCGGTGCGCGACAAGGAATCCGACATCGCCATCCTGCGCACCCTCGGGGCGAGCCCCGGCAGCGTCATGGCGGTGTTCATCGTGCAGGGGACGATCATGGGGGTGATCGGCCTCGCCCTCGGTGTGGCGGGGGGGCTCGCCCTGGCCATGAACCTGGACGTGGCGGTGCCGGCGCTGGAAACCCTGCTCGGCATGCAGTTGTGGACCAAGGAGGTCTATTACATCAGCGAGCTGCCCTCCGAAGTGCAATGGACGGACGTGACGACCATCACCGGCCTGTCCTTCGTGCTGACGCTGCTGGCGACGCTCTACCCGAGCTGGCGCGCGTCCCGCATCAACCC
>CAYZLI010000215.1:0-5137 GCA_964479195.1 uncultured Rhodocyclaceae bacterium
GGTGGCGGCCGCAGCCGAAGGCGGCGAGATTCTCGTCTCAAACACGGTGAAAGATCTGGTCGCTGGCTCTGGCCTGCGCTTCGTGAGCCGTGGCCGGCGGACCCTCAAAGGCCTGCAGGGTGAGTGGGAACTGCATGCTGTTGAGGAGCGCGTGTAACTGGCCACCCTCCTCGGGCTTAACTTCCCTGTTTCATCTCGCCGTCCACGTAATACCAGCGGCCATCCTCGCGCACGAAGCGGCTGATCTCGTGTAGGCGGTGCGCCTGGCCGCCTACCTTGTAGCGGGCCACGAACTCGACGAGGGCGGCGTCGGGCCCGGTCGGCTCCTGGCGCCGGATCTCCAGGCCCAGCCATTTCGGGGCGGGCTCGGCTGCCAGGTCGAGGCGATCCGGCCTTGTGCGGACATGCCAGGTGGCGAGGAGATAGGCTTCGAGCCGCAGCACGTAGGCACTGTAGCGGGAGCGCATCAGGGCCTCGGCATCGGGCGCCGGCTCGCCCCCGTGCCAGCGGGTACAGCAGGCTGCATAGGGCTGCCCGCTGCCGCAGGGGCAGCCGGGATCGGCTTGGCGTTTCGCGGACGAATTCCCTCTCGCCGCCCGCATCAGGCTTCCTGCGGCGTTTCCCCGCCGAGCGCTTCCACCAGGTCGGCCAGCAGGCGCGCGAGTTCGCCGGTCATGAGGGTGAAGTTGAGGTCGAACTGTTCGTCGGCGTTGCCCGGGGCCTGGGCGGCCTGGGTGTCGGCTTCCTCCTGGAGGATGTCGAGGAAGGCGAGGCGCTTGACCTGCAACTGCTCGGTGAGGACGAAGGAAATCCGGTCGTTCCAGGTCAGCCCCAGGCGGGTGGCGCTTTTTCCCGCGGCGACGTGGTCCTGGATCTCCTTGCCCTCCAGGGCGTGGCGCACGTAGCGCACCGTCGCCTTGGCCTCGTCGGCCGCGCGCAGTTCCAGGTCCTGGTCGATCGTGAAGCCGGCGGGCGCTTCGCCCGAGGCCACCCATTCGGTCATGGCCGAGGCGGGCGCGCGCCGGGTGTCCAGCCGCCTGAGGGGCAGCTCATCGACGGACTGGCGCAGGGTTTCGAGCAGTTCCTCGGCCTTGGCTGGCGCCGCGGCGTCGATCACCAGCCAGCCGTGGACGGGGTCGATCCAGGCCCAGGTGGTGCGGCGCCGGGTGAAGGCCTTGGGGAGCAGTTCCTCCGTGACCCGTTCCTTGATTTCCCGCAGTTGCTTGCGCCCGACCGGGTGCGCCTGGCGCTCGCCGATTTCCACGGCGCGGTCCTTGGCGACCTGGTTGACGACCGAGGCGGGCAGCAGCTTCTGGTCGACGCCCAGGGCCAGCAGCCACTGACCGTTCAGGGTGTGGAGAAAGCGCCCGTCGCCCTTGGGATAGACCCAGCCGCGGCTTTCCATGTCCAGGCTGCCGCAGCGCTGCAGGGGCAGTCGGGAAAGCCGCTCTTCGAGATCGGCGACGTCGTGGGTCCAGTTGGCGGGCAGGCGATAGACGGCAAGGTTCTTGAACCACATGGGGGAAGGGGAAAAAGCCGCAATTATCCTTGAAAAAACGGTTAGCCACGGGGGCCCGGGGAAAAGCATGGGAAATCATCTGCATGTTGCGGGTCGTCGTGCCCGCCCACGGGTGATCACGCCCACGCGGAAAACGCCAAGAATTTCCCCGTGCCCCGCGTGGTCAACTGCTTTACCCAGGGCCGATGAACTGCCGTAGGGCGTCCAGCACCTGGTCGGGGTATTCCGCCATGAGGGCGTGGCCGCTACCCTCGATGCTCGTGATACGGGCGTCCTTCAGCGCGGTGGCCAGCTTCCCGGCCGCCCGGGGCGAGGTCATCTGGTCGCGGCTGCCGGCGACGATGAGCGCCGGGCATTGGACGACAGCGGCTGCGTCCATGCCCCGGGTGTAGGCGTTGCAGGCGGCGAGGTCGTTGGCCAGCACGCCGGGCGCGGCGCGTTCCATGAGGCGGGCGTTCATGCCCATCAGCCACAGGCCGGGGGCGGTGTTGCCGCCGAGGCTGCCCCGGGAATGGGACCAGACATTGACCATGCCTTCCGCCTTCGCCCGGTCGTTGCGGGCGGCGCTGAGCAGCGCCTCGGATACGGGCATGGGCACCGCGGTGCCGAGCAGGGCGATGCGCGCCACCCGCTGCGGGTGGCGCGCGGCCGTCTCCAGGGCGATCAGCGCGCCCATGCTGTGGCCCACCAGGGCCGCGTCGCCGGCGCCCGCCGCATCGAGGAGCCGGATGACCCATTCCGCCAGTTGCTCGACGGAGGCAAGGGGGGTGCCGCCCGAGCGGCCGTGGCCCGGCAGGTCGGGCGCCAGCACGGAATAGCCGTGGTGGGCGAAGTAGCGGCTCTGCAGGCCCCAGACGCTGTGGTCGTGCTCGGCGCCGTGAATGAACACCACCACGGGCAGTTCCCGGTTGAAGGGCTTGCCGCCGGTGTAGGCATAGGTGCTTGCGTCGTCGATTCGCAATTCCATCGCCGCCTCAGGCTTTCTGCGAGGCGGCGAGCCCGCGGTCGAGGTCCTCGATGAGGTCGTCCGCATCCTCCAGGCCGATGGACAGGCGCACCGTGCCCTCGTGGATGCCGGCGGCGCGCAGGGCCGCATCCGACATGCGGAAGTGGGTGGTGCTGGCCGGGTGGATCACCAGCGACTTGGCGTCGCCCACGTTGGCGAGATGGGAGAAGACGCGCAGGGTCTCGATGAACTTGCGGCCCGCCGCTTTCGCCCCACTAGGTCCGCCCTTGAGGACGAAGCTGAACACCGCGCCACAGCCGCGCGGCAGCAGTTTCTTCGCCAGCTCGTGGTCGGGATGGTCCGGCAGTTCCGGGTAGGAGACGGCCTGCACCGCCGGATGGGCGGCGAGGTGGGTTACGATTTTGCGCGTGTTGGCAATGTGCCGCTCCATGCGCAGGGGCAGGGTTTCCATGCCCTGCAGGATCTGGAAGGCGGTCAGGGGCGACATGCAGGCGCCGAAATCGCGCAGGCCCTCGCGCCGGGCCCGCAGCAGGAAGGCCGCCACGGTGGATTCCTCGGCGAAGTCCATGCCGTGGAAGCCCGCATAGGGCTCGGTCAGCGTCGGGAATTTGCCGGAGCGCTCCCAATCGAAGGTGCCGCCGTCCACCAGCAGGCCGCCGATGGCCACGCCGTGGCCGCCGAGGAACTTGGTGGCCGAATGGAAGACCAGGTCCGCGCCCAGCGCGAAGGGCCGCATGAGGTAGGGCGTCGTGAAGGTGGCATCCACCAGCAGGGGCAGGCCCGCGTCATGGGCGATCTCGGCCACCCGCGGCACGTCCAGCACGTCCAGGCCCGGGTTGCCCAGAGTCTCGCCGAACAGCAGCCGCGTGTTGGGCCGGATCGCGGCGCGCCAGGCCTCCAGGTCGCGGGGGGCGACGAAGGTGGTTTCGATGCCGAAGCGCGGCAGGGTGTATTCGAGCAGGTTGTGCGAGCCGCCGTACAGCGCCCGGGAGGCGACGATGTGGGAGCCCGCGCCCATCAGCGTGGCGATGGCCAGGTGCATGGCCGCCTGGCCGGAGGCCGCGGCGATGGCGCCCACGCCGCCTTCCAGGGCGGCGATGCGCTCCTCCAGCACGGCGTTGGTGGGGTTGGAGATGCGCGAATAGACGTGGCCGGCGCGCTCCATGTTGAAGAGGGAAGCGGCCTGGTCGGCGTCTTTGAAGACGAAGCTGGTGGTGAGGTAGATGGGGGTGGCGCGGGCGCCGAACTGGGAGTCGGGGGCCTGGCCGGCGTGCAGGCTCAGGGTGTCGAAGCTGTAGGCGGCCGTTTTGGTCATGCGGGAACGTCGGGCTCGATCATGCGTTCGAGGAGGGCGATGCGGTCCTTGAGCAGGAGCCGGCGCTTTTTCAGCCGGCGCAACATCAGTTCGTCCTGGGGCAGCGCCAGGGTCAGGCGGTCGATCACCTCGTCCAGGTCGCGGTGTTCCACCTTCAGTTCGTGCAACTGCAGGCGCAGGGCGGCGATGTCGTCCGATTCCTTCATCGCCGGCTATGGTATGCGGCGGGGGAGGGAAATACAACAAGGCGCGCAGGCCGTAGGGCGCATTGGCCGCGCCAGCGGCGTAATGCGCCGGAGGCAGTGCGGCGCAATGCGCTACGCTATTGCGCCCTACGGGAGGCTCACGAGAGCAGCGCCCGCAGGCCCCAGAGCGCTGCCATGCCCAGGATGATGGTCAGCAGGGCGCTGCGCGTCAGGTAGGCGATGGCCAGGGCCAGCAGGGCGGCGGCGACGCGGGGTCCGTCCGCCAGGGCCTGCGGTCCGGGCGACCCCGCGAGCAGCTGCGGCGTCACGATCGCCGCCAGCACCGCCGGCGGCACGTAGTGGAGCACCCGCCGCAGCCAAGCCGGCAGTTCCCCGTGGGCGAACAGGGCGAGGAAGGACAGGCGCGTGGCGAAGGTCGCCGCCGCCAGGGCGGCGATCACCGCCCAGGTTGCGATTTCGGCCATAGGCGCTCCAGGGCCAGGCCGACGGCCACGCCGGCGGCCGCGGCGGCCATCAGGTTGAGCTTCATGGGCAGGTCCAGCAGCACGGCCGCGGCCCCGCCGGCCAGCGCGGCCGCCGCCAGGTAGCGGTCGCGCAGCAGCGGCGCAAGCAGGGCGATGAAGGTGAGCGCCACGACGAAATCCACCGACCAGCTCGCCGGGATCAGCGTGCCGAGGAGTATTCCGGCCAGGCTGGAAACCTGCCAAAGCAGCCACAGGGTGGCGGCGATGCCCAGGTAGAACCAGACGGTGCCCGCCCGTCCCTCGAGCGCCCGCGCCATGGTCACGGCAAAGGCCTGGTCGGTGAGCAGATAGGCGCCCAGCCAGCGCCGGCCGGGCGGCACGCCCCGGAAGTGCGGGGCGAGGGCGGCGCTATACATGGCGAAGCGCAGGTTCACGATCCAGCCCGTGGCGACGATCACCCAGCCGGGCGCCCCGGCGGCGAAGAGCTGCGTGGCGACGATCTGGGAGGAGCCGGCAAAGACCATCCAGGACAGGGCGAAGGCCTGGCCGAAGCTCAAGCCGGCCCCGGCCGCCGCGGCGCCGCAGACCATGCCGAAGGGCAGTATGCTGGGCAGCAGCGGCAGGCAGGCGCGCAGGCCGGCGAGGAAGGCGCGGCGCCGGTCGGCG
>CAYZLI010000216.1:0-5034 GCA_964479195.1 uncultured Rhodocyclaceae bacterium
TCGGGTTGGAGTAGAAGCCGATTCCATCAGTCGTTGAAAGCGATCTTTGAGTTTGAAAGCCTGTTCAAAAAGGGTCGTGCCGGCGACCCTTTTTGAACAGGCCCCGGGGCCCCTTCGGCCACCCGGCCGCAGCTCGCGGCTGCGGCCGGGTGGCGCCGGGGGATCGCCCGGCGCCGCTGGATCAGGCCAGACCCCACAGGGAGGACAGGTATTTCCAGTTCACGAAGTAGTACAGGATGAAGGCCGTGAGGAAGATCAGGGACAGCACCATGGTGCCCGGGGTGGCCGGGGCATGGGCGGCGTGGCCCGTCGTCTGCGGCGGCAGGGTGAGCGGGATCGGCGTCGCGCGGGTCTCACCTTCCTCCAGCTTCTTGCCGAAGAGCAGGGAGAAGACGATCTGCAGGATCCAGCCGCCGCCGCCGATGACGGCCACCACGCCGGAGATGCCGGTCAGGCCCATCATCAGGTAGGCGGCGCCCGGCCACTCGTAGGCGAAGGGCGAGCCGGCGAAGGCCATGTCCCAGTGGCGGCGGGAGACGCCCAGGGTGCCGGCGCCCATCATCACCAGCGCCATCACGTACATCGACAGGCCGAAGAGGTAGGGCTGCAGCTTGGCGAAGCCGGGGAACAGCACCTCGCGCTTGAACAGCACCGGGACCAGGAAGTAGGTCAGGCCCATGAACGCCAGGGTGGTGCCGATCACGACCGTCGCGTGGAAGTGGCCCGGCACGTAGATGGTGTTGTGGATCAGCATGTTGAGCTGCTCCGCGCCCATCATCACGCCGGAGATGCCGCCCAGGAAGCCGAAGCCGATCAGCGACAGGAACATGGCCGAGAAGGCCGGGTTGCCCCAGGGCGCCTTGCGCAGCCATTCGAACAGGCCCTTGTTGTAGCCCTTGGCCCGCTGCGCCTGCTCGATGGCCCCCGGCACGGTCATGCCGTGGATCATGGAGGCCAGCACCGCGAAGTACATGAAGTAGGAGGTGTTGACCACCTTCCACTCGGCGCCGAGGCCCGGGTCGGACAGCAGGTGGTGGGCGCAGGCGAGCTGCAGGAACAGGATGTAGAGGAAGTAGGCCGAGCGGCTCACCTTCTCGCTCATCGGCTTGGCGCCGAAGACGATGGCGGCGATGGCATACCAGATCGCCACGTGGGCCGAGACGTTGATCTGTTGCGAGCTGTGGCCCATGCCCCACCACACCACGCGGTACATCAGCGAGTCGATCTCGCGGATGTAGCCGAGCGACCAGAGCAGCGTCGGGATCAGGATGACGGCGCCCGAGGCGATGGTGAAGATGGCGATGATGCAGGCGGTCAGCGCGCCGAAGGTGACCAGAGGAACCGAGCCCTCATAGGTCTTCTCCGCCTTGGCCACCACCAGGGTGCCCAGGAACACGAAGCAGCCGAGCAGCGCGCCCACGGCGAAGAGGATCAGGCCCAGGTAGAAATGGGGCTGGGCCTGCATCGGCACGTAGGAGGTGAACATCACGCTCGACTCGCCCTGGAAGATGGCGACGTTGGTCGTGACCGCGCCGATGGCCATCAGCCAGAAGCCGAGCCAGGCGATCTTCGGCGTCGCCAGGCGGCAGTGCAGCAGCGTGGACGAGGCGAAGTAGAGGACGGCGATTTCGAAGAAGATGATCCAGAACAGCAGCATGTCGATGCCGTGCGCCGTCAGGACCATGTAGAACTGGTCCGCCGGCAGCAGGTGCACGGCCGGCCAGCGGGTGAGGATGACACCGAGGGCCATGATGCCGCCGACCAGCAGCGCCAGCACGCCGGCGACGGCGTTCCAGCGCATCAGCTTCTCGGCGTCAGTGTCGAATTGCAGCCCGGAACGCGGGCAGATGCGGTAAGTCGTAGCCATTTACGCGCCCCCTTATTTCACGTAGATGCGCCCGACCATCGTGTGATGGCCGATGCCGCAGTATTCGTTGCAGACGATGGAATAGGTGCCCGCCGCGTTCGGCGTGATCGTGACCGTGTGGTCGTAGTTCGGGTGCACCTGGATGTTGATGTTCTGCGGCTGCAGCGAGAAGCCGTGCATGTAGTCCATCGCGGAGAGGTGGAGCTTGTAGGTCTTGCCCTTCTCCAGCTCGAGGATCGGCCACCAGTTCCACAGGCGGCCGATGAGGTACACATCCGAGCCCGCCGGCGGCTTGACCACCGGGATGTTCTGATCCGTTTCGGTGCGCACCGTGTACTTGTCCACCACGGCCTGGGCCTTGGCGGTGTACATCTCCTTGGTGGTCTTGTGCACGACGTTGGCCAGGTTCTGGTTTCCGAACATGTGCCAGTAGATCATCATGACGAACATGACCAGCGACCAGACCAGCGCGATGGCGATCCAGGTGAATTCCAGCTTGTCCAGCGGGGCCTTCCACCAGATGCGCTCAGCAGGCGGCGAAATTGCACTCATCGTAATCAGCTCCCTGTAAAAGGCTTGTGAATGTCAGCGGGCGACGGGGATGTTGGCCACTTCCATCACGCCCCACAGGATGTAGAGCACGGTCGGAAGGGTGATGCCCAGGAAGAGCAGCAGGAACGGATTGTCCAGGACCTGCTGCATCACGGGAATGCGATCGTTTTCTTGATCTGCCATTTGAAGCCTCCTTTTATTGCGGCGCTGCGCGGCGCGGTTTTGGACGAGACGAATTACGGGGATTTAACGGGCGGAAAGTTACGCTGCGAGTGGGGGGCTGAACTTGATCTATGTTAAGAAAGGCCAAAATCTGCAATGACTTATATACCGCAGTGCGGCATCTCGTCGCATATAATTCGCCCTCCACGAAAGCGCTTGTTCTTTCGCCAACCCAGGCCCTTTATGATGGACTCCGCCGCCCGCCGCCAAGTCGCGATCTGGCTTTTCGCCTGCAGCGCCATGGTCTTCGCCACCCTCGTGGTCGGCGGCGTGACGCGGCTCACCCACTCGGGGCTGTCCATCGTCGAGTGGCAGCCGCTGGTGGGTATCGTCCCGCCGCTCAACCAGGCCGAGTGGCTGGAAGTCTTCGAAAAATACCGGCAGACCCCCGAGTTCCGGCAGGTCAATCACCGCATGGCCCTGGACGAATTCAAGGGCATCTTCTACTGGGAGTACTGGCATCGGGTCCTGGGCCGCAGCATAGGATTGGTGTTCCTCCTGCCCTACCTTTATTTCCTTGTGCAGCGCAAAATCCGCGGCGCCCTCGCGCCGCGGCTTGTCGGCATCTTCCTCCTCGGCGGCCTGCAGGGGGCCATGGGCTGGTACATGGTGAAGAGCGGCCTGGTGGACGATCCGCGGGTCAGCCAGTACCGGCTCACGGCGCACTTGTCGCTGGCCTTCGTCATCTTCACCGCCATGATGTGGGTGGCGCTGGACCTCCTGGCGGAGCGGGGCGCCAGCCTGGCGGACGCCGGCCTGCGCAAGCTGCGGCAAGCCGGGCTCTGGCTGGCCATCCTCGGCTTCTACATGATCGTCACGGGCGGTTTCGTCGCCGGCATCCGCGCCGGCAAGGCCTATAACACTTTCCCGCTCATGAACGGTCACGTGGTGCCGCCGGAGATCCTCCTGATCGAGCCGTGGTACCTCAACTTCTTCAACAACATGGCCACGGTACAGTTCGATCACCGGCTGGGCGCCTGGCTGCTCGCTTTCCTCGTGCCCTGGTTCTGGCATCGGCTGCGCCGCTCCGCGGCCAGCGTGCGGGCCAAACGGGCCGCCCATGTGCTGCTCGCGGCCCTGGCGGTGCAGATCAGCCTGGGCATCGCCACGCTGCTCACCTTCGTGCCCGAGCCGGTCGTCGCCCTCGCCGCCGCCCACCAGGGCGGCGCGATGGTCCTGTTCGGCCTGCTGCTGTGGGTGAACCACGAGCTGCGGGTGGCACCGCCAGCCGTGGCGGGGGCGCGATGATGCAGACCGCTGCCGCCCGCGGCCGGCGCCTGCGCCGGCTCGCCCGGGCCACCTTCACGCTCGCCGTGCTCGTGGTGGCCGCCAGCGCCTACCTGCGCCTGTCGGCGGCGGGCCTCGGTTGCACCGACTGGCCCGCCTGCTATGGACGGGTGCTGGGGGGCGCAACGTACGCCTCGCACGCGCCGTGGGAGGGCGCCCGCCTGGTCCATCGCCTCGTTGCCACCCTGGCACTGCTGGCCGGCATCCTGCTGTGCTGGCGCGCCTGGCGCCCGTGGCCGCTGCAGCCGGCGGCGCGCTATGCCGGGCTGCTCCTGCTCCTCATGCTGTTTCTCTCCGTGGTCGGCGTCTGGAGCGCCGATCCCCGCCAAGCCCTGGTGAATTTCATCAACCTGGTGGGCGGGCTGGGGCTGGTCTCCTTCTCCTGGCGGGTGGCCATCACGGCCGTGCCAAGCCCGGCACCGGCGGCGGTCGGCCCCCTGTACCGGGTCGGTTTCGCCGCGCTCACCGCCACCGTGCTCCTGGGGGCGCTGATCGGCGCCCGCTATGCCGCAACCGCCTGCGCCGGCCTGCCCGACTGCCAGGGGGCCTGGTGGCCGGCGGGCGGCTGGTCGGCCCTGCATCCTTTCGTTACGCTGGCCGGGCCGGCCGGCGCCGGCGATGTGGGCGGGGTCGCGCTGCATCTCCTGCACCGCTACTTCGCCGTGCTGGCGGCGCTCCTGCTCGCGGCGCTCGCCCGGCGGGCCTGGCCCCGGCCGGAGGCGCGTCCGGCGGCCATCGCCGTGCTGGCGCTGCTCGGCCTGGAAGCGGCCCTGGGCGTGCTTACCGTGGCCAGCGGCTTCGGCCTCGGGCTCGCCGTGGCCCACAACGTGGGCGCGGCCCTGCTGCTCGCCGCCGCCGCGAGCCTGATGCGCCGGGCGGCATAGGCGCCCATAGGCACCCGTAGGGGGCATTAGCGTAGCGTAATGCGCCGGATGTTCCGAACCGTGCGGCGCAATGCGCTTCGCCCTTCGACAGGCTCAGGACAGGCTTATTGCGCCCTACGACGCTCGGCCCGGGCTACCGATTTCTGCCAATGCGGCCGCGTTGGCCGCCTTCTAGAATCAAAGCGCAACTGCCTGGTGCAGGGGAGTTTTCCGCATGACGGC
>CAYZLI010000217.1:0-2796 GCA_964479195.1 uncultured Rhodocyclaceae bacterium
CTGGAGGCGCGCATGGAAAAGCGCACCGTCACCACCGGCTGCGGCCAGGGCACGGTGTTCGGCGACCTCATGGACGAGATCGAGCACGTGAAGCTGCCCGAGGACGCGCGCCTGGACGAGGACACCCTCTACGGCCTGCTGGATGTCGTGCGCCACCGGGAGACCATCTACAAGGAGGCCGGCGCCGTGCACGGCTGCGCCCTGGCCCAGGGCACCGAGATCCTCATGTTCGTCGAGGACGTGGGCCGCCACAACGCCGTGGATGCCATCGCCGGCCAGATGTGGCTGGACCGCATCGAGGGCGCCGACAAGATCTTCTACACCACGGGCCGGCTCACCTCCGAGATGGTCATCAAGTGCGCCCAGATGGGCATCCCCTTCCTCGTTTCCCGCTCCGGCCTGACACAAATGGGCTACGATATCGCCCGGCGCGTCGGCATCACCATGATCGGCCGCTCCCAGGGCAAGCACTACCTGCTCTTTACCGGACAACACCGCTTCCGCAAGACGCCTGCTCACGCAGAATAATGACCAGAGAGACAATCACCGGGCTCGTCCTGGCCGGCGGCCTCGGTCGCCGCATGGGCGGGCGCGACAAGGGCCTGCAGTCCTTCCGCGGCCGGCCCATGGTGGCCTGGGCCATCGAGCGCCTGGCGCCCCAGGTAGATGCCGTCATCATCAACGCCAACCAGAACCTGGAGGCCTATGCGGCCTTCGGCCACCCCGTCATCTCCGACCGCGTCCAGGGCTTCGCCGGGCCGCTCGCCGGGCTGCAGGCGGGCCTCTTGGCCGCAGAGACGCCGCTTCTCGTCACTTGCCCCTGCGACTCCCCTTTTCTGCCGGACGACCTCGTGGCGCGGCTTTACGCCGGCCTCGTCGAGCGCTCGGCGCAGCTTGCCGTGGCCAAGACCGGCGACCAGGCGCATCCGGTCTTTTCCCTGGTGCGCCGGGAGGTCCTGGACAGCCTGACGGAATTCCTGGAAGGCGGGGGACGGAAGATCGACGCCTGGTACGCGGCGCTGAAGATCGTCGAGGTGCCCTTCGACGACGAGCGCGCCTTCGCCAACATTAACACCCTGGAAGAACTCAACCTCCTCGAACCATGAGCTCCATCCTGCAAGCCCTGTCCTGCTCCGACGACTACGACCCCGATTCCCTGTCCGTCACCCGGGCGCAGGAGCTGATCCGCGGACTCGTCGCCCCCGTCGCGGGCAGCGAGCGCCTGTTCGTGCGCAATGCCCTGGGCCGCGTGCTGGCCGAGGACGTGATCTCGCCCATGGACGTGCCCGGCCACGACAACTCGGCGATGGACGGCTACGCCCTGCGCTTCGCCGATCTCGCGGCGCAAGGCGAGACGACGCTCCGGCTCGCCGGCATCGCCTTCGCCGGCCGCACCTTCGAAGGCAGGCTCGAACCGGGCGAATGCGTGCGCATCATGACCGGCGCCGTCGTCCCCGAGGGCGCCGACACGGTAGTCATCCAGGAGGTGGCGAAGCCAAACGGCGACACCGTCGCCATCCCGCCGCGGCAGCGCCAGGGTCAGAACGTGCGCCATGCCGGCGAGGACCTGCGCGCCGGCTTCCCGGCCTTGCAGGCGGGCAAGCCGCTGCGGCCGGCGGAGCTGGGACTGATCGCCTCGCTCGGCATCGCCGAGGTGAGGGTGAAGCGGCGGCTGCGGGTGGCCTTCTTCTCCACCGGCGACGAGCTCTGCTCCATCGGCACTGCCATCAAGGAAGGCGAGGTCTTCGACAGCAACCGCTACACGATCCACGGCATGCTCAGCCGCCTGGGCTGCGAAGTGATGGACCTGGGCGTGGTGCGCGACGACCCGCAGGCGCTGGAAGCCGCCTTCAGCCAGGCCGCCGCCCAGGCCGATGTCATCATCACCAGCGGCGGCGTGTCCGTGGGCGAGGCCGACTTCATCCGCGCCCTCATGGACAAGCTGGGCGAGGTGGCCTTCTGGAAGATCGCCATGCGCCCCGGCCGCCCCATGGCCTTCGGCCGCATCGGCCGCGGCGAGCGCGCCGCCTGGCTCTTCGGCCTGCCCGGCAATCCGGTGGCCGTGATGGTCACCTTCTACCAGTTCGTGCGCGAAGCCCTGCTGAAAATGATGGGCGTCGACCCGGTCGAGCCCCTGCCCAGCTTCCAAGTCCCCTGCACCGGCGCCCTCAAGAAGCGCCCCGGGCGCACCGAGTTCCAGCGCGGCATCCTCTACCGCGATAACGGCGAATGGAAAGTGCGCCCCACCGGCGCCCAGGGCTCCGGCATCCTGCGCTCCATGTCGGAAGCCAACTGCTTCATCGTCGTCGAAGAAGCCCGCGGCAACGTGGAGCCGGGGGAGCTGGTGTCGGTGCAGGCGATGGAGGGGCTGGCGTGAGGTTGTCATTCCGGGGCCGCGAAGCGGAACCCGGAATCCAGCGTCTCTGTCTGAACGTCGCTGGATTCCCGCATTCGCGGGAATGACAAGCGAGACCCCTACCGTTCCCGCAGGCTCTCGTCCTTGTACTGCAGCAGCGGCGAGAGGAAATACTCGATTACCCGCCGCCGCCCGGTCTTGATCTCCACGGTGACGGCCATGCCTGGGGAAAGATTCACGATCTTGTCCTCCACCTGTATCCTCGTGTGCTCCAGCCGGACGCGCGCCGAATAGATGAGCCCCCGCTTCTCGTCGTTCATCGCGTCGTGGGAAACGTGGGTCACGCGGGCGGGAAGCGTGCCGTACTTTGTGAAGGGGAAAGTTTCGATCTTCGCCACGGCCTCCTGCCCGGCGCTCACGAAGCCGATGTCCTTGTTCTC
>CAYZLI010000217.1:2896-5028 GCA_964479195.1 uncultured Rhodocyclaceae bacterium
GCCCGCTGCCGGCGCCCCTCCTCCAGGGCCGCCGAAAGCTCCCCGATGCGGCTACGCTGAGTGGCCAAATCCGCTTCCTGCTCGATGCGCGCCTGCTCCTTGTCGAGATAGCCATGCTGGGAAATGAAGTTGCGTTCCACCAGGTCCCGGAAGTCCCGGGCGCGCCGACGGGCGATGGGCACCGTCTGTTCGAGCTTGCGCACGATCTCCCGGGTGGAAGCGAGCTCCGCTTCCCGCCGGGCGATCTCGGCCTCGATGCGGGCGAGCTTCGCCCGGTATTCGCCATACTGCCCGTCCAGCACGCGCGCCTCCTGCGCCAGCCGCTCGGCCGCCACGCCGTCGATGCGCCCGAGGGCGGGCGGCCGGCCCGAGGCGAGCGCCGTAAGCAGCGCACCGGCCCGCGCCGCCTGGAGTCTCGCTGCGGCGAGATCGTTCGCCAGCCGCGCCGTATCGGCCAAGGCATTCGTCGCATCCAGCTCGATCAACGCCTCGCCCGCCCTGACGGCCTGCCCGTCCGCCACGCGGATCGCTTTGACGGTGGCCGTCTCGATGGGCTGGATCACCTTGGTGCGTTCGCTCGGGACGATCCGGCCGCGGGCCGTGGCCACCACGTCGATCTGCCCGAACACCGCCCAGGCGAGCGCGATGAAGGCGAAGGCCAGCAGCAGCCCCATGGCGATGCGCGGCGCCGGGGAGACGGGGGTTTCCCGCAGCGCCAGGGCCGCGGGCAGGAACTGCGCTTCGTGGGGCAGGCGGGGCGGTGCGTCGAGGCTCTTCCGCTCCCGCCAGGCGTGGCGGAATACGGCCCCATAGCGGCCGAGGAGGTCCAGCGCAGCCCGAAGCCGCAAGGCGATAGCCGCGCTCATGCCTCTGTCGTTCCCGCGCACGCGGGAACCCAGTGTCGTTCAACAAGCCGCTGGATTCCCGCGTTCGCGGGGATGACTTTCAGTGATTTCATCCCTACCCCATCTGCAGCCGGTGCAGGCGCGAGTAATGCCCCGCCTCATGCCCGAGGAGTTCCGCGTGCGTGCCCTCCTCCACGATCTGCCCCCGGTCCAGCACGACGATGCGATGGGCTTCGCGCACGGCGGAGAGCCGGTGGGCGATGATGAGCACTGTCCGGCCCTTGCACATCGCCTTCATGTTGTTCTGGATGATGCGCTCCGACTCGTAGTCGAGGGCGCTGGTCGCCTCGTCGAAGATGAGGATGCGGGGACTGGTGATGAGGGCCCGGGCGATGGCGATGCGCTGGCGCTGGCCGCCGGAGAGCGTCGCCCCGTGCTCGCCCACCACCGTGTCGTAGCCTTCCGGCAACTCCAGGATGAAGTCGTGGGCGCCGGCCAGTTTCGCCGCGCGGATGACCGCCTCCAGGGGCAGGCCCGGGTCGGCGAGCGCGATGTTCTCGCGGATCGTGCGGTTGAAGAGCACGGCCTCCTGGGGCACGACGCCGATCTGGCGCCGGAGGCTCGAAGCGTCGGCCAGCGCGAGATCCATCCCATCCACCAGCACCCGCCCCCGCTCCGGCAGATAGAGGCGCTGCACGAGCCGGGCCAGCGTGCTCTTGCCCGAGCCGGAGCGCCCGACCAGGCCGATCACCTCGCCGGGGGCAATCGCCAGGCCCACGCCGTGCAGCACCTCCGGGCCATCCGGCCGGTAGCGGAAGACCACCTGGTCGAACTCGATGCGCCCGGCGAGCGGCGGCAGGCTGCTGCGGTTCGCCTGGGCGAGCTCCGTGCGGCTGTTGAGGATGTCGCCCAGGCGCTGCACCGAAATCCCCGTCTGCTGGAAGTCCGTCCAGAGCTGGGCGAGGCGCATGACCGGCTGCGCCACCCGGGCGGCGAGCATGTTGAAGGCGATGAGCTGGCCCACCGTGAGCTCCCCCTCGATCACCAGGCGCGCCCCCAGCCACAGGGTGGCCACGGTCACCAGCTTGCCGATGAAGGAGACCCCTTCATGGGCGAGGGTGGCCAGGGTGGCGCTGCGGAAACCGGCCGCGACATAGGCGGCGAGCTGGTTGTCCCAGCGGCGGGTCATCTGCGGCTCGACGGCCATGGCCTTCAGGGTGTCGATGCCGTTGATGGCCTCCACCAGGAAGGCCTGGTTCTCCGCGCCCCGGTTGAACTTCTCGTGCA
>CAYZLI010000218.1:0-5022 GCA_964479195.1 uncultured Rhodocyclaceae bacterium
GGGAGAGGGGACTGCTCTAAGGGATAACCCCTAGCACCCACTGGAATGATCCGGATTCCGCGGCGCGCGCGCAGTGGCTACATTGCGCACATGCGTGCGTGCGCCGGTTGTCACGGCGCCGCGTCGTTTTTTTCATTGGATGGGCGTTTCCGAATGATGCGTGTGCTCGGCCGGGCGGTGGTGCTGGCATGCATGCTGCTGCCGCATGCGGCGGCGGCGCATGCGCCGCGGGTGGAGTCCGCGCAGGCGAAGCCCGCGCTCGGCGGCGACTTCGAACTGCAGGATGCGCGCGGCGGCACGTTCCGGCTGGAGGCGCAGCGCGGCAGGCTGGTGCTGATCTACTTCGGCTATACCAGCTGCCCCGATGTGTGCCCCTCCGACCTTCTGCAGTTCCGGGAAATCCTGGCGTCGCTCGGTGAAAAGCGCGACAGGGTGCTTACGATTTTCATCTCGCTGGATCCGGCCCGCGACACGCCGCAGCGGCTTGCCGAGTACGCGGCAACGTTCAGCCCGGCGATTCTGCCACTGACAGGGAGCGAATCTCAGCTGCGCCGCGTGGTGAAAGCCTATGGTTCGAATTTCAGCTACATCGGACGCGGCGCCTCGACCGCCTACACGGTGGACCATCCGGCGAACCTGTATGTCGTGGATGGAGCCGGCAGGCTGGCCCGCATCCTCCCCTATGGCACGCCGACGGCAGAAGTGATCAAGGCGATCACTCCAATACTCGAATAAGGCGGCGACGACCGCCGCATCCCGAAAATCCTATTCTCTAACCTACAGGAGCCAACATATGGACGTACGTGCAGCCGTGGCCTACAAGGCCGGTGCCCCCCTGACGATTGAGACGGTGCAGCTCGATGGGCCGAAAGCCGGCGAGGTGCTGGTGGAGATCAAGGCCACCGGCGTCTGCCATACCGACGCCTTCACGCTCTCGGGCGACGATCCGGAGGGCCTCTTCCCGGCGATCCTCGGCCACGAAGGGGCCGGCGTCGTTGTCGAAGTGGGCAGCGGCGTCACCAGCGTTAAGCCGGGCGATCACGTCATCCCGCTGTACACGCCGGAATGCCGCCAGTGCGAGTATTGCCTGTCGCAGAAGACCAACCTCTGCCAGGCGATCCGCTCCACCCAGGGCCAGGGGCTGATGCCCGACGGCAGCAGCCGCTTCAGCATCGGCGGAAAGAAGCTCTTCCACTACATGGGCACCTCGACCTTCGCCAACTATTCGGTGATGCCGGAGATCTCGGTGGCGAAGATCCGCGAGGATGCGCCCTTCGACAAGGTCTGCTACATCGGCTGCGGCGTCACCACCGGCATCGGCGCGGTGATCTACACGGCCAAGGTGAAGCCGGGCAGCAGCGTGGTAGTGTTCGGCCTCGGCGGCATCGGCCTCAACGTCCTCCAGGGCGCGCGCATGGCCGGCGCAGGGATGATCGTCGGCGTCGACCTTAATCCGGCGCGCAAGGCGCTGGCGGAGAAATTCGGCATGACGCACTTCGTCAACCCGAAGGAGGTCGAGGGCGACCTCGTCGCCCACCTGGTCAACCTGACCAAGGGCGGCGCCGACTACACCTTCGAGTGCGTCGGCAACGTCAAGCTGATGCGTCAGGCGCTGGAGTGCTGCCACAAGGGCTGGGGCGTTTCCACCATCATCGGCGTCGCCGGCGCCGGCCAGGAGATCGCCACGCGGCCGTTCCAGCTCGTCACCGGCCGCGTCTGGCAGGGCTCCGCCTTCGGCGGCGCGCGCGGCCGCACCGACGTGCCGAGGATCGTCGACTGGTACATGGACGGCAGGATCAACATCGACGACCTGATCACGCATGTCATGCCGCTGGAGCGCATCAACGAGGCCTTCGACCTGATGCACGAAGGCAAGTCGATCCGCTCGGTCGTCACGTTCTGAGTGCAGGTTTTTCAGCAAGTACTCCATGACTGTCACTACCGTTTCCCAGAGCCTGTGCTTTGGCGGCGTGCAGAGCGTTTTCAGCCACGCCTCACCCGAAACCGGATGCACCATGCGCTTCGGACTGTTTCTGCCGCCCCAGGCGCAGCAGGGGCTTGTCCCCGTGCTCTACTGGCTGTCCGGCCTGACCTGCACCGAGGAGAACTTCATCGTCAAGGCGGGCGCGCAGCGCGTCGCGGCGGAACTCGGCTTGGCCATCGTGGCGCCGGACACCAGTCCGCGCGGACCGGACGTTCCCGACGAGAAGGATTGCTACGACTTCGGCATGGGCGCCGGCTTCTACCTGGACGCAACCCGGGAGCCCTGGCGGAAGCACTACCGCATGTATTCGTACCTCACCGAAGAGCTGCCGTGGCTCGTCGCATCCAATTTCCCCATCGACCCGACCAGGGTCGGCATCTTCGGTCATTCCATGGGCGGACACGGCGCGCTGGTCCTGGCATTGAGGAATCCCCAGCGCTACAAATCGGTGTCGGCCTTTGCCCCGATCTCTTCGCCAATACGCTGTCCCTGGGGCGAGAAAGCGCTAACCGGATATCTCGGGCCGGATCGCGGCGCCTGGCGCGAATACGATGCTGCCGCCCTGATCGAGGCACGCGGCTGGAAGGGGCCCCCTCTTCTGGTTGACCAGGGCACGAAGGATCAGTTTCTCGACACCCAGCTCAAGCCGGAGCTGTTGCGCGAAGCTTGCGAACGTGCGGGCGTTACGCTCGATCTACGCCTGCGAGAGGGTTACGATCACAGCTATTTTTTCATCGGCAGCTTCATCGATGACCATCTCAGGTTTCACGCGCGGAATCTCTCCAGGAAAGACGCCCTTGCCTCGAAATCCCGGACGAGGATTCCGCAGAATTAGGCGGCGGGTGGGGGCGGGCGAACCCGCATACGCCGGATAAGAAGCGCGGGAATTCCAGCGTCAAACCGTTTCCGGGATGATTGCGGGGGATAACATGAGCGTCGTATTGTTTTCACTCGCGACATTCTTCTCGACCTCCATCGGCGGAATAATCGCGCTGTGGTTTCGTGACCGCCTGCACCATATTCTCAGCTTCACCGCGGGGGTCCTCCTGGGCGTCGTGAGCTTTGATATTCTGCCCGAGCTTTTCAAGCTGGCCCACGAGACGGGGATCGATGCCTCAGGGGCAATGATCGCGCTCGTATTCGGCTTTCTGCTCTTTCACAGTCTTGAGAAGTTTGTTCTGGTCCACCATGCCCACGAGGGCGATTACGCCAAGCATCGCCACCCGCAGGTAGGCGTTCTCTCCGCCATTGCCCTGATAGGGCACAGCTTCATGGATGGCGTCGGAATCGGCCTGGCGTTCCAGGTGTCCGATGCTATCGGGGTTACCGTAGCTATTGCGGTGATCGCCCATGACTTTTGTGACGGACTCAACACGGTCAGTTTGATGCTGATTCACCGCAATACAAGTCGTCATTCGCTTGCGATGCTGATGCTGGATGCGCTCGCTCCCATCGCAGGCGCTGCATCTACGCTGGCATTTAGCGTTCCTGCTTCCATCTTGATGCTCTACTTGGGATTCTTCGCCGGGTTTCTCCTGTATATAAGTGCTTCCGACATTCTGCCCGAGGCACACTCGTTGAATGACTCGGCCACTACCCTCAGCCTCATTGGACTTACGTGCCTGGGAGCGGCTTTTGTCTTCATTGCTGTTCGCCTGGCCGGATAGATCATTACCGGCTTTGGACCGGGCGCCATTCATCCCTGACGGATCAAGACCAAACGTTCCGGGAAAAAAAGCGGCCTGTCGTGCGAGGGTACACGACAGACCGGGCACGCAGATGCTGCGAAGTGTGCCTTATGCCTTGGCTTTGCTCTTGGCGACGTGCGTGGATATGGCGTCCATCAGGGGGGGCGACAGGCAGTCGTACGGCTCCAGCCCCAGTTGCCTCAGGCGCGCCCGCACGGCGGGCATTTGAGCCGGGTCGGTGCCCGTTTCGATGATGGAGGAAACAAACGCCGCGAATTCCGGCGGCGACCAGCCGCCGCTGTCGGAGAGTTCCGTGTGCACGAAGTCGAGGCCGAAGAACGGATGGGCCTTGTTCTCGATGCGGCCAAACATATGAACTCCGCAGCCGGTGCACGCATGGCGCTGAATGGCCGCGCTGCCGTCTACGATCTTCAACTTTTCTTCATGGGCAGTCACCTTGAGCTTGTCGCGTGGAACGACGGCGACCTGGGAGAACATGGCTCCGTTCGGCTTCCAGCACTTGCTGCAGCCGCAGGCGTGGTTGTGTGCGGTTTGTGAACTGATCGCCACCTCGACCTTGTCGGAAGGACACCTGCAACGGAGTTTGCCTCCGGCAAAACCTGGCGCAGCTGGTCTTACCCCGGCGTCCATCGACGGGTGAATCAGTACAGTATTGCTCATGAATCGTTTCCTCCTCCCGTATAGGGATGCGTTGACCAAAAGACAGTTCGCCTCGGAACACTATTCGTATTCCATTTAATCGGGAACAAATTCAGTGCTCCCTCGTCACGCCGAACGAGGGATTTTTCCCGTCAAGACAAGTGCAATCGGTGCCTCCACTTGTTTTCCGGAAAATAAACCGGGCGACCCTGTTGAACAATCAGGATGATTACCTAGAGACGTGAAGGTTGTCCCTGACTGATTCAGAGACAACTTCCGATATAGTGTCAGTGCAGCAGGACAAAACAGTGCCAATCTTTTACTTTTCGTGACCTTGCCGGCTACCGCCGGGATTGTCGCAGTCAAAGCAATCCCGCAAAATCACCCCATGTCTCGCCGAAATCTCAATCCCGTTCCGTCCGCGGCCATCGAGGAAGTGCGCGCCCTCCTCGGCGCAGAGCCGGTGCGGCGCGACCTGCTGATCGAGTACCTGCATCGCATCCAGGACCGACACGGCTTTCTCTCCGTCGACCACCTCGCCGCGCTGGCGGAAGCCATGAAGCTTTCCCGCGCCGAGGTGTACGAGGTGGCGAGCTTCTACCATCACTTCGACGTGGTGAAGGCGGGCGAGGCGCCACCGCCGCCGCTCACCGTGCGGGTGTGCGACTCGATCGCCTGCGAGATGGCGGG
>CAYZLI010000219.1:0-4969 GCA_964479195.1 uncultured Rhodocyclaceae bacterium
GCGGGAATGACATGCGGCCTAGAGACCCAACTCCTGCCACAGCGCATCCACCCGCCGCTTCACCGTCTCGTCCATGACGATGGGCCGGCCCCATTCGCGCGCCGTCTCGCCCGGCCACTTGTTGGTGGCGTCGATGCCCATCTTGCTGCCCAGGCCGGCCACGGGCGAGGCGAAGTCGAGGTAGTCGATGGGCGTGTTCTCGGCGATCAGGGTGTCGCGCGCCGCATCGACCCGGGTGGTGAGCGCCCAGATCACTTCCTTCCAGTCGCGGATGTCCACGTCGTCGTCGGTGACGATGATGAACTTGGTGTACATGAACTGGCGCAGGAAGCTCCACACGCCGAACATGACGCGCTTGGCGTGGCCGGGGTACTGCTTGCGCAAGGAAACCACGGCGAGCCGGTAGGAGCAGCCCTCGGGCGGCAGGTAGAAGTCGGCGATCTCGGGAAACTGCTTCTGCAGCAGGGGCACGAACACTTCGTTCAACGCCACCCCTAGCATGGCGGGCTCGTCCGGCGGCTTGCCCGTATAGGTGCTGTGGTAGATGGGATTGCGGCGCATGGTGATGCGCGAGAGGGTGAAAACGGGGAACTCGGCCCGCTCGTTGTAGTAGCCGGTGTGGTCCCCGTAGGGCCCCTCCACTGCGGTTTCATCCGGGCGGATGACGCCCTCCAGGACGATCTCGGCGGAAGCCGGCACCTGCAGATCGTTGCCCAGGCATTTCACCACCTCCGTCTTGGCCCCACGCAGGAGCCCCGCGAACTGGTACTCGGAGAGGGTGTCCGGCACGGGCGTCACGGCGCCGAGGATGGTGGCCGGGTCCGCGCCCAGCGCGACGGCCACGGGGAAGGGCTCGCCCGGGTGCTTCAGGCAATGGTCGCGGAAATCCAGGGCGCCGCCGCGATGGGCGAGCCAGCGCATGATGACCTTGTTGGGGGCAATCACCTGCTGGCGGTAGATGCCGAGGTTCTGGCGCGGCTTGTTCGGCCCGCGCGTCACGGTGAGCCCCCAGGTGATGAGCGGCGCCGCATCGCCGGGCCAGCAGGTCTGGATGGGCAGGCGCGCGAGATCCACGTCCCGGCCCTCCCAAACCTGCTCCTGGCACGGGGCGGAAGAAACCACCTTCGGCGCCATGTGCAGCACCTGCTTCAGCACCGGCAGCTTCTCCCAGGCGTCCTTGAGGCCCTTGGGCGGCTCCGGCTCCTTGAGGTAGGCCAGGAGCTTGCCCACCTCGCGCAGGGCCGCCACCGACTCCTCGCCCATGCCCAGGGCGACGCGCCGCGCCGTGCCGAAGAGATTGCCGAGCACCGGGATGGTGTGCCCCTTCGGGCGCTCGAACAGGATCGCCGGCCCGCCGGCGCGCAGCACGCGGTCGCAGACCTCGGTCATCTCCAGCTTGGGATCGACCTCGGCGGCCACCCGCTTGAGTTCGCCGAGGCTCTCCAGTTGCGCGAGGAAGTCGCGCAGGTCGTGGTATTTCATCGCGCCCATTCAGGTGGCTTGTTTGTCATTCCCGCGAACGCGGGAATCCAGCGACTCTTGCAGGACGACGCTGGATTCCCGCTTGCGCGGGAATGACAACCCGAGGAGCCGCAGCCGGATTATGCCCTACGGGCAGACCACCGGCACGCGCTCCTGCACCTGCACATGGGTCGGCGCCACCTCGGCGCGGTAGGCGACGGCCTCGACGCCGGCAGCGAGCGCCTCGCGCAGCGTGCGCCCATATGCCGGGTCGATGGCGTCGGCCGGGCGCACCTCCCGCGCATCGTTGCGCTGGGCGCAGAAGACGAGCACGGCGCGGGCGCCGGCGCGCACCACCTCCATCATCTCCCGCAGGTGCTTGGCTCCGCGCGCACTCACCGCGTCGGGAAACAGGGCGATGCCGTCTTCCACCGCGGCGGTGACGTTCTTCACTTCCACGTAGCAGGGGGGACGGTCCTCGGCCTCCAGCAGCAGGTCGATGCGGCTGCCCTCCGTGCCGTAGCGCACCTCGCGCCGCAGCCGCCCGTAGCCCGCCAGTTCGGCGATGAGGCCCGCCGCGATGGCCTCCTCGACGAGGCGGTTCGTGCGTCCGGTATTGACCCCGGCGAGCACGCCCGGCGCCACCTCCACGAGCTCCCAGGTGAGGGCGTATTTCCTGTCGGCGTTCCCCGACCGGCTCAGCCAGACGCGGCTCCCGGGCGCCGCACAGCCGAGCATGGAGCCGGTGTTCGGGCAGTGGGCGGTGACGGTGACGACGCCGGCGCCGGTGCCCAGGTCCACGTCGGCGAGAAAGCGCTTGTAGCGGCGGATGAGCCGTCCCTCCATGAGCGGTTCGGGAAATTTCACGGGGCCTCGGTGGTCGAACGATGGAAATTCGAGGGAGTTTGCCATGAATCCGTCGAGAATCGCCGTGGTCACCGGCGCCAACCGCGGCCTGGGCCGGGAGATCGCCCGCCAGCTCCTGGGGCGCGGCCTGCAGGTGGTGCTCACCGCCCGCGACCCGGACCAGGGCGAGGCGGCGGCCGCGCGGCTACGCGGCGACGGCCTGGCGCCGCGCTTCCATCCCCTGGACGTCACCGATGATGCAAGCGTCGCCGCCTTGCGCGACTGGCTGGAGCACAGCTTCCGCCGCCTCGACGTCCTGGTGAACAACGCCGGCGTGATGCTGGACACGGACGGCCGCCGCATCGCCGAGCTGCCCCTGGACACCCTGGGCCGCACCCTGGAG
This sequence comes from uncultured Rhodocyclaceae bacterium, assembly GCA_964479195.1. Taxonomy (GTDB): domain Bacteria; phylum Pseudomonadota; class Gammaproteobacteria; order Burkholderiales; family Rhodocyclaceae; genus Desulfobacillus. Next base: position 2,711 of record CAYZLI010000219.1, read on the forward strand.
ACCAACCTCTACGGCCCGCTGCGGGTCACCCAGGCCCTGCTGCCCCTCATGGGCCGCCACGGCTACGGGCGCATCGTGAACATGGCGAGCAGCCTGGGCCAGCTCGCCGACATGGGTTGGGGCACGCCCGCCTACCGCATTTCCAAGACCGCGCTCAACGCGCTGACGCGCATCCTCGCGGCGGAGCTCGCGGGCACGAACATCAAGGTGAATTCCCTGTGTCCGGGCTGGGTGCGCACCGACATGGGCGGGCCCAATGCGACGCGAACCGTCGAGGAAGGCGCGGACACCGCGGTGTGGCTGGCCACCCTGCCGGACGACGGCCCCTCCGGCGGCTTCTTCCGCGACCGGGCGCCGATTCCCTGGTGATATCCGACACGGGCCGAGGCGCCCTGTGTTACACTGCGCGCCGCGCTGGCCTTCCAATCAGTCTAATTGCCGGCGCGCCGCGTTTCTCGATTCGCGTCTTTCTTCCCCTTAAGCGGTTCCGCCTAGACTGGTTCGTGCCAAGCACGGAGGCGCGATTCCAGGAGCATTCCATGAATTTTTCCGATCTCGGCCTGCGCGCCGAAATCCTGCGTGCCATTGCCGATCAAGGCTACGACACGCCGACCCCGATCCAGGCCAAGGCGATCCCCGTCGTCCTGCAGGGCCGCGACCTGATGGCCGCGGCGCAGACCGGCACCGGCAAGACCGCCGGCTTCACCCTGCCCATCCTGCAGTTGCTCAGCACCCGGCCGGCCGCCTCCCGCACCAAGCCGCGCGTCCTGGTGCTCACCCCGACGCGCGAGCTCGCCGCCCAGGTGGAAGAGAGCGTGCGCACCTACGGCCGCCACCTGCCCCTGAAGTCCACGACGATCTTCGGCGGCGTCGGCATGGCGCCGCAGGTGCAGGCGCTGAAGAGCGGCGTCGACATCCTGGTGGCGACACCGGGGCGCCTGCTCGACCACATCGGCCAGCGCACCGCCGATCTGTCGGGCGTGGAGATCCTCGTCCTGGACGAGGCCGACCGCATGCTCGACATGGGCTTCATCCACGACATCCGCAAGCTCCTCGCCCTGGTGCCGAAGAACAAGCAAAGCCTGCTCTTCTCGGCCACCTTCTCCGAGGAGATCCGCACGCTGGCCGCGGGCCTGCTGCGCGATCCGCAGAGCGTCGAGGTGGCCCCGCGCAACGCCGCCGCCGAGCTGGTCAGCCAGCGCGTCTACCACGTGGACCGGGAACGCAAGCGCGATCTCCTCATCCAGCTCATCGACGAGCACAACTGGCACCAGGTGCTGGTGTTCACGCGCACCAAGCACGGCGCCAACGCGCTGGCCGAGCGGCTCAACAAGGCCGACATCAGCGCCGCCGCCATCCACGGCAACAAGAGCCAGGGCGCGCGCACCCGGGCGCTGGCCGATTTCAAGAGCCTCAAGCTCAACGTGCTGGTCGCCACCGACATCGCCGCCCGCGGCCTGGACATCGACCAACTGCCCCATGTGGTGAACTTCGAACTGCCCCACGTGGCGGAGGACTACGTGCACCGCATCGGCCGCACCGGCCGCGCCGGGGCCAGCGGCCAGGCGGTCTCCCTGGTGTGCGTGGACGAACACGGCCTGCTGCGCGACATCGAGCGGCTGCTCAAGCGCGACATCGAGAAGATCGTGCTGCCCGGCTTCGAGCCCGACCCGCGCATCCGCCCCGAGCCGATCCAGAACGGACGGCGCGGCCAGGGACGGCCCTCGGCAGCGCCGGGAAAACCGCCGCGCCCGATGGCGCCGCGGCGTGATGTGGGAGCGGCGTCCGCGCCGCGATCCGGCATCGATGCGCGGCGAGGGCGCCGCTCCCACAAGGCAGGTTCGAAGGCAGGTTCGGGCACGCGCCCGTAATAAAACGGCCGACAGGTGCCGGCCGTCTCGCCTCAAGGACGCGCCCCTACTGGATGCCCAGCATCTTCATCGCCTTGGCCAGGGTATCGATCGACTCCGGGTGCTTGCCGGCCTTGTGCAGCGTCTCACCCTCGGCGCGCAGCTTCTTCACTTCCGACATCTGCGCGGCGGGCAGCATCGGATTTTTCGCCAGCGCCTCGTCGATCTTCTTCATGTCCATCGGACAGTGAAAGGCGAGGACCGAGCCGCTCGCCAGCGCGAATGCGCCCATCATTAGGAAGGTCTTGATTTTCATGGTAGTTCCTCTCTCTGTGGGTCCCGGCCGAGCCGGTACCTTCTCAGGATAGTCCGGACGCTATAGAGTTCAACCGTCCTGGGAAGATGGGAA